>CAJOMP010000005.1 GCA_905235785.1 uncultured Clostridia bacterium | reverse complement strand
GATATCTTGTCTGCTAATATAAAAGAAATATTATTAAATTGCCCGTATTCGTTTCCGTATTCGATATATTTTTCAAACGCATAACTTGCTTGCGAAGGGGCGTCTTCGGAATATGTTGCCGCACTATAATTATCGTCAAAAGCAAATTGAACGACAATTGAACGCCCAAAAGGAAAGCATGCAACGGGTATGAAAAAATGGTGATATTGAATTACGCCGTCCTTATTTGTAGTTTCCGTGCTGCAAATCATTCCTGTGATGCCCGAATAACTACCACTGTCGTTGTGTAATTTTGCGGCGATTGCCGACATCGTGTCATTTGTTCCAAAGCCAACCGGGGCGAGTTGTTTTTCTACCCATTCTTGCATATCGGTTAATCTCTGGTCGTTATACACTTCTTGCACATCAAGTTTAGTATCAACCACGCAAAATTCCTGTATATCAATATCCCTTGCAATACATTCTTTTTCGCTAATTTCAAACTGACGAACGTCCTTTTTTATAGCAACATCGGCAAAAAGTTCATTATAATGTTTAGACCACGCAGAAGTTGACTTTATCGGCATATTGCAAGAAATTTCAGTGTTGACTTGAAAGGCAAAATAATCCGTTACGTGCCACTGCCCACAACGAGGAACGTCTGCAAAGTCGGTAAAATATTGTGTCCTTGAAACTTTTATATTGCCTGTTTTAAGCAAGGTGCTATTCATATTTTCGCCGTAGTGATTTACATCTATCTCATTAGCTTGTTGATTGAATAGCAAGGTTGACTTCTCGCTGTTTTTATCGTAAAAGGTTTTAAATTGACGAGCCTTAAAACCTAAAAACGGGATATATTTTACCTGAACTTCAATGTCGCACATGCGCCCGTTCCAGCCCGTAATTCCGCCCCATTGTAAAATAGCTTTAATTGATTGTGTATTTGCAAAAGTATCATAAGAACTTCTATTTGGTCTTACATAATCGCAGCCAAGAATATTGTTCTTACCTTCTTCATAATAAAGGAAATGCGATTTACTGACGGAATAATCCGACGCGTTGTAATCCTTTTTTAGATCGTAAACTTTCTTTTCAATGACACGGCTTGTTATATCAACGATTTTATTGTTATCACCTTCCACTCTTAATTGCACTTTAATAATGGTTCTAATAGGCAAGCGTGTTTTGATTATACATTCATTGTCCGATATTTCAAAACTCGTGCTTTCTGTCCTTGTTGAAATAAAACCGTCTTTGTATGGTTCTGTAACCGTATAGCCGCCTTCATAATTCGTGACAGTTGCATTCTGAATATTGCTCACTAAATCGGTGGCAAACTCGTCGGACGGGTTTTCAAGGTCAATTAAAGAATAGTTGTTACCTGTAAATCTGTTGTTTTCGATAAATGCAGTAGTATTTTGAAAAACGAATTTAACGTCTTTATTGCCCAAAAAATCAAAAGTAATTATATTCCACTCTTTAAAATCGTTCTCGAAACTAACAACATTATCATCTTCGTCAGTTGTTATATCAGTAAAAACATTCGGTATAAGTCTCGGTATTGCGTGAATATATTTCCCGATTTGAGATAGAGCTTCGTATAGCGTGCATTGTGTTAAAGAAAATTCGGGACTTTCTATCGTTGATAGATATTGTTCCAATGCTGGATTTAACTTAAATTCCGGTTCGTCAATTCCAACGGCTAATACTGAACATGTGTTTAACACCCTTTCCACTACTTCTTTAATTGTATATTCGTGGGCAACATGCGACTCGTCTTCATACACATAATAATCCCAGTGAACCTTGTAATAAAATATGGTGTGGTTATCTACTTTATATGAATACACTTGTGTTATCGTATAATGACCTGCCTGATTAAAGGTGTACCCGCTGCTTGTGGTGATATTTGTCCTTGTTCCGTTTGGTTTGGAGACATAATATTCAGTTAAAGGAACAGTGACTTCGATTTCGCCACCACCGAACCAGCCCCAGTTTATTACCATAAGTGTATAAAACGGATTATCGGAAGTGGAAGTCATTACCATTGCACCTTTTACGTCAATAAAAACATTAGTTGGAATTGTAAAAGTTCCCGTTTCGTTGTCTAATAATATATTCGGCCCCATAAAACGATCGCTGTATTCCCCATATTCGTGATACGTAAATCGCCTTGCAGTATATTGATTTATATCCGTTCCTACGGCTTTACTATAAATAGAGCAGGAAGCCTCGTCTTGGATAAACCCCATCTTTGTTTTTGCAACGCCGTAATTATAAGGTAAGAAGTTGGTAAAGCAATGATTATCTACAATTCTTCTTTCTAAAATTTTAGTAATTTCAATTAAATTAACGCTGTGCATATAAACAGGCTCGTTGCCGCGAACAATATTCGTCACGGAATCGTTTTCAACATACCTGTATATTTTAGAAACATTGTCTTGACCATCTATGGTGTCGGTTAATTCAATTATAATTCTTGTAAAAGGTTTAAGTGGTTTTTTTATTTTATTTAAAAGCGATATTCTCGTGGTGTCTAACACGTCGTCGAGTTGGTCGGTGTTATATATAGGCATTTCGAGTTGGTCAGATATATCTTGTAAAAAATATTGCTTTTTATCAAAAATAATGTGTTTTATAACCACTTTAAATAGTTTAATTTTTGTAATCATTTACCGACTCCTGTTGATATTGCCATAATATCTTTGCCTTAAAATTGATAAACGCCCTTCTTCTTTCACAGCGTTATCGCTGTATTGAACCCCACTACTATAAATGTCGCCGACAAAACTAACCGCAGTCATGGCGGCGGCAAAATAGTTTTGCGTAAGTAGTGAGCCGAAAAATGTCAAGCCGTATCCCGCGCCTTTTATGGCAGCGTTTGTTTGCTGTTGTTTTAAATTATTTCTGGTCGAAACTCCCACTCTTGATGTTACCATGTTTAAAGCCTGTCTTCCAACCTTAAAGCCTAATGCTTTTGTTACAGTTAAGGCGTTCGCACTGTCCTTAATACCAGTTTCGGTCTCGTCTGGTGCTTCAGGATTAGGCGTTACGCCCGGCATTGTCGGATCGCTTTCATTTCCGCCGCCGCGCTGACCGTATAGATATATATTTATACTTGTTTCATCCATTTTGTTGCACCCCTTAACTAAAAACTAACACCACCTGAACCGCTTCCAGAACCGCCAGAACCCGAATTCGAGTTGTATGCTAAATATGTTGATATTGCGTGAGTGACGTCGTAATCAGATTGAGTTTCTGACTCTTCGTCTTCTTCAATCTCATTTGAAATGGTTATTCTATCTAAAAAAGTCATATTTATTAAAGCAAACGCGCCAGCGTTTATTTCAATAGTTCCGCCGGTCATTATAACGGACTTTGTATCGACAATTTGCCCGCCGTTAGGTACAAATTCGGGGTAAGTGTCCGTTATCCTTATTTCTTCGTTAAGTCCGAACGGGAGTATGTTCCTTATGGCTTTTAATAAACGCAAACAAATAGCGTTTTTCATTAGTAAAATTGTATAAGAATACGAATAAGCTTGCGTATTGTTAAACGCTTCCGCGACCGCTTTATTCGCCATTTGCGGGCTTTCCTGCGTTTTGGTTAATGTGGTAGCCGAAGCCAGCACTTCGATCACGCCTTCCATTTCGGTTTGCTTGCCTATATCGACGCGGATTTTAGTTTCGACTTCGTTCCCTATAAGCACGCCGCCTTCAAGTTGCGTGACGAGAATGCTTCCGCGCAGTTCCACGGTGTTGTGCCATTTTCCGCAGTCTATTACAGGATCGCCCAGCGGTTCGGCAAAATCAAGGAAAGAATAAGCCTTATATTGTAGCGAATTGCTTTCAAAAAGCATTTTATTCATTCCGCAAAGTTGCGTTATAATCTGAATGTCGTCAAGGTATTTTTCTTTTACTTCGCAACAGAGATAAAACCGCAGGACAATTTGCATACTTTCCGCTTTGATATTAGATATTTTATAAGGCTGACGCGTTGCCCGCATAAAAGCCATTTCTTTGTCGGCTTCTATATCAAGATTAAAGTCCACGCTTAAATCGAACCTGTTTCCCATAAGCGCCGAATAAGCCGCCGCCAAGTCTTCCATTTTAACAAGTTGATTTATTTTGTTTTTACTCATACTCTTTTACCTCCGTAAACCGTGCATAATACGCTTACAAATTCGTTTATACTTTTTGCTTGCCAACCGGGGCTGTGGCTTCGCGTTTCCGTATAAGGCAAATAACCGACTTTACCTTCCGTTCCCGATAAAACAACCCTGCCCGACGTTGCGCCCAGATTTTCGCCCCATATACCGTTGTTTTTGAGGTTGCAGGGATAAGGCGAATACATATTCGTTCCCCTTTTACCCGTAGGACCGGGGAAGCTTCTGACGGGCGCGTTATTCTTTGTTATCCTTAATAACTCGTTTAACGCTAAATCGAGCGTTAGTCTTCTCATTTTTTCTTTACCCCAAATAAATGACCGTTTCAAAGGCTTTCACTTGCCTGAATTGCTTTAACGGCGAGCGTTTAGAAATGCCCGTCGAAAGAACCTTAAATTCCCGCTGACAAGGCGTGTCAGGCTCTATAATCGCTTGGCAGGCGTATGCCTTTATCAAGTCCTTTACGGCGGCGGACGTGGCGATTGCGTATTTCTGATCGAAGGACGCTATACCGCCCGAAACCACGCTTGCGCTGTTTGTCTCTTCCGAGAACTCCCGCGCGTCGAACGCGGCTAACGTTTTACCCGTCGCCGAGTTTATAATTCTTACCTTCAAATCGTAATTGAAATTGTAATTCGTGTTGCTGTATGACATAGTTATCTCCCGGCAAAAAGAATGTTCGGCTTCGTTCCGATTAAAAGGTTTACGACTGTCGGCCCGATAACTTTTTCCGTTATCTGGTTATTGTCTTTTATATCCACGCCGTTGACGGTCTTAATTACGCCGTTAAAAAGCGCAATATCGCCGCTGGCGAGCAAGTATTTAGCCTGCACTAATAAAGCCTTTGTAATCGGCTTTGTGAGCCTTTCCGCATATTTTGTAATTATTCTGTCCTTTATATCTCTGTCGCCAGTCGCATAAATCAAAAAGTCGTAAACTTGCTGATGGACGGTGTCAAGGAAATTAGACACCTTTTCGTCGCTGTCACCTTCTATTTCTTCCGAAAGATTACAGCCGCAGTATTTTTCCACGTCGTCGCTGTTTACAAGGACGGGATAATCTTCATATAAAATGCTTACCGTGTTCATAACTTAAACTCCTTAATACCAAGATTTCAGCATTTTAAGAGCGTCTTCGCTCTCTAATGCCGTGTGTTTTTCCGTTCCCGTGAGAGTTGCGCCGAGACCGATTTCGCCCATTTCGCGCTTGTTATACTTCGTATTTTTAACCACTCCGAGCGTTCCGAGCGTTTTCATCTGCTCGTCCGACCGAGTTCTTAAATCTTTGTTAAGCAGAGCGATAGCGTTTTCCGCCTGTGCTTCTTTTACTTCGGAAGGAATATCCGGTCCTGCCTTAAAGCAGCAACGGCGCGGAAATTGTAAATCCTGTCCGCGTTCGTATGGACGACCTTCAATCACAAGCGCCTCAATTTGCCCCAAACTCGCCCGTAAATACGCTTCTTTATCTCGCTCCGATAAAACGCCCCAGACCACCGCTAAATCGTCGTATTCGGGGTAATTTGCCGATATATATTCGTCCGCTTCCGAAACGGTAATATAAGTATCTTTACCAACCGTTAACATAATAATTTCACTCCTTTGCTACCTCTCGGAACTGCCCCGACCTTTTACTTTTAGATAGCATATAAAGGGGGACGAGAAAACTCCCATCCCCTTTTTATTTTAGTTGTCTACCTATTAAGACGAATAAGTAAACGTTATGGTTGCGTTCGCCGAAACAGCCGTGCCGTTGGTTACGCCGCTGACTGCCGTAATGGTTTTACCGGTCGGAGGCGTAATGGTTACGGTAACGTCGCCAAGAGTTATCTTGTTGTTGGTCGTGTCAACCTTCGCAACAGTTCCCGACGGAACTTTGAAACTCTCAACGTCCGCGCTTGCGCCCGAACCTGCCGTTACGGTTATAGCAACGAGCGGAACGGAGTGGCAATAAATGCCAGCGACTTTATTGTCGTAAACAAAGCAGTCGTGAACGTTCCTGTATTGGAACTTATGCGCGTCCATATCCTGATTCCTGTTCACACCAGTGTCGTCGTCACCGTTAGCAAGGAATATCCTTAATCTGACGTGTTTGCTGACTGCTTTTGCCGCCGATTTGTGAATTATCATAAAGTTGATAAATGAACCGTCGGCGTGGCGGACAAATTTCTTCTCCGTATTCTTGGTGATTTTGGTAAGGAAACGGCTCTGCGGAACTTGGATAACTTTTGAGAAACCTTCCATAACCTTCTGTGATTTGTAGGTTTCAAGCGCGTCGATAAGTCTCTTGCAGGTCGGAGTGATATACAGCAACCTGTTTTCGGTGGGAACTTCGTCCTCGTCCATCTGCGTCATGGCTGCGCTAATAGCGGCTACAACCTGATCGCCCGTGGTGAGAACACCGATCGTCCCAGATATACCGCTCTTGCTTGCGACAGTGGCGTATCTGTATAAATCGACTTCGGGGATAACTTTCGTTCTGATAAACTCACCCGAAACCGCACCGAAGGTCTGGTCAAGCGTTTCTTCGTTATCAACCGCGTCCACGTTGAACTCACGACCTCTGTCCTGCGTTAACTGCCAAGTTTCCCACGTTGCTTCTACGTCGCCCGTAGTAAAGCCAGACGAACGGCTGTAATCCGCATTGTCGGGTACTTTGACTTTAAGAATTTTAACGGTATCAACACCGTCAAAATTTACGGTAGTGTCTTCCAAGTCAATGGAAGTGGCTTCTCTCTGGAATATTTCATCCAATTTAGGCGTGTATTTTAACGCCAATGCAATGCTGTTCATATAATGAACTCCTTATTATTTTCCCTCTGTGGGGAGTCCGAAACACCCGTTTAATTTTGCGTCTTGGGCGGCTTTTACCGCATCGTTGTTAGCAGGCGGATTTTGAGGGGCAGGGGTATTCGGGTTATTCCCCTCAAACAAATACGCATCACTCTTTTTAAGTGCTTCGATTTGTTCTGACAAACCTTTAACCGTATAACCGCCTGTGCCGTTATCTTCGTAGGTTATTTTAGATTTATCAATAAGACCTGACAGTGCTTTTACATTTTTCGCTTTCACGCCAGCAAGGGCGGTTTCGTAAGCGTAAGTCTGTTTAGTCTCCATAAGCGATTTTTCATAGGCGGTTTTACTGTTTTTGTTTGCCGTTTCGAGTTCGGCAATCTTCGCAGTAAGATCCGCGTTGTCTTTCGCTTTTTCTTTCAGTTCTTTTAACTGGCTGTCTCTCTCTGCTAACTGGTCTTTTAACGCTTTTTTATCGGCGTCGAATACAACCTTCGGAATAAGTTTTTCTTTTCCGATGTCGATTGAGTAATCACCGAGTTTTGCGTTGATTTGCCCGACAAGGTCATCGCCGAGTTTCGTGTTTAACTCTTTAATGGTCTCGTCTGAAAGGAACTTTTCTAAAAATTTCATAAATCCTCCTGCCTTTTTATGGTGGCTATCCCCCACCTTGAAAAATAAATGAATTTGCCGTCTATCGTGCGGCTGACGTTAATTTCGGGTAAATAATTTTTACAATTATTTACCTTGTTTTTCAGACGTAGTGTTTTTCTCTGCTTGCTTGTTCTTCGCTTCAAGTTCGGACTTTAATCTTTCATTGTCCGTTATCAACGAATTAATTTTTGCTACAAGCCCGTTCGCAAGCGCAGGTGCGCCGTTGTTAAGAATACTTACTATCGTCTGATATTCCCATTGATTCATTCTGCCTTCCTCCTTTATTTTTTTATAAAAAAAGACCTTAAGCAATCGCTTAAAGTCTTAATTAAACTATGAAAAAAGCACCGCCCGAAGGTAGTGCTTTGATTGTTATAAATTTGCTATAAAGTTGATAAAATTATTCGGATACTATTTCCCATCTTCCGCCGGGGCTTGAACTGTCAAGCGGGGCGGGGTTAGTTCTTGAATATAAATAATCTTCGCCGCTGTCATCTATGACACGGTAGAAATCGTCGTCTTCAATAGTGGCTTCGTATATCTTGCCGTTTGTTAATGAGTCAACGCCGAAAGACTCGCCTATATATTTTAGTTTCATTTCTTTTCCTTTCTTCCTTTTAACTTTGCGCCGTATTGTTTATAATCTATCTCATACCAATGAACGTCAAATAAATACTTATTACTTTCTACTTGCCCGACTTTCTTTTGCCAGTCGTCAGGTTCGCCGCCGTATTTAACTGCGAGACTGTCCGCAACCCTTAACGGAGTGTTTGAACCTTTTCCCGCTATCACTTTCACATGAGATATAACAGTCTTGCTTGGTATAAAACCGTTTTCGCCTTCATACCGAAAATCAAGTCTGTCTTGTAGAACTGCCGAACGTCCTCTAACAGAACTTAATATTTGCTGAAAGTCGTCAGGTCTATTATACTTTATTTCTTGAAATTCGGCAAATGATTTCGGAACATTTTTTTCACCCGCAACGTCTTTCCATCTTCCGTATTGCTGAAAGTCTCTAACGGCATTATGGCTCTTTTTATAAGCAAACGTGTTTTCGTTGCTTCTGTGCGCCCTTCTGAACCCGCCGAGAGTTGTGTAAGGGGGTTCTTCGCCCTTTGCCTTGTAATAGGCTTGCATATTATTAAACTCGTGCCGCTCTTCGTTCCACTGTCTTAAAAGCGCCTGATTTTCGTTATAAATCTTAAACAATTTATCGTCAGGGCTTAATTTCTTAAAGTGGTTGCTTTTCTCTATAAGCGCCTGTAATTCTTCTTGCGCATACATTTCTTCAATAAAAGGTGGGAACTCGTGTCGGCAATTCGGGTGCATGATATCATAACCGCGTTGCAGTGCCGTGTCGTAGATATACGGAAACCGACTGTCGCGTCCTGTAAGAGAATAAACCTTGTCTTCATACATCTGGCAATACGGACAACAGTTCGGAACTTTAGTGCAACGCACTAAATCAATGCCATTTTTAAGCGAACGGTCAAATGAGCCCCTGTTTGCCGTTTCTATTCTCGAAGTTCGGGCCAGCATTTCCGCGTATTTTTCAAGCGGCATTTTTGCACCGTTGGAGTATTGAACTATCATACTCGCATTGTCTTTCGCAAGCGTGTCCTGAATAATGTCTTTAACCTTGCTTACCGTAGCGCCGTAGCCGTCCTTTTCCGCTTCTAAAATAGCGTCGTCAATTATTTTCTTCTGATAATCGTTAGCGTATTGCGTGTGCCGGGCAAGTTCTATATACGGCGTTTCTATTGCCGTGTCTTTAAGCGTTCCGAAAACGAGACCGTGCGAACCGCCTATACAACTGTCCGTTCTCTTCTCGCCTTCCCGATATGCTTTCGGAAGGTCTTTTTCCGCCCAGTCTATTGACTCTCGCATAAGCGACACACTGACTTTATCTAACTTTTTATCTACCTTTAACCTGTAATCTTCCACGCTCTTGGCATTGGTATCAAGTAAGACCGATTGCACCTGTTCTTCGGCAGATTTGAACGCTGATATAAGCTGTTTCAGCCTTTCGCTGTCAATATCGGGCATTGTCTTTATTCTCCGCCGCCGTCAGGCTCGCTCTTTAGCTTGTTTCCGTCGTTTTTATTGTCGTCGGGTTCTTGCCCGTCCGTGCCTTTATTTTCACCTGTGCCGCCTTTATCGCCGTTTGTGCTGCCGCCGAAAAGAACGTTCCGAGATCCACCGAACTGTTCCACAAAACTGTCCGCGTTTTCTTCCCTTGCTTTCTCCCATTCTTCTTCTGCTTGATCTTCCGTAAGTCCGAAATACTCCATCGCAATAGACTTAAACGAAAAGCCGAGATTTTTCTTCGATTGCGCTATCGCTATATTCTGCCCTTCCGAAGTCGGTATCCCTTCGTTGAATATGATATTAACGTCATCGGCGCTAACGTCTTCCAAAAGAAAAGCAATCAATTTTTTCAAAGGCGCTTTGAATTTACTTGCCATACGACGAACTTTCGATTTCGGGCTTGTGAGTTTTACTTCAAGTGCCTCGTAGCCTTGCGAACTGTTAATATCGTCATTGTTGATAACCGAACCCATTTCACACATTGAGTAAAGCGTTTTCTTTAACTCTGCGATTCGGTTTTCGTTAGCGATTAAGTTTCCGTCCCACGTCACATAGACAGGAACTTGTGAGTTTGGTGCAACCACGAAAGAGCGACCGCCTGTTTTCAAATGCCATTTACCGTTTTCACCTTTTGTAAACGCACTGTCAGGTGCTGCCATTCTCGGCGCGGCGTTCTGGTCTAATATAAAATTACCTAAACTTTCACGAATACCGATTTCTGCAACGATAGCAGTTATTCTATCGTAGGAAGATATCCCGTGATTATTTCTTGACGTTGTAATGCCGTGAATAGATATAATCAACTGGTCGCACGGTGTTTCCTCTTTCTTCTCTTCTATAAGCGCTCCGATAGCAAAAAATATCTGCTTTCCGTAATGCTCACTGGTGTTAGTATCGACATAGTCTTCGTGCTTACTTAAACTTGTGACTTGGTATCTGCGGAAAATACACGAGTTCTCGCCACGATTCTGTATTTTAGCATAAAGCTCGTATTTATTTCTTTCGGGATGATTAGCGTCCGAATAAGTGCATACGGGCCAGACGAGTGTATCGGCTATTACTTCCTTGTTGTTTTCAGGGTTTACAACAGGAAACCACATCTGCGGATTCTGCGTAACGAAGTTTCTTTTTCCCTTTTTGTCTATGTAAGGACGGATGAGACACTCGCCGAGCGAATCGTTGTCAATAACGAGTTCTGACAGTTTCGCTATAAAATCACTTTCGTTTAATACTTCGGTTAACCTGTCTTTTGCCTTTTCGCAGATTATAGTCGGCTCGTCGCCCACCATTAAATCCATCGTTTTTATAGTGGATAACTGCCAATACGCTGGCGTTTCATAAAAAGTTGTGTTTATGGTGTCCGACTCTTTTAAGTCTTTAATTATACTCATGAGCCTTTCTTGGTAAGGCTTTAACACGTGGTAAGTATCGTCTTCAAAAAGCGCCGCATTGTCTTTATAACCTTTAATGCGACCTAATTCGGATACAGGCGGAAACTTCTCGCCCTGTTTTAACCAGTCAAAATTAAATAACATAATCGCTCCTTTTAATAATCGAGCATTCCCGTGAAATGCTGTAAATTCGTTGATAGAGAAAGTCCGAGACCGTCCGCCCTATCCGGCGACGATATGTCTCTTTTTTTCATGTCTTGTTTTCGCTCTAACTGAATAAAGCCGTCTTCGTTTACGGTATATTTTCGGTTAGATAACTGCGCCACGAGTTCGCCGTCTTCTTCAAGCCACAATTTATCGTCAAAAAGCAGGCGGCGGATATTGCCCCAGATTAACCCGGTATTATTGCTATATTTTATAGGCTCTTCGTTAAGAGTTCCACCCTGACCGCCGAAGGTCTGTTCTATAACGCGATAGTTTAAGTCGCCGTGATTACTGTCCAGCTCGTCCACCACTCCCGCGCCGACGCCTGTTCCGTCCACGTTAACATTTACCGTTATACTCGGATAAGCGGTATTTAAATAACGAATTTGCGCCTTTGTATGCCCTGTGAGTTCTACCGTAGTGTTTTTATATATCACTTCTAATTTCCGTGAAATATAAGTGCCGTCTTTGTATTCTTTCGATAAATATATTGTGCTTTCATCGTCGCCGAACCGTGCCACGTCAACACCCAAGTGCAATGCGATAAGTTCTTTATCGTCCTTGCTCTTCGTGTTGTAATTATTTATGCCGCGCTCTATAAGTTCCAACGAAATGAACGTATCAGGTTGAGACTTCGGAAACTCGCCCAGAACACGGACGCGGTACGGATCGCTGTCTTTGCCGTATAAATTTATAATCGCCTGAACGAAGTCGTGAGAAACACGCTTGCTGTTTTCGGCGTTTAGCGTAAAGCAATTAAACATCGCTCGGCTCTTCGTAAAAGCGTCATAAAAAAATCCGACTGTTTTCGTCGGGTTTCCTACCATAATAAATCTTGTTTCCTGTCCTGTCAGCGCACCGAGAATCGGCTCGAATATCTGATCATTGACACCGCTTGCTTCGTCAACCACAAACAAAAGGCTGTCGGCGTGGAATCCTTGCATGGCGTCAGGCTGTGTTGCCGTTCTTGCGACCGCGAACCAGTTTTCTTCTTGTGTTTTAAGTGAAAGTCTTTCAACCGTCCAATCGAAGAACTGCGTTAAAATATCGCTCCGATAAAGCCACTTTGAAATCTCGGCCCACAGTATATCACGAAGCTGGTGCATTGTCGGCGCTGTGCATGGTATTTTCGGATACGGTCTTGTGAGCATGAACCATAAAATTATCCACGCAAGAGAAGTCGTTTTACCTACACCGTGCCCTGCCTTGACTGCGGTCATACGATTATCACGGACGGAATTAAGCATCTGTATCTGCTCGTCTTCCGGTGCGGCTTTTAACACTTCACGTGCAAAAAGAACAGGATTGTTTCTATATCGGTTTATCAGAGTTCTCATCTTGCACCGCCTTTATAAATTCCTGTATCAGTTCCGCCGCCCCACCGTTTGTTTTATCTGCTCCGCTTGCAGTTCGCTGAACGTTTTGTAAATTCAATAAAGCCTTTGAAAGTATGTTTATCGATTTCGGAGACTTTATTAGGTTCTGCTCGCTAAACGTTTTTTCCATTACTTCAAATAACTTGTTCGCCAAGTCGTAATGGTGCGAGTTCATTTCCACAAAACTTTCAATTTGCCTCTCAATGGTTTTTTCGGTAATTTTGTTATTCCTTTGTTCCTGTTTTGTTCCTCGTTCATCTATCCAACCGCAGGAGTTTTTACGAACCAAAGAGTAGGAAATTTTCTCGTCTTCGGCAAACTGTTTCAGCGTGTATTTTTTGTTGCCCTGACACTTCGTGATAAACTTTCTTTTTAGGCTTATCCAGTCATATTTCATAATTCCCTGTTTTGCTATATATCTTTAAATTAATTTTAAATATAAAAATTGACTCTTAATTTTCTTTTATTATTATATTTACTTACTACTTACTTTCCTGCACCATGTCTTTTAACTGCTTCCGCATACGACATCCTCTCTCCGTTTCGCAGTAAAAACACACCGTTATCGTTGCCCGTAAAGGTTATGTATCGCTTCACTATAACGTCACAGTATTTCGGCTCGATTTCAACCATATAACAAACACGATTATTTTGTTCGCAGGAAATAAGCGTTGTTCCGCTTCCGCCGAAGGTGTCAAGGACTTTGTTCCCCGATTTCGTGCTGTTTTGTATCAAATAGTGGAACAGTGTTACCGGTTTAATTGTCGGATGTTCCCCGTTTCTTACGGGTTTATTACATTCTATTACAGTTGTTTGTTTCCTGTCTGAATTCCATAAATGCGCCGCGCCGTCCTTCCATCCGTAAAGACACGGTTCGTGTCGCCATTGATAATCCTGTCTACCCTGAACAAGTGAATTCTTTACCCATATCAATTCTTCTCTTACAGGCATATCCGCCGCCGTCAGAGCGTTTTCTACCGTGACATGATTCCGTGAAGCAAACCATACATAAAACGCTGCGCCTGCCTTCATTACTTCCGAACTTGCTGTAAACGCTTTAAGCAGGAAATTATAGAATTCGTCAGGGTTCTGCTTATCGTTTTTCATTGTAAGCGCGTCTTTTGTCTTCCCGACGTATCCCACGTTATACGGTGGATCTGTTAACAACAAGTCCACGCTCTCGCCTTCGGTTAAACAGGAAATAACTTCTTTATCTGTGCAATCGCCACAAATTAAACGGTGTTTCCCTAAAATCCATAAGTCGCCTGATTTAGTTAGCGGCTCGTTCTCTTCGTCCACTTCCGGCGGTTCATCTTCGACCGCTTCCGTTTTTATTTCAAGACCTGAACCGCCGCCCAGTTCAAAATCAAAGTCAAAATCTTTTATTCCCTCTAATTCTTCAAGTTCAGCCTTTAAAAGTTCGTCGTCCCACTCGGCAATTTCGTTCGATTTATTGTCCACTATGGCGAACTCCCTTATTTCTTCGGGAGACAGGTCGTCGGCGACAATACACGGAACTTCCTTGAGTTTAAGTTTGCGCGCCGCTTTAAGCCTTGTATTTCCGCAATAGACAACGTAATCGGTGTTGCAGATAAGCGGATTCTTAAATCCGTATTTCTGAATGGAGAGTATTACCGTAGGCACAGACTCATCGTTCTTTCTCGGATTGTTCGGGTTTAGTTTTAGGTCTTTGACCGGAACGTAAACAATCTGCGGTCTGTTATTCTTTTCTTCCATAAAATCACCTATTTATATAAAAAAATATTACTCTTACACTTTTTATTAAGAAATAATATTCAATTATCGTGACAAGGCGGAGCGTGGGTAGACAAATGAAGAAAACAAACCCACAAACCGTCCTTGTCAATATAAGGAGGCAAGCGTCAAAAAAACGGCGTTCGCTGTGTATCTGAACGTCGTTTTATATTTCGGTTTCGCGCCCTAATTACGCCCTTTTTCGGCGTCAACGAAACCTTTTGACAATATCTATTATATCACATATTTTAGGCTAAATAGTCGCAATTTTTGCGACCACCTATTTACCTTAAAATTCGTAAGGAAATCGCAAAGGATTCTGCCGATAAAATTATTTCATCTTTCCATCTGAATATCGTTGCTCGATTAATATGTAATTTACGGGCCGCACGGTTGATTGAAAGCCTGTCAAAATACAGCGCTTTTATAAGCTTGTCCTTATATTCCCCGTGATATTTTATAAGGGTATAATCTACTACCTGAATCCATCGGATAAGAGTTTCTTCTTCGTCTAAAAACTTAATCATTTTTTCTTCAAACATATTTTTAGGCGACGTCATTACCGACACTTTGTCATAACTCGTTCCCGGCAAAATACTCGCCGTTAAACCGTCTTTCAACTCCTTAATTTTTGCCTTGTTGCTTTCGTATGATCTGAACGCGTCCTCTATCTTCTCGCGTCTTTTTTTGTCCATCTTGGCGGACTCCTTTTAATTTGGGATAGATTACACTTCCCTGCGCTGTGATATCATAATATCAGTCACAGCACTTTGCCGAACCTTCCTGCGAACACTCGAAGCAGTCTCTCTTGTGCATGCTGTCGGCAATATCTAATCCTTTGCGGCATTTCTTAACGCCTAATTTAGAAAAACCCGTGCGTGGATCTGTCGTGTATCCCATAACCCTGTTTTTGCAGTTATTGCAATTATTCGCTATACCGCACTGCCGGGCGTAGTTTTTGCATTCTCTTTCGGTGTTGTGTTTATTTTTCTTGCTCATCGTTCTTGCTCCTTTCTGATTAGTAAAATCTTAAAATGTGTCAAGGTTTATGCCCTTCTTGAAAATTAGTCTATCTTTTACCGCTTCTATAACGCTACTCGGAATTAATTCGGGATTGCCTACTATAATGTAGTCGGTAAATCTTCGTCCAAAGGCGTCGTCTTCGCGACTTACTTTGATATAGTTTTTAGTATCGTTGTTGTGGGCAAGAATAAACTGCCTTACGTTTCTGCAAGTGCCTATAACAGCGATTTTCCCCCGTCTTGCCTTGTTGCTTTGTTTGACTATTTTCTTCTTTCGTTTTATTTCCTGTATTTTCTCAATTTCGAGCGGAATAATAATGAAAATAAGAAGTGCCGTTGCTATTAAAATAAGAATACTCGAACATATTTTAAACGCCGCCATGTCAGGATCTTCTGCAATAAACAGATATTCAAACCCCTGCGCCATACAGTTCCAAGCACCTACTAAACCAGCAAGTGATATCATAATATCAAATATAAGTTTTATAATTTTCTTTTTCATCTCTTTATCTCCACAATTGTAATGCAACTTTTTGTTACGGACGTATGGCCGCGCAGTTTTGCAAGGTTTAACCCTATTGATAGAAGGTGCTTATCAGTTTCTGGTTTTGGCGGAAGGCTAAAAGTATCACCGTCAAGTACTACTTCTATCGTTTCGCTCGATCTTACCCAGTCGTCGTCTATATGATAAATAATTTTCATTTTCTGTCCTCCTAATTTTTACCCCACATAAGATATAACGCCCATGTAGGGATTTCCCCGATCGGTTTTCCGCCATAGTTTATCCAAAGATATGTTTCTAAACCGATAAATGCAACTACCACTAAAACGCAGAAAACTATAAATAGCAAAATAAAAATAGTTCTCATAGTCTCCTTAATTTGTTTTGGCTTTTTCATTCTTCCACCTCTATGTTGTGCTCTTCAGCGAACTCTTTAATATTTTTAACCGTAACCACATCAAAACAACTTTCAAAACTATCGCAAACTCCTTCCTTTCGCTTAAGAAGTTCCAATATTGTCTCTTTTGTCGTTTCTTCGCGAACTTTATCAATGCTTCGTTGTAGGTTAAAATTTTCACTTTCTAATTGCTCTATGTCGCTTTTAAGTTTTTTTACCCACGATTGAGACTTTCCAAGACCGATTTTATAATTTTTCTCTCTTCTCTTTAAGTCTTCTTTACTTATAATAACTTCGTTCCCGCCCACCTTCCGATAGCCCGTGTCAATAAGGGTTTCGGCAGTTAACTCGTAACAACTTTTGATATGAGCCATTTTGTAGTCTAATCTGCTATTGTAATGATGGTTTTCTTTCATGAACTCGCGCGTTTCTTTCAAAACGGTTCTGGACGCTTCTTTCTCGGCGGCGCGCAAATCTTCTGCCATTTCTTTAATTCGCTGTTTTTTACTCATCGTCCGCCTCCGCAATGTAATTTAATGTGTCTTTTGTTTTTAGAAGAAGACAACTTTCACATAGTTTTATGGTTGTCTTGCATTCCTTTTTACAAAAAGAATTAATTAAACCATTTACTTCTTTTATTCCTGTTTTTAGCCGCTTGTTTTCTTCTTCTAACTTTTTACCTTTCTCAAGCATACGGTCCATAAGCGACCTTAACGTATCACTTTCGCTTTTGAGCTCGTCGCGCTCATGCGCTATATCTGAATAACTTTGACTCATGTTTGCCTCCTACCTAATTTTAGTGTAATAAAGAATTACAACTTGAACAGTCCCGACTTTATCTACCAATGATTCTTCAATAACTTTTTGCAGTCCTATTAAATCGTCGCCTTTCTTAATTTTATAAAATACAGCGCAATGCCCGAAACCATTGTGTTCTTTGCTTTGAAATTGATAAGATACAAAATATTCAGTTTGCTTTTTCATCTCGCTACCCCGTTTAACCTTGCTTTATACCTTTTAACCAGTTTCTTTGCGGAATCAAGAGAGACCGCATTATAATCTACTCTGCAACCGATAGCGGGTTCAACATAACCGCGTGAACTACCGTATGAAAACCTGTGCTGGACAATATCCCATTTCTTGCCGAAGATTATGGCGTATCCGTCAAAAAACGGTTCAAGTGTGTGGTTAAGCCCGATTTTATCGCAGTATTTCGATAATTTTAATATTTCTTTGTAAAGTTCTTTTTTATTTTCCATGTTTATACCTATACGTTCATTTTCATTATTTCTGTCAATTCGGCTAACCGATTGACCTTTTTAAGCGGAAACTTCTCAATTCCGACCTTATTCAGTTCTGCAACCAGAAGGTTGTATTCTTTTATGGCGTTTATAAAAGTTTCGGATTTTTGCTTTTCTTGCGCTTCTGCTTTTTGGATCGCTTTCAAACTCCGAGAATATTCGCAACGATGAATTATAAGTTCAATATGTTGAAAAGCGCTGGAAGACATTATCCCGTCTATAATTTCATCTTTTGTAAGGGCTTTAAGTCTTTTGCGAAAATAATCGCGTGTTATTTCTTCTCTGTCAATCATGTTTAAATCTCCACATAGCACCACGACTGCGGCGGACGAGTTAAATAATTTGTGCAATATCCACCATAGTCGCTGTCAGCAAGACAATCACAAGAAAGGCACCGATAATCTTCATTACTATTCGGACAAGGCTTAAAAAACTCGATTAACTCTTTCGGCTTGTCGTAGATTTTAAGGTTGCTTATATGTAAAGCATAGCCGTTCCCTTTCATCACTCTTAAATCTTTATCTTCGGGAATATTAAAATATCTATTAACTTCGTTTTCTATTAAACAGCCTTCTGTGGCACAGTCGTGGTAAAACAAGTCAATTCCGTAATCGCTACATTGCGCATTTACCATTTCAATCCTATCGCAAATAAACTCACCGATTACTTTGCCACAACCGCCTTTCTTTTTCGTTTCGTAGGTAAAGGCGGTAAACGGAACGGGTATATTCGGCTTTGATTTCCTTATTTCCCATAGTTTTAACCCCGACTTTATATTATCAGTGTGCGGTCTGTTTATGCTATATAAAACTGCTTTCATGTTCTCTCCTCTATTTCGCAAGGCGGATTGCCCACCTTCCTTACGTCATTGTAGTCAAACGATATTTCAATTTCGCTATCTTCACTTGCTGAACACACTCCGCAGGCGCACCAGTCCGGATGAATTCTGTCCGCTTGCTTTATTAATTGCTCGATTGTCATGTCTGCCGGAGCGTCTGCGACGAATGAAATGTCACAGCCGTTTAATATAAACTTAATTCGTTTTTTATCGCTCATTTCTCTTCTCCTTTAATAATCTAAAACTTCCATAACCTTTTCAAAAGGTTGCGATAAATCAATGTCTATCTTTTCGACTTTCAAATATTGTCTCATAGCCTTTGCACACGGTTTTTTCTCTCCACTGCTTTTACAATAATTACAACAGTTCATATAACCACACTTGCCGTCTGCTGTTGTTTCTATTTGGCTTTTTCTATCGCTCCACCGCTGAAACTTGCCACAAAAACTCCGCAATTCTTTTTCTTTTTGCGATGGTGTTTTGTAGGGTTTTAGCCCACTGAACATTGCTAACTGTTCGCTCATTTTTCTTCCCCCTTCATAAAGCAAATCCAATGCGTATTGCTTCGCTTTCCGGATTTATGTCCGAATACCGGTTTTTCGTCGGTAAGTGCTAAAATTTCGCTTACTTTTATATCCGTCTCGTTCCATTTGAAAATAAGTATTCCGTTAGGTTCTAACACCCGAAAACACTCCTTAAAGCCTTTTGTAAGCATTTCCTGCCAATTTGAATATAATGCGCCGTATTTTATCTGTTGCCAGCCTGTCGGAGTGTATGTTTCGGAAAGGCTACCGTAAATCTCTTTATATTTGCTTTTCCCCGTACACCGTGTTAAATGCGGAGGATCGAAAACTACAAGGCGAAAACTGTTATCTTCAAACGGTAACGCCGTAAAATCACAAACCACATCGGGATTGATTTCAAAATGTCGGCCGTCGCATAAAGTAGTCTCTATTTTTCTATTGTCGCAGAATAACACGCGGTCGTCGTTTTTATCAAAATAAAACATTTTACCGCCGCAGGCGACGTCAAGTATTTTTTTCATTTTTAACTCCTTTAAGCCGCCTTTGATTGAATTTTCTCGACTTTTACCTTTGCCCTTTCCGCCTATTGTTTTTATCCATATTACTCCGGCTTGGCAGCCTTTGCATTTTGGCATTACCTTCTCTCCTTAAATTTTTATTTACAAGTAATCAGGTCGAAAAGACTTAACTGCGTTGCTTCCTGTTTTTGTTTTACCTGAAACCCGAACTTTTCTAATGCCCGTCGTAGCTGTTCTTTATCTATCGGGGGCGGAAAACTGAACCCACCTAAAAGCATATACGTTGCTTCTTTTCCGTCCAGTGACTGATCTCTTTTATCAAAAGCAATTTCGCACTGAACCACTTTATCTTCGCACACTTCACCATTTTGATAGTAAGTGATTAAACGATTTTTATTAATAATTTTCACGCGATTATAGTCTTCGGTTGTTGCGCCTATATAACCGCTTGCTATTTCGATAAATTCTTCTCTCGTCATTTTATAGCCCCCAGTCAATATTTCTTAAATTAAACGCGTCGCCGTGGTAAATAATATCGGGATAATTACTCTGTGCGATTTTAATTGCGTATTTGTCTATTTCGTAAGCGTGATATTCCACGTTGGTAAATCCCATTTTATCGAGGCAATAACGCCCCGTTCCGATTCCGTCATACATTGACAAAACAAGCAGTTTTTCGTTTCGCGGTATATTATCAAGCGCTTTTCGCATAATGTGAATAATTACTTCCGCCGTCCAGCCGTTTCCAAGTCCTTTATAAGCCTGACTTGCGGAAACTGCCCGGCAGTAGTTGTCCGGCAGGGTTTGTAATCTACAGCATTCAGTCACGGTGAGTTTTCTTATAACGTAATATCCGTCGGGGAGTTTTATAGGATATTGCTTGTCCTTTATGGTTATAAAACCATCGCAGACTTTGTAAACATCATAAAATTTCCCGTCCGTTCCGCTGATTGCTTTGATAGGTTCGCCGTCGGTGTTAAAGTAAATCGGCACTGCAAAGGGATACATTTCTTCTATAACGCCCTGCTTACCCATAAATCCGCCCGTCTCAATGTCCATACGTAAATCCCGTTGACTTGCTGTCTGATAACCAGCCGTTAGCGTTCTCGCCTTTTCGGTTTGTCTTTGACCGCATGGAATTGCATACAGTCCTGTTTTGCCACCTAAACCGCCGCCGCCAGCGGAAAGACAAACTGATTTTGATTTTGTGTCGTAAATCCGTAATGCTTGGCTTGTTGATAATTCGCCGTTCGGTCTTGGCAACGCGCCCGCCCTGATGGGTTCTGCAACCATGCTGTCAGTTCTTACAGTGGTTAATGCGTTAGATTTCTGTTCAGTGTGTGTTTCAAACCGCCTGTAAAGCTTTCCGTCGTCTTCTCTGCGGTTTCTAAACCCTACTCCGACAGGATATAAGCAAGGTTCGATTACCTTTTTAGTGTATGAGTTCGCTTCCGTCGTCAGCGTCGGGCACTTTAAAGTTTTAATACCGCCTTTATTAAACCCGTGTCCTTCCTGTAAAATACAAGGTTCGAATTTAATTTGCGTGTGATGTTTTTTGAAATAATCTCTTGTATTGCCAGCCTGATGTTTAAGACAATAAGATTTTTCTTTATCCACGTATCCGTTTTCAAGAATATCTTTTAATAAAATATGTCTATCTTCCGGTTGTTCTACTGCGCCGAAGTTATGGACATAAAATCTTTGACGGTTCTGTGCGGAAACGAGCGCCGAATTGATTTCAATATATCTTGCGCCGCCCCCCCCGTTAACATTTAACTCTTTCTTTATCTGCTCCTTTATCGCAAATGAAGCGGATTTATTATTTTCGTAAAGAAAGAAATCGGGATTAAACTTTTCTTTTGCTATAAGATAGTTTTTAAATAACTCCCAGCCTAACCCTTCGGCTTTTATTTCCCTGTTGTTCTTTTGCGCTATGCTCCAATATGTACATGGGCTACCGCCGATTAGTAATTTGATCACGCCCTGCTCCTTCGTTTATAAAGAATTCGTAAATTTCAATTTTTGTCTGTTCGTCAAGACCTGACTCGTTATTTGTAAACCGTCCGCATATATTGCACTTCTGACAGAACTGTCCGATCGGCGGTTTGTTTTTACATTTTGAATTAATTATCAAAACTGCGTGAATCGCCGGAAGTATCTTTTCTTTGAATTCGTCATAGGTCATCTTCATAATTTATGAGCCTTTTTAATTCTTTGCGGTAATCAGGCATTATCCTGAATCCGCGATCCCCCCCCCGCCACGATTACTCTCCATCGGAACGGTGAGTGACAAAGTGTCCAAGTATCTGTATGCGGTTCGGAGACAAACGCCGAGTTTATCGGCAATCTTGCCGGCGGTAACGTATCCCTTGCTTGCAAGTAAAATCATAAAGCACCTGATGATCACTTCCGACTTTACCATGACACTCTCCGACGTGATTTAGAAAGGTAATTTTGATAATATTCGGGGTTAACTTCTTTAAGAAAACGCAAATGTGCGGTGTATTTGTATTTCCAGTTATGTTCCGTATAGACATTTGAAATATTTATCCATCCGAACTCTTTAACCGCAATATTAAATGCCTTGTCTGCATTTTCTGCATATACGACCGCATAAGTTCCGACGTTTTCGCCTTCCTTAAAACAGATGTAATATTTACGAACTGCCTGCATAATTAAATAAGTCCCCACTCGGCGAACTTCTCGAACCCGCCTTGCGCTTCGATAAAGGCTTTCGCTATTTTGACGATTTCCGAATACGGTCTATCGTCCACTTTATCGTCGCCGATTGCACAGGATATTTCGACGACCTTTCTTTCGTCGGGGGCGAGTTTTTTACATCCCGAATGTGCTTTTATAAACGCATAGATATTTACGGAAACGTCCGCCTTCGATAAATCCTTACCGTGCAAGCCGCCGCCCGTCACTGCGTCGCCCATGTCCGAACCGAGTTTCCTGTTCGTTGCCCCGGTGTCAACGTTCGTGCCGCCTGTCCAGTCACCGAGCGGGTTTATAATCGCCGTCGGGAAATCTTTTTTCAATTCCGCCTCGTTTGCATTGCTTTGGCAGATTATGAGGCGACCGCGGGCCGCGTCGAGTATGTATTTCCCGTCGTAAGAGTATTTTAAAGAAATATCTCTTGCAATCTTACTTAACAACACCTGTTCTTTCGTTGCCGTAATTCCCTTAAAAATGCCGTTATCACCGCAACGCAAGCCGTCACTTTGGTTTTGTGCTAAATGAGCGTCCTGTTTGTATTCTTTATAGTCCACAACCATTTCGCCCGCTATACGCCGAACTATCGCCGTAATTTCGCCCTTTGTAAAGTGCTCTGACGTTTCGTTTATTATGTGGCAATGTCCGTGTCCGATAAGAACTTCGCACGCCACCTTTGGATTTTCGTTTTTCTTATATGCAAGGTCAACTATTGCGCCTGCTATTCTGTCTGCCACTTTATCGGGGTGGCTGGGGTTTACTTTTTCAAACATTTTTCTTTTCTCCTTCTTTAATGCGTTTAGCCGAATTTCTCGGCGAATTCGTCCGCTCCGTCATATATTGGCGGTGGTGGTGTTTTAATTGTTCTGTATCCGCCTTCTATTGCGTCGGACAAGGCTTTTACTCTATCCCCGTCGTTAAAGTATGAAAAGCGGAGCGTCGTGCAGAGTTTATGTAGTCCTTCATTCGTTATCTTTGCGTTTATTTCTCCGCGATATCTTATAAAGTGCCAGATTTCAAGTTTTACTCGGTCGTTAAAGTTGAATATAGAAGAATTAATAATATCGTCAAAATCCTGATCCGCAAAAGCGCTTTCAATTCCCATTTCGTCAAAGTGCAGTTCGGGTTTTGGTCGTATCATAAACTGGTGATTGTCTATAACCTTTTGCACTGCCGACGTTCTTTCGTTTTCTGGATACGTCTCTAACGCTTCAAGGAATCGGTAAAAATTCTCGTTCGTAAAGAAGTGCTTGTTTAAAGTCGAATACTTTAAAAAATTCCTGACGGCGGTGTCCGTATCTTCCGAAAAAGCGAAAGCGTCCAAAATCTCGTCGTATGTTAGTTTTTTAAATTTATCTTTATCTTCCTTAATACCTTCTTTCTTACTTACTTTCTTTCTTATATTATTAATTTCTTTTTTAAATTCTTTTTCTTCTAATGTTTTGGGGGTGTAGCATTTTGATACACCCCGTGTATCATTTTGATATGGGGGGTATATCATTTTGATACACCCCCGTGTATCATTTTGATACACCCCTACTTGATCAGGCGGAACGCAAATATATCCGTTTGTCTTACCTTCTTTAAAGTTCCGTTCGACCTTTTTTATAAAGCCGACTTTCTCTAAATTTTGAAGTGAACGAATTACCGTAATTCTGCTCGAACCAGAAAATTCCGTTATATAATCTATCGTTCCCCTGAACTCGCTTTCACCGTCCTGCGAGAAACCCCACAGGACAGCGTAAACGATAAGGTCGTTGCCTTTAAGACCGAGTTTATTTCTCATCCAGCCGTGCATTACGATATAGTTCTCGTCTTTTACCATTGCAAAACCTCTCTGCCGTAATTTTCTTACGGATGTTTGCCCTTATTCGGGCTTGTTTTCGCCTTTATCGAAAAAGTCGAATTCTTCGGCGACTTCGGGTGGAACTTCGGTTTCTACGCCGTTTTCTGCGCCCACGTTGCCTATTTCGGGGTTATCCGGCAGGACGACACCGTCTTCGTCAACGGAAAGCCCTATATCATGCGCCTCGCCCTGTTCGTCTATAACGCAGTTATCACTCGTTAAAGCCGTCTGCATATCTATCGACATAATGCCCCACTTGGATATAAGTTGACGGAGCATTGTCTTCATTGCCATACTATCGAAGTCTTTTTCCCAGAAGGTATATCCTTTCTTCGCCTGATAGCCTTTCGAGTATTTAAGCGCGTGCGCTTCCATTTTCGCCTTGCTCCAATATAAGGTCTTACGGAAACCGTTAGTGTATTCAAACATGGCGAAATAACCTACCGTTTCCGCTTTCTCGCGCTCTTCTTCATCCTGTATAAGGTTAACGAAAAACTCTTCCATTAACGGATCGTAGCGGACAAGTTCGCCTTTTTTAATCGCAAGAACGTTCAGTTTTTTATACTGTCCGCTTCTGATTGCGAGTTGAATGTATCCCTTGTATCCGAGAATAAACTGTGCGAGCATACCTTGATTTTTGTCGTTGAAGGGGACAAGATAATACTGTCCGAGTTGCGGAGACGGCGAAAGATTAAGGCTGTTCCCAAGCAGCGCCGCCGATAAAATAGAAGCGTTTTTACACTGTTGCAATGTCGGGTTAACGCTGACAGCGGAAAGAATCGCCGCCGTAAACTTCTGTGCGTCCGCCCCGATGGACTTTTGCACGAGTTGCTTTACGCCTTCGGAACTCATAAATACCGAAAAGCGCGGTTGTCCTGCAGATAAATTTTTCTGCTGTGTGGTGGATAAATTGTTGTTTGCCATTTGTTTAATCCTCCCTTATGGCTTGATATTTTATTCCGTTCTCAATCAAGAACGCTTTTAACTTGTAAAAATCTTCTCTTGTCGCCGTCACGCTGAATTTTATTGTCAAATACTCGACCGTAGGGTCTTTCGGCGCTTCTGGGGCAACTGTGGGGCTCACAGGGGCAACCTTAACCGCTTCCGCCGCCTTTTTCTGCTGTTCGCGGAGCTCTTTAAGCCTTGCCGCCTCTTCCCGGTCCCGTTTAAGCCTTGCCGCTTCCGTAAGCGCAGCGGATAAGTCAAGGCTTCTGAAATAATACGCTTTAACCAAATCTTCGTCGGGCGAGTTTAACGCTTCGATTGCTATTAGGGCATTGTTTGCGTTCTGAATAAGTGCGTCTATGTCTTTGCATATCGTGTCAAGTTTTACCGTTGTGTTAAGCCATTTAGGTTGGAAGATTTTATCGAAAGAAATAAACTTCGCATAGTCTCCGATTACGCTATCGAAATACTCTTTGATTTTTCTTTCCTTTTCCTGCGCTTTTGTCGTCTCGTATGCCTTGACCTGTTCGTCAATCTTGCCGCTTACGTTTTTAATCACGCCGATAACTTCGTCTATTTGCTTTTTAAATTGAAAAAGCGGTTCTTCATAAATCTTTCCAATCCGAATTCTTACATTGTTAAGATCAGTAGCAAATGCGTTCAATCGTGCCCTATCTTTTTTTGCGTCGCAGATTTGGTCGTCGGTATAGATCAATCCTTCATAGTTCTGCAATCTCGCTTTCACCTTTGCCATTACCTCTTCATTGTTCCAAGTAATCGCTTTCGGTGTGAGTTCTTCGATGTCCTTTTCAAGGACAAGCTGTAATTCGTTTGCCATTTGTTTTACCTTCCTTATATAAAAATTTTTTTAGAAACTTGGTAATAATATCGGCGGACGTTTAACCGCCTTTACGCTTTGCCAGAACTTATATTCCTGCTCGTAAACGTATCTTATGTCAGACATAATATCTTTACGAAAAAACTTAAAATGCCTTGTGATATGCTCTATTTCGCCATTTGCGCCCGTGCCTTTGATCTGGACTTTCAAAATAGCAAACTCATACCCTGTCACGATCAGGTAATGTATGATCTGTACGTAGTAGTTTTCGGGAATTTGCTTGTCCCATTTGTCAATACCGACGGCGGAATATATCTCGTTCGTTTTGATTTCGAGAATACCGCGCCGCCCTTCCGAATCGGTAAGTTCTGCGTCGAGCGAAGCAAACATAAAGCCGCGCCTGTAAACGATATCTTTATGGACTTCAACCTTATATTCCGGGTAATCTAACTCGAATATGTTTATAAGGTATTCTTCCGCAGCTTTGCCGTATTTTACGACTGCCTCTTCCGAAATATCTTCAGGTTGTTTTTTCCCTGTCTTTTCTTCCCAAACATCCATGTTAGACTTATAACGGCTTTTGCCCAAGATCGCGCCTGCGTCAGAACCACCGATTCCCGTTTTACGGAATAAATGCCACTCTTCCGAACCATGTTCTATCCTTAAAGCTTCAAGCATTATTCGCTTCCTTCTCTATGGCTGCTTGCAGTTCTTTTTCCGCATATTCAACCGAAAATTTAGCGGATTCTATCTGGTCGCATATTTGACGAATTTTGTTAAAATCGTGTGCATTACTTAGTGCCATTTTGTAAATAAAAGACTTGCCGCCTTCTTCTACGAGTTCGGCTCTCTGCTTTGCCCTTTCGACTTCTTCTTGGTAGTATTCTACCGATCCATAACTTACCATTTGTTTTACCTTCCTTATATTTTTTTATTTTCCGCAGTCTTTAACAGACTGTTAAGAACCGTCTCCATGTCCGTTCCGAGAGCCTTTGCGATATTGGCGATTATAATCACGTTGGACGGCGAATTCTTGCCGCGCGTCCAGTTGCACACGCTCTCCTTCGTCACGCCGATTTTGCGAGCGAGTCGCGCTCCTGTCATGTCTTTTGATTTTAATAATTCTGCGAAAGTCATTTTATTAACTCCTTTATTTTTAGGCTTTTGCCTGCATGTTCTTCTTTGTATCTTTTAACCGCCTCAAGAACGGTGGTGTCTTTACCGTATTTTCTGCACAACGCTCTGATTGCCCAGATTACGTCGTCTTGTTTACCTGCGATTCTGATTGCGTTAATCATTGTCTTCATAATGCTTTTCCCTTGCCTAAAAGCATAATTGTTTTAATAGTTCCGTCCTTAAAAAGCGATATAACGTAGTCTAACGATTGCTCCATCGTCCAGCCGAGCTTGTCGCAATAATACTGCAGGAGTAAATGAATTCCTTTCATTTTGCAACCTTCCTTTTTGGCCAGATTTTTTACAATTTGAAACTTCGCACTGTCAGCCTTACCATAAGCAACGACCGGCGTTGAAATCTTTTCGTATAAGGTTTTATACATTTGAAGTTCGGTCTTAAACTCCAGAATTTGCCCGCTTTTAAGTTCTGCGTAATACATGATTTCCTCCTTATATAACCATTACAACCTTTTTGTTATCCATCCAGACAATAGCGATTTCGCCGTTTTCCTGCCGCTCGTCCCACTCTATCGGTTTGAAGGTTGGCGCAGCGTCTTTATATAAACAACGCGTTGAAAAATACTCCATGTCGATTACATAATAATTGCGTTCGTCTTTTTCGTTAGTGTCGCAATATTGCTTTACCGTCTTCGTTTCTTCCGTATAGGTTTTAAATGTTCTTTCGTCGTAAATCTTCATAATTTAACTCCTTACTCCTGACCGTTTATAAGTTCCCAGCAAGCAAGAACCATTGCGTTATTGAAAAACGGATCATCACTTCTTTTGTAGTAATATTCTAATAATGTGAATAGAGTTTCTTCATTTCCGTAGTATTTTTTAGCAGTTTCTAACCTATTTTTTATGGATTCTTTGCAAGCTTTAATGCCAAATTCTCCGTCTTCTTGTCTGCGTCTTTTTTCCGTTATGATGATTTCTTCTAACGTTTTTTTCATATCCGACCTCCTGATAATGCACAATTTTCGTGCACCGCGATTTTATATTAGCACTTTATTTGTGCACAGTCAAGCGTTTTGCACTATTTTGTTGAAAAAAATTTTAATCTTTGCTAATATAAAGAAAAACCATTATCGGAGCAAGACAATGATAAGAATTAAAGAATTGAGAAATGAAAATAGAAAAACGCTAAAACAAATGGCTGACGATTTCGGAACTTCTCATCAGGTTATTTCAAGATACGAACTCGGCCAGACTGAACCCGATTTTGACACGCTAATTAAAATCGCTGATTATTTCAACGTTTCGGTGGATTATTTACTCGGCAGAACCGACAAGCGGTTTACTTCCGATAAATCCTTTACAACCGAGCAAATAAGGCTTCTGGACGCGTTTAACGCGCTCATTCCGCCTATGCAGGAATATATATTAGAAATGGTCGAAAAGTTGGTTAAACAACCGCAAAACGCGAAAGGATAATGACAAAATGGAAAAAAAGAAAATGAGATTTTAAGGCTTATAAAGAACGCCACCGACTGCCTGACACAAGCAGCGTCTTTAATTATCACGAAAAATTATATACTTGAACAAAACATAATCATTAAAACTTCAGAGTTAGAAAAAAGGCAAAAAGAAGAATTAAAAACAGCGTTTCAGTCTGAAAAGGAGACTGAAATGGAACTAAACATAAAAGGACTATCTATAAACAAAAAACCGCGCAAAGACGGGCGGTATCAAGGGTATTACTACGACGGTAAAGACAAACAATACGTATACGGGCTTACCCGTGCGGAAGTGGAAGAAAAACTGCGCAAACTCGTACAAACGGGCATAAAAAAGAAAAAGCGGATAATCAACGGCGCACCTACGGATTTTGTAGAGTTTTCTATGTTCTACTTTAAGCAATTCAGAGTGCGAAAGGTAGCAAAAGACACTTTAAGGGGCGATTTGTCGCGGTTCAACAATTACCTTAAACCGCTATTCAAAAATCGCCATATCAAGTCAATAACGCCGACAGAGTGCCAAGAACTTATAGACCGAATACAGGAAAGCGGCAAAGGCAAAACGGCAGACGAAATTTATTCTTTATTGTCCGTGATTTTCAAAATGGCGATAAAGTTCGGTATAATCCAACGCAACCCGCTTGACGTGATTTTTCATCAGCCGCACGAACGAGAAAACGGTAAAGCCTTAAAAATCGACGATATCAAGCGTTTAATGGCAAGCAAAAGCGAATATTTACCCTATTATATGATTGCACTATACACAGGCTTACGCCCGAACGAGTACGAAAAATTTACCATAGACGGGGCATTTATAGTCGCGGTGAACAGCAAAAGAAAAAACGGGAAAACCGAATTTAAGCGTATACCGATAATGCTTGAGTTAAGGCCGTTCTTAACGGGCGATTTTGCAAAAATTCCGCCATATGAACAATTAAGAATTGAATTTAAGCGGATTTTACCTGATTTTTCGCTTAAAGACTTGCGAAAAACGTTTAACTCGCGGTGCGTTGAGTGCGGAATAAACGAGACAGCGCGGAAGATATGGATGGGGCACTCGCTCGGCGCGCTCGGTAAAGCGTACACGGAACTGTCTGACGAATTTTTCTTACAGGAAGCAAGCAAGTTTTATTTTTTTAAGAAAATTTGACACTAATTTTGACACTTTTTTGAAATACTATACTCTTAAAAGTGGGCAAAAGGCACAAAAAAAGGGGTGCATACAACCTTTTTACGGTCATATACACCCCTACAAAGTGGGCAAAAGCCCTGTTTTTGGTGTGAAGGATGGGACTTGAACCTTTTAGGCGGTCGCAACCGACACCTAAAATCATTAATAAAAATCTAATAATTTGACTGAAACGCTGTTTTTAACTACACTCTTTTGACACTTAAATTACAAAAAGAAAAAGCCCTTGCTAAACGTAAGGGCTTTTAAGTCAGTGATTATTATCAGAATGTTTTTTAAAGTCTTTTAAGAAATTATGCATTATTTCCATTATTTGATTTTCTTGTGTAGATTCAAATGCGAATTTGACCATTGCTATTAACCCACCCAAAGTTTCAACAAAAACAGAAGTTATGTAGGTTATTATTATTTCCGTTGATAGTTTCAAAAGCCCCAATCCTTGAAAAATTAAAAATACCACTAAAACCAAATATTGTAAAGATAAAAACCATTTAAAAAACTTGCTTAAACTTTTTCTAAGTTCGTTTTTATTATTATGACGTGCTACAAGTTGCTCTCTTGAAGTATCAACAATTTCACGAGAAACTTCATTATATAACTTTTCAGATTCTGCATCTAAATCCTGATTAGAATCAATCCCTTTTTCCTTATTCGTGAAAACTTCAAGCGCAATCGTGTCTAATTTTGATAGAGCGTTGGGCTGTTCATTGGTGTTTTTAGTCAAAACATTTACGCTCCCATTATTTCTATTTCGGATATTCTTCTCTGGACACCGTCAATATCCACAGCATATTTATCCATAAGTTTCCGCCATTTTGCGTTTTCATCAAAGTTTGGATAAAGAATTTTATTATTTAAATTATCCCAGTCCTTTTTAAACTCATCTTTTGGCATTAAAAGAGCAGCCGCCATGTAATCTATTTCCTGTTCATCAAAGCCCCTTATATCGTTATTATGGTCTCTTGTTGCATAAACCACCTTTTTATTGTTTTCTGATTCTTTGATATAATGAGCAAGTTCGTGTGCGATTATGAACCTCTTTCTGATTTTGTTTGCAGACGAATTTACGGCGATAATTTTATTATTATCAAACTTGTCGATTTTACTTTTTGTCTCATCAACAATAATAACACCATCAATCGAATCATCAAAATTTGCAAGAAATAAAGAGAAGTTAAGTTTTTTCGCTAATGCAACAGGGTCTTTTGTGTCAAAAAAAGACAATCCCCTTTTAGCAAGGAAATCAGAAATTACCTTCTCCATCTCCCCGAGTTTGTCTTTTTCAAAAATAGTTCTCATAATATTCTTCTTTGTAATTTTTTTTAATTCTTTTATAATACTACCATCCTTTTTCATTTTTGTCAAATATTTTTTTGATACTATACTTCAACTTTAACATTAGTTTACAATAAGTATATCATAGTAAACAAGTTTTTATGACTCTGGCTGATAAGTTTTTTCAGGATTTTTTCCTTCAACTTGTTTACTATCGAGTTCCGTCGGTGGTTCCGGGTATTCGATTCCGTTTTGACGGCAGTAAAGAACGAGTAGTTCGTTTTTATCTACTGCCACGCGCAAGTCTTCCTGACGAACAATTTTCTCACAAGAGCCTATACCGCTGACAAATTTCCAAAGCGTAAGCCCTATATCAACGAAACCGTTTATAATGGCAGAGACAATACCAAGCACCCGTTCTTTTGCAAGCGCTTCGTTGAAATCAAGTGAAATTGAGCCGATTAAAAGTATAAAGATTACAGTAAATATCAAGCCCGAAACGACGGCTCTTGATTTTGCCTGTCCGGTTCTTGTCCGTGTCTGATAAGATTTATACGACTCGTCTCCGCCTAAAACGTTATCGAAATCGTGTTTATAGACGATATTATACTTTACATTTAATAAATTTATATTTTTTTTTATATATTCGTCTGTAATTAATTTTTCTAACGTTTCACGCTTTTGACAGTATTTATTTGCGTGCTTAATGACGAGATTGCGAACCCGTTTCCACTTAATACCCTTAAAAAAATCGTCACTTCGGATTCCTTCTCCGTTTTTGCTGTCATAATATAACGGAAAGAACGCAGGCGAACGGCGGTCAAGTCTTCCGAGTTTCTTGTTTATCAAATCTATCCACGCCGCTTTTTTAACTTCCAAGTTTATGCCGTTTATAAAATCGCCGAAATTAACACCGCGCTTGACTGCGAGCATTCTGTTGTATTTTATTGCTAACTGTAGATCGAGACAGTTTTCTTTAAATTTCGGGTATCCTACCCTTATGCCGAGAATAATAGCGAGTGTGTAAGCGCCGAGCCTTGTCGCTGCATGTATCCAATAATTAAGACTGCCGAGATTGTCCGATTTCCTTAAAATAAAGATATCGAACGTTCCGAGCAAGGCTAAAATCATTATAAATATAATGTAATCAACCCAGTGAGTTTTAAAGTATTTACCTACTCGCTCTGCGTCTCTTCCGACTGCGCCTCCCACTTCGCCTATTGTTCCGAATAATTCATCATCCCAAGACATAAATTAACGCTCCTTTTTGTTTTCTTTTTCTTCGGCCATTTCCAATACTGTGAGATTAGCCATATCTTGATTATCCAGCGTGTATTTCTTCGCAAGTGCCGGGAATACCCATTTACCGAGCACAAACGCATTTATAAAACATAAAAACGCACTTACGCCCGAAAATATCGCAAAGCCGCCAAATATGGCGGCGCGGATATCTATAAATGTGATATGAAAGCCTGTGTTTCCGTTTCCTATAACCCACTCTCCGTATTTTTCTGCAAGGTAGGCGTAATTTGCACGGAGTTCTTCGCCCGTTTTATTTTTAGAGTTTAACAACGTCCTGATTTCATCCCAGTTTCCGACGGAGTTCTTTAAAGCCAGAATAAAAAATACAACCGCCAGCGCAAGCAAACCCCAAAACACGAAAGGTGTTATAACAGTCAGCGTTTTAGAGCGTTTTCGGTTGCGCTCATACATTTGTTTCTTCGTCATCTTCGTTCACCGTCCCGTCAATCGCTTTGACCGTTTCACGAACCGCAGGAGCGCACTCGGCCCAAGCGTGAACTGTGCCACGTGCAATATATGTGATTTTTTTATCGGTTTTCTCTGCAATTTCGTTCGACCTATTAACACCTTCTTTAATTGCCGATAATTCCATAATAAGCGCATTCTGTTCCTGCTCCCGTTTTGTCATATATTCGAGTTTTTCGGTTAAAGATTTCTTCTCGGTCTCTAACTCTTTATTTTTAACCCTGAAAGCGAGAACTTTATTCCGTGCCTTTTTAGCGATTGTAATTCCGACAAATATTGCACCTATCAAACCGAGTGCAGACGATGAAATGCCGATAACAAGCGGTTTCCATGTAGTTTCCCATACGCTTACCGCAGAATCCATGTAACCGTTAACCTTTCCGATTAAAGCGTTAATTTTTTTATCGGTTTCGGACTCTTCGGTTTCGCCGTTGACGGCGGTAATTTCCGTCTCTTCCGCGTTTATTTCTTCGGCGCGGACAGTGTTCAGGTTAAGCGATAACGTCGCTATAACGCAAAAAAACAGGCAAACAAAAAGCGCCAGCAGGGCGCTTATACATAATTTTTTAGTTTTCATAATTTTTAACTCCTTTTATTTAAATATTTTGTGCTTTTCTTCTTGCACGATCATTCTTTTTTCCAGATCTGCGACTTTTGATTGCAGTTCCGAAATCTCGTCCTGAAACTCGTATCCGCCTTCGGTTTCAATTATCCGAATCGGCGCAAAATCCCAGTGCTTAACGGTTTTACCCGCCATTTTCATTTCAACCTTAACGTATAACCGACCGTCGAACAAGAACTCGTCGGGTATTAAAAAATCTTTACTGAACGCAAAGGACTTTTTAAGACTGCCGTTTTTAAGCCTTATTTCGCCGTCAGTTAAATCGTAAGCGGTGTTAAAGTGAATTTTAGCCGAATCGCCGGTGTTTAGTTTGTATGTATCAAGTATCTGAATTTTGTTTGAACATTTGAGTTCAATTTTAATTTCCATTTAATCTCTCCTCCAACTCCCTTAATTCTTGCTCTAATTCTTTTAATTCACGAACTAATTGCGCGCAAAGTGCTTTCTTTTCAGCATAATCATCTCTTTGCATGCCGAATAAATCTACTTGTTCAACGTCATGTTTATATTTTGTGAGTAATGCTTCTTTCTCGTCGTGAAGTTTTCTCTTTTCCTGTAAAGCCTTTTGCTCTGCCGTAGGTTCTTTCGGTTTAGAAAGTTCGTTAAATTCTTGCTCGGTTATCTCGATATAATCGGGATTGTCTACGGGTGATTTTACGTTTAATAAACTGTTTCCACATTTATAATAATATCTCTTTTCCATTTTATTTACTTCCTTTATAATTCTGTTACTATGTCCGAGAAAGTGAAGGGGCTTGTTAGATATAACAAGTTCCACCCGTTAGTACAACAATTAAAATCTAAATATGTTCCACCGTCATCAACAAATTCAACTATTGCCACAGTTCCACCACTTGATGCATAAGGGTCAAGTAAAATCACATTGTACTTAAATGCGTTAAAATAAGTACTTCGTAAAGCCGTAAGTGTAAGCGGTGTATTTGACGTTGAATATAATTTCGTTATTACTGTATAGTCATTAGCACCGCCTATTGTAATTTGATGTGAATAAAGTGCTCCACCGCCACCACCCGACGGGATATTGTAAACAGTTCCGTTTACTTCAAGTTTAGATAAATCGGTTGTACCTGTACCCGCGGGATTTGCTTTTACTCTGTTATTAGCATATTCCTTAATCTTGCCATCGTAGACTTTCAATGCTTCTAAATCTATTAGTTTTTTAAGCATCGCCTGTATTCTACTTGCATAAGTATTCCAGTTAGTCGCATTCTTGTAAGTGTTCACACTTTGTTCACGGACATAGATAGGACAATCATTTGTAAGAGAAAGAGCATTTACGCCTAATGTGGGCGGCGTAATCGCTATTATTCTAATACTCGTTAAACTGCTACAATAATAGAACGCACTTTCTCCTATACTCGTAACGCTGTTGCCTATCGTTACACTCGTTAAACTTCTACAATTAGAGAACGCCGTACTTCCTATACTCGTAACGCTGTTGGGGATAGTTATACTCGTTAAACCGATACAATCACTGAATACAGACTGTTCTATACTCGTAATGCTGTTTGGGATAGTTATGCTCGTTAAAGCTGTACAATCCTGGAACGCACCTTTTTCTATACTCATTACGCTGTTCGGTATCTCAATACTCGTTAACCTATTATAACCTTGAAATGCATAACTCCCTATACTCGTAATGCTGTTTGGGATTGTTACTCTTGTTAAACTCCTACAACCACTAAATGCACCACTTGCTATCCTCGTAACAGGCAAACCGTTATATTCGCTCGGAATAATTGCTTCGGTCGCTTGATTCTTATTATTACAGTTAATCGAATATCCATCTGTTAATAAAATATAATTATAAGTTGCTAATGCCATTATTCATTACCTCTCTCGTTTATAGGTTCGTCAATTTCTTCAAAATCTTCGGGTACGTCTAAATGTGGTTCTTGCAATTTTACACCACCAATAAAGTAAGAATAGCCTAAATTTATTTCTTTACCATAAATCATACCGTCTTCTTTTCTTCTGAATACTTTACCTTCTTGCGCTGTTATTACCATAATCTTATTCTCCTTTAATCAAATAATCCATTTATATCAGAACTCGTAGCAAAAACTAAACTGTCCGTAAGGTCTTGCGCCGATATATTACCTGATAAAGCAAGTTCTGCAATGGTCTGTGTCTTTTGTACAAAGTTATCCAAGTCTATCTTACGAATTAAGTCATAATTACCAACAGGCGTTCCATAAGCGCGAGCAACTCCTGTACTTAATACTTCAAATGCATTGCTTCTATTAGCATCACTAACACCATTACCTACTGACAATAACGAAAAAGCAGTAGGTTTATTATAATGACCACATAATATTTGATGACTTTCATCTGCTATATTGCCGTAACCACATATTATCACACCTTCGGGAACAGTGGTACTATTTTCTTTTCCTGCAACAATAGAAAAACTACTCTGCACATTATTTTCTCTACCAGTAACAATAAGTGCATAAACATAGCCACTCTCTGTGCCTGCTGTGTTCTGGTATCCTGAAACCATCGAGTAGCCTACCTCTATCATATTATCTACACCAGCAACAATGTTATGATGTTTATTCACCGTATTTTCTTGACCAGCAATTAAGTTGTTACTTGCGCTATTAGTATTATATCTACCTAATAATATTGACCTATCACCAGTGTTGTTATTAACATTTGAATAACCAAAAACAGCCGCATTATTACCGTTATTAGTATTCGGTTGATGGGTGGCATCAATAGTTCTTGAATATTTCTGAACTATGCTGTCTATGCCTGTTGCATTTTTTATATTCAAATCAGGACTTATTCCAAGTGCTTCCGCAAGTTCATTTTTGGTAATGTTGTCTTGTAAGTCTATACCAGCAATAGTTCGAGTTTTATCTACTTTGCCTGCTATTTCCGCGACCTTTGACGCCGTTATACCGCTATTAAGCGCATCTAACTGACTTTCGGTAAAATTACGTTTTGTTATATCCTTCCACTCTGTCGTAGTCCCTGATGGGTTATCATTTGACGATTCGTTGTAATCCGTTGTTGCAAAAGATATAGAACGTGCAAAAATACCGAACTCTGAAAACAATGTCTCCGTCTGAATAGTGTTATTCCCCGACGAATATTTAGATACGAGCAAAAATCCGCTGAATTCGCCATTATCGAAATTAAAATAAATCGCCGGCGCTGACTTTTTACCATTAATGTTAAAAACAACGCCTCCGACCGACAAAGCGTTGCAGTCGTATTTTCGGACGGTATTGTTTTGCAAGCCTGCAATCATAGCCTGCCACGTTGTATAGTCAGCGAGATCCGGCAATAACGTCTGTGCGATAATACCGTTATCTATAATAAACCCCGTCTGATTAGATGTGTAAACGGTAGTGTCGTCATCGTCGCCGTCTTCCCCTGCCCTAAACCACCGTATTTGACATTGTGCCTTGCCAGGAATTTCCGTATCCCACTTTTGCAGCGGATAATAGAAAGCAATCTCACCGTCGATTTTCATCATATCTTGCCAGCCTGAATATTCGCCATCAGGACGGGTTATATTGACCTGAACGACAAGTTCTTCAATAGCGATATGCTGTGCGTCTGATATCGGCAATTCTGGCGGCGATTCGTTAGAACGCCAGTTCACTTTGATTAGTTTTGACCGACTTTGCCCGCGCGTTATCTTTTCGCCACGAGATACGGCCACGCTGTTGTCTGAACCTAATGTTATGTTCATAATTCACTCCTTTTTATTTTTTGCACTAAAAAAGGAACGTGCGGTTTACACGTCCCTTTTGTGCTTTTAATTTTTTAATTATTTAGTTGTTGCCGTCGTTGGAATATTTAGAGCGAATTCTGCTTAATTCGTAATCTAAATTATCAAGTTTATCAGACAAGATTTCCACTTTACTATGTAAATTTTCGTTATCTTCTTTTAATTCTTCAACTGTCCCCAATAATTTATAAAAAACGGTAAAAACAAAAGTTCCAGCACTGCCACCTATTAGTGTCGCCAAAAATATCAGCGGGGATATGCTCTGTGTAAATATACAAACTAACGACGTAATACTTCCTACAACCCAAACAAACCATTCAAGGCAAAGCAAGAAGAATATAATTGATTTTTTCGTGTCTTCTTTCATAAACACACTCGCTTTTTTGATATATCTTTAATTATATATATGCATAAAATAATTGTCAATTAAATTTTTCTTCTAAACATGAGATATATGGGCGGCAAAACAGAATTCCTTTGAATCTTCGTTTCAATATAAACACATAGTTTACCGTCTGAAGTGATTATTCCGTAGCCTTCGCCCGAACTTAAAGTCATATTAATTGACTGTTGAGCCACAAAAGGAACAGTTCCACCACCACTTGAAGTTGTAGAACTTGCGGTCGAGTGGCTTATCCTAATATGTTTTGTCTTATTTGACCATTGTATATTAGGTGTCGGCTGTTCGTAATAATCCCCTATTACATAATCGTTGAATTTGCTTTGTTTTTCTGCAAAAACAACATATTTATAAGTCGTGGATCTGTCGCCCACTATTGGCAACGATTCGATAAAGGATTTGTATATTTCTATTTTAGGATTTGGTGTTATAAAGTTTAATTGCACCGTGCCTGCTATTTTTTCCCTGCTGTCTTTGTCTATGTGATATCCTAAATAGTGATCGCCTTCGCTTCCGCCTAAAAAACGTCCATATTCATTTTCTACCGCTATGTCTTGCGCGTTTAATTTATATAATTGCTTGCTTAATTCTAACCCCGAAGTCAATACAGTTGTTATAGTGGGCGCGTATCCCATATAGGTCTGGAACATTGCGTCAAGATATTCTTGGTAGTTTCGATATTTATTTCCTGTATATGGGTTAGTCCAGTTCTTAACTCGACTGCGTTCGCTTGCAGACGCGCCTGCGATATTTGAATAGCCAGCCGCGCAAGCGTCTTCGTAACTTGTCCACCGATTTGCATTGTTAGCCAAAACGCCCGATATCTTGTCTGCTAATATAAAAGAAATATTATTAAATTGCCCGTATTCGTTTCCGTATTCGATATATTTTTCAAACGCATAACTTGCTTGCGAAGGG
>CAJOMP010000004.1 GCA_905235785.1 uncultured Clostridia bacterium | reverse complement strand
TCTCGGCAATTTTTCAAGATCGTTTACGTTTTTAAGTTCGCCAAGCAATTCCATTATTTCAGAAGTTAAAGAAAGCATTTCTTCGGTAATATCATAAGGCGGAATATATTTATCCATTTTGTCTCCTTTTAACTACGGAATAATTTTAACATAATAAAAAAATAAAGTCAATAACTTACGGGAAATCTTACAGGTAATCTTAACGGCTTTATTTTTAATTTAGTTTTCATGATTTTATCTATTGAGAATTTCGGTAGAAAATAATTGTTTTTTTAATTACCCCTGCCAAACAGAAAGGACGGCTTTTGCCGTCCTTTCTGTTTGATTGCGGGCTTTTGCTCACTTTAACAGGTAGATTGACTGTATCATCAGTCAATCTACCTTTCGTTTTAAGGGTGATTTGACCACTTTTGTGGTAAGTTTTTTACCGTATTTTAGACCTTGTGGGGACTAACCGCATACTTTTTCGTTAATTATATACTAACTTTTTAGACTATAATTGAAAAGTCCGAACTCTCGTCCGGACTTTGGAATCAACTAATTATAATAATTACCGATTGTCAACGCAAACTTTTGTTGCAGGCACGTTTACGGAAGACAAATCAAAGATGGTTTCGAGCACGTGGAATCCCATGCCTTGGTTGTCGTCCACCGCAAATACACTGTATAAACCGATAACTTGCTTAGTATCGTCTAAATCTTCAAAGCCGTTTAATAATTTCGGTTTCGGAGTGTAGTCTTCATCATACACGGCAGGCTGACTGCGCCATGCAAAATACCCCGCAACGGCAATACCGCGGTTTAAGTCGATATCGAGAATAGATTCGCTTACTTCGATTGCACAATCACGACCTGAGAACACGCCGAACATCGGCATTTCGTCGACGTAGGAAGTGCGCCCATTGATTTTAACTTTGGAGCGTGTAAACCCAACGTTTCCGTTTTCGCAATAAATTCCGTTCATACTGTTTTTACATTTCATATTGATGTTTACGATGGAATCTTCTATCACTACGGTGCTATCCGCCGCGATTGCGTATATACCGTAAAACAAATCCGCCTGAAAATCCATATTGAGCGTCGAATTGTCTATATAAACGCCTTTATCGCCCGAAAGTCCGTATATCATACCGAATATCGGTATCAAATTCTGACTGCTTGATGCAAATACTTTCATATTGACGTTCGCTCCATTTCCAAGAACGACGTTGTTTCCCGCAGAAACGAGAATACACTTGTCAACGCCTTCCGTCTGATTGTCGTAAATCTGATAAATTTCCGGCGTTGCGGATACGGAAATATTGACGTGTTTAGAATAAAACCATACGTCTCCCCCTGCCTGAACAGCTGTAATTCCCGCGGCAGTTCCTTCTCTTCTCGGAATAACCAGATTTAAATCCAGCGCCGCGCCGTCGTCTACTATGACGTTGCCTATCGTTGCGGTCAAAGCCGTCCCCTTGCTCGCGAAATTGATTGCCGCGCCTTCCGCTAGCGTAATCTTGTTTGCTTCGATACCGCTTGAATTTCTACCGACGTAAGGAGAAGCGTTTATTTTGGCTTTTACCGTTAAATCACAGTTCGCATATAAAGCGGGCGAACCGCCGACAAGGTTTAACGTTCCCGTTCCGTCGATAGTAAGCTTGCTGTCATTTAAAATCCATTTTCTCAAGTCTTGTCGCGGATTCTGGAAATTGATATTTATGCCCGACGCACCGCCCGCAAGATAAGTATTTACAAAATAATTATCTCCAACAAGATGGATATAATATTCGCCCGATGCGGACTCTCCTTCAATACCCTTTACGTAAAAATATTCAAATCCGACGGTCGAATTAAACGCGTCGCATTTATAGTCGTTATTGATAAAATTGACGCTGTCAAAAGTAAATTTCGCGCCGTTTTCGGTTTTTACGAAAGAAATCGTTCCGCTGCCTATTCCGTGTTCCGATAAAGAGAACGGCTTATTGTCTCTCGTTTCGTCCGTTCCGAATACGTATTCTCCGAGACGGGCGTAATTTTCGAGTTCTTCTGAAGTCGGCTTGTCGATATTCGCCGCGACGACGTCAGAATACACTCTGGTCAAATCGTCATAAACGGTAAGAAGTTTAAATCTTTCTTTATAAACATCGGTAGACGACGGAACGTCCAACTTGTTTGTAAAAGCCGTTGACCCGTGTAGGAAGTTATAAGGGTTATAAGACTGTTCGGAACATGCGTCGGCGTGCTTTTCCGCGTCTTCCCATTCCTGAGTACCCATCCAGTTGTATGCGATAACGAAATCTTCGTTTTTCACCTTAGCGCTAAAAGAATACCCTTTGGGATAAATTACGTTAACGTCTTCCGGTTGCTCAGTATAACCGTATGTTTCACGGTCATAATCTTTGACTTCAACGTCGTATGTTTTGGTCGCTTTTAACATTTCTCCGTTAGGCCCGAAAATATTGCCTATGCTTACGGTAACGTATTTCGTCCCGACAGTTTGACTGTCAAACCCTGATACGCGCAAAGATCTTGCGTTGATATAGGGGATAAACACTTCGCCGTCTTCGCCGTATTTGAGCCAGACTTTCGGGGCGAGTTCGCACCATTTTCCTTCAATGTAAAAACCCGTGCTGAACGGTTCGCCCAAAAAATAGAAACGGTATTGTTCTGGAAGGTCCCACTCGAATTCGATATGGCAGTAATGCGCTCCCCAGTTGGCAACGAGAGTTACGTCTTGTCCCCATTTACTATCGATTTTGGTTACCTTTTCACCGTTATACGTCCACCCGTCAAACGGATAGCCTTCTTTTACAGGGTCTAAAAGCGCAATCTCCCCGCTTTCGGCTGTATAAGTCTTTGCCGTATTAGGATTTGTTGCGTTTTCAACACCGACATAAGTAACCGTATATTCGGTAGGCGCATCGGGCGCAACAGGCGTCGGCTGTTCTTCATTATTGCAGCCGACAAGCGTCAATCCCGCAAGCATTATTAAAGTTGCAAAAACAACAAAAAATAAATGCCTAATCCTTTTTATTCTTTCCATAAAATATCTCCTTGTGTTTTTATATTGACACTTTATCCGTTCATCGTTATATAGTTCTCTATTTCTTCTATCTGCTCGTTAGAAAGTTCGCCTTTTTTCAGATAGTTTTCCGCGCCTTGCTTTAAGTTAAGCGTATTAACTGGCGTTCCCTTTTCCACGTCGCATAAACATAACGCAAATGGAAGTAAGGCTCTTCTTCTTTATAGTCCCAAACAAGAATAACTTGGGAGTTATCTAGCATTTCTCCGACTCTTGCTTCAGCCGTGGTTGAGTTATACCACTTTTTCATGGCATCAATGCGCATAGATTCAAAATCTGTGATAAGTGGATTAAGTCCCTTGGTGCAATAATCACGAATAAAATCGTTAAAATATCTGCGATAATCTCTTGCTGCGTCGGTTCGAGCAATAAATTGGGTTTCACCTTTAAGTGCTGCCATTTCGTTGATGATGGCGTCCAATTTGGCATCCATAGCAACAAGTTGGTCTGAAATTAAGTTAAGTTGTGCTTGAATATGTGCAAGCGCTTCTCCCGTGCCATCTTTTATAACACCTATCAACTTTAAAAATGATGCCCTTGCAGTAACGTATCCCACACCGTAAAAGATGGTTTTAAAAATTGATTTCACACTGACAATGCCATCTTCATCTTAAAAGATTGGCGCCAAGGCGTCAATAATATTTTGCATTATTTCTCCGGCATCGTCTTTTAAAGCTGTTAGTTCTTGATCGGTTAATGCATATGCTGTTTGTGTGTTGTTTTGCTGTCTTATGCCTGTGATTGCACAAGGCAAAAAAGAAAACACCATAATAACCGACAAACAAAAGGCAAATATTTTTGATCGTATCTTTGGCATATTTCCATCTCTTATTTACATTTTTTATTATAATAAAAAACAGCGTTACCAAGAATATGACTATGAACGCCATATCACTTGCAACGCTGTTATTTTGCCTATGTTAAGTTGCGGAGTCGACGCAAAGACGGACTTATACTGTATGTTAGAAATTGTCGCAAACATATGTAGACTTGTCAACCCCTTAAATGTATTTTTTTAACATTATACTACTTTCTATATAATATTTCAAGTATTCCAAGCCCTTTTTTTGTATCGTTCTTAAAACCGTACAGTTCGGAATTAAGATTAAAAGTACATTTCAATCTCTACTCATCTAAAATCTCAATCAGTTTTCCGTCGAACACTACGCCGTCGTCGTAAGAAAGAGTTACCGCCTTATATTTTCACTCCGGAAACCTTAAAAATTTATACATAATTTATTTTTCATAATCTATACATAGATTTTTACTATATAAAATAAATTTCTCAAATTCCGCGTTAACTTTTATTGCGGTTGTTTTTTCATCATAACGTAAAATTCTCCGCTGACGCCGTCGAATTCTTCTCCACTTTCGAATACGACTTTCAACTCGTTTTTGCCGTCTTTCCATTGCGGATAAAACGCGCGATTGCTCGCGTCGTATACGCGCAAAGGCTTAACGTCGTTCTCCGTGACTTTTTCCCCGTTCCAAAAAACTCGTCCGCGCCCTTCTATTGTCTGACGGTCGAATAAAATATAATCCGTTTTATCCGCGCAAGTCAATACGGCGGTATATTCCGCATAACACGGATAAATATTCTTTATTCTAGGCGCGTCATCGAAAATAGGTCTTTGAACGTTGGCGAGAACAAAAGCATCTTGCGTTCCGAATATTTCGCGCAACCTTCGCGGAGAAGTTTTTAAACGCTTAACTTTTCCGTTTATTACCGCCCGTACCGAATAATCGGTTATAGCCGCTCTTGCGCCGCTCGGCATATAAACCCACTCCGGCTTAATATTCTCATACGCTTTCTTTTTTTCGGGAATATATTTGCCTACGGGCTCGGTATAAGGTTTTTCACCCGTCAAGACGACCACGGATTGATAGCCTTGCATAGAAAGCGTTACAAAACCGTCTTTTACCGTCGGAATTAACGTTTCGTCCCTTTCCGCGTCGTATATCCATACGGATTCATCGCCCGTCTTTAAGCGTATTTCGGCATATTCTTTTTCGTTATTAAACAAAAAGCAGATTTTACCCTGAGAATTTTCCTTTTGATAGACGAGTATATTCGTCGTATCTCCGGCGACTTCCGTTCCGTCGGGAAAACAATCCGCGTTATCGCCCTCGAATAACGTACAATCCGCCCCGCGCAAGCGTAATTCCCTATAAGTTTCTTCTTCGCGTTTTCCGCCGGCAATAACCACGACCTTTTTATACTCGCATTTACCTACGGTACATTTTCCGTCGGTTACCGTGCTTTCGAGCGCCGCTCTCGTATCGCAAATATCCCAACCGACGTGCCGATCGCATACCTGCCTTACGCAATTCGCTATCCTTTGCCACAACGTATCCGAAGGATCTTGCGCAACGCACTCGGCGCAAGCGCCGTCGGGGTACACTATCAATAAATCGCTTTTGCGGTCATAATCGCATAGCAATTTCCCCAACCTGCCCGCATACGCCGCGAACTTTTTGTATTCTTCAAAATACGGATCCTGAAAGAAAAAAGATTTCCCCGCGTCTGCCCGATGATAGGCGCAATACGCATAATGAAACGCATGCGGCACTAAAAAATTGATTCCGAGTACGTATAGCCAATCGCCTATTCTTTTCAAATCGTGATACCGCGCATTAAACGGCAACAGCGCGAAGCATTCCGCAAGCACACGCGTTTTACCTTGTTGAGCCGCCTGCGATACCGCGAGAGCCGCTCCGAACAACAGAGCCGGATATTCTCTGCTACCGAGATTAGGTCCTATGATGTCAAATCCCGGAATATCCAAACAAGCGGATTGACGATAAATATTCTGCGCGCATCGCGACATACCTATCGGGTTATCTTCACCGGCAAAATGACCGGTGCTTAAAAGCCCGTTTGCAGAACACCAATCCGCGATCGGCTGTATGAAATTTTTTCTGAACGTTTCCGCCGCGCATTCAAAATAATCGCGACGTACTTTTTCGCCGCCGACGTATTCGTCGGATAAACGATAATAATTATCTTCTATGGAATAACCGTATTTTTCATAAAAATCAGCCGCGAGAGAAGGCGTATAAGGCAATATTCCCCCTGCCGACGGCTCGTCTAAAAATATGCCGGGAATATCCTTTCCGAAATATTCCCCCACGCAAGCCTTATACTTTTCGTGCACGCGAGCGATATATTCTTTCGTCGTTTCAATATTCAAACAATCGGCAGCGTATCCGTATTTACTGTTCTCCACGGGCATTAAATATACGATAAATACGTCGTCGCCCTGCTCCGCTTCCGTCTCGAAAACGATATCCACGTCCGTCGTCAACGCCCGAACGTGTTTAAAAGGAAACGCAGGCTTCATATCGTAAAAATAGGAAGACTCCCACGCGGAACGATACCAACGCGCACGAACGGGACCGAAACAGTTTTCCACCTTGATAACGGTTTCCTTTCCCGCTCTCTTTCTTACGACGTACCCGCATAAGCCCTGTACGCTGCCAAGATTTTCTCTTACGAAACCTTTATCGACGTTTGCAAGTTTTTTTATTCTCAAAGATCTCGCGGCAAGTTCCGGACGGTCTATAACTATTTTCCCGCCGCCTTGCCCGCTGGGATAAGAATCTTCGTCGTAAAGCCAGACCTTGATACCGCGCTCGACCGCCTTTTCAACGATAAATCGCACATCGTCGAAAAACCGTTCGGTACCCCACGGTTTCGTTTCAACGCCGTCGCGCACGTGCAAAAAGAACGCGGCAATCCCGTTCGCTTTCATAAAATCCAATTGCAAAACGAGTTCTTCCCGATTTAAATCGTCATTTAAAAAATAAAAAGGTATGGGCTCGTAATCAATAAATCTGTTCATAATGCTCACCAAACATCAAATCATTTTGCAATAAATAAATACCGCTTGCCCGTAATTCAACGTAAAAGTTATATCGTTTTTTATTTTTTTTGACTTATTAATTCATCAAATCAAATAGTAAGCGTATCGACTTTTTCTACGAGAGAAATAAGTTGTTCGGTATAAAAGTCTATTTCTTTTTTCATTTTTTCATCTTGCAAACCGCCGCGGCGGATATCCCTGCGCAAAAGTCTCATAAACCCGACGATCTTCGCTTTGTTTTCCACGTAGGCTATTTTTGCCGCATCTGAAGTTCCCAAATACTTTGCGAGCGATTTTTCCCAAATTGCCACCGCCGTCTCGTGCGGTACGCCTAAAAACGCAAGCGATATGCCGGGTTCAAGCGAAGAAAAACCTTCGTAAGCGTTAAACATTGAGCCGAGTTCAAACACGGGATTACCTACGCACAGCGTATCCATATCGATAAGCAAAACTTCGCCGTCTTGCATCATAACGTTTTTGATGTGATAGTCGCCGTGCAACATATGATTATCCTGCGGTACTGCTTTTACAAGATTTACGAGTTTTTCGCCGATTTTTTCAGGCAGATACTCTCTGTCGAATTCCGCCCAACCGACCGCAATTTCCTTCATATCGGGCATATCTCCCGCTTTAACTTCGGTAGAATGGATTTTATTTAACAAATCCACGTAAAGCCCCACGTAATAATCGAGTTTTTCGGGTTCTTCCGCTATAAGTTTAGCGAAAGATTTTGCGTTAAGCAGTTCAAACACCGTACCGTATCCGTTCCCGACCCTTGCTATATCGTAAGAAATCGCCGTCGGTATACCGAGCACGAACGCTTTTTTGGCAAGGTCGCGTTCCCGCTGTATATCATTTAAACTGTCGGGATTTAAGTATACTTTGACGATGGTGTCCGCGTTTATCCTGTAAACTTTGCCGTTCGCGCCCTGACCTATAACTTCCGCGCCTTCAACCGATATGCGGCGGTACGCCTTTTTAATATCTATCATTTCGGTAAAGCCCGTCATGTCGAAAATTTCATACACGTCCGAGTTCGCGTTTATGACGCTGAAAGACGATTCCGCTTTTTTCAGCCTTAAAACAACCCGAAGTCCCGCCGAAGATATGTACTCTAAACAGTCGGCGTCTAATATCAGGTTATCGTAAGAGTTACTCTCTCTTATTGCCGCTATTTCCTTTTCCGTCGCGTCGGCGTTAGAAGAGTCTATTCTGCCGCTTAAAAATACGGTTAAAGTTCCGTTTTCGTTTTTGAAATTCATTTTTATTCACCCCTGTTAATTTTTACCGAAAACCAAAGTAATAAGTTTTTCGTATTCTTTATAAGCCGCCGAGTCCTTAAAGTCGTTTTTAAGCGCGTCGGCAATGCTTTGATAGTACCATTTCTGCTTGTTCTTATCGGTTTCGTGAAAGGCTTGCCAAATGCTATCGCCGCACTCCGAATAAGCGTTATAAATAGCGCGCATATTTGAAAGTTTATCGGCGAGCCACATAATTTTTACCGCTCTGTCCGTTGTTTGCCGTAAATGCGCAAGCGTTTCTTCCTTTCTTATCTGCCACGTACTTTCCGGCGGCAAGTTAGAACGCTTGTTCTCCGTTTCCGCGCCGACGAGTTCCGCCACCCTTTTGCCGAACTTTTCTTCGATCTCGAAAAGTCCGTGTCCCGTATCTTCGACTACGTCGTGCAAAACCGTTGCGCAAAGTACGTCTTCTTCGCCCGTAAGCGTAGAAACGATTGCCGCAGATTCCAGCGGATGCAGAATATAGGGCGCGTCGGAAAGTTTACGCTTTTGCCCGCAATGCGCGTCGACCGCAAATTTTATCGCTTCGTCTAATTTACTCAAAATCTCTTCTCCACGGTAAGAACGTTTTTGCCGTCCTTGTAGTCGTATTCCATTTCGTCCGAAAGTTTTTTAGTCATATATATACCGAGCCCGCCTATTTCGCGCTTATCCGCGGGAACGGTAAGGTCCGGATCGGGTTTTTCCAACGGGTTATACTTTTTACCTTCGTCGGTAAACGTAACCGTTATTTTGTCCGCAAAAACTTCGACGGAAATTTCAACGTCGCCCGTATCCGGCGTGTAAGCGTAATGCGCTACGTTGACAAAAATCTCTTCGACGAACAGTTCGGTCTGCCGCATAAATTTTTCAGAACAGCCGCTGTCTTTAATGCAATCTCTTACAAAATCTATCGCCTTGCCGAGATTTTCGTTCTCGGCTTTAAGTTTTACGCTTTTACCGTTTTTACCCTTGTATTCAAGGCACAGCATAGTAACGTCGTCGAACTGCGGCGCGTCGCCCACGAATTCGTCTACCCTTTTCCGTACGGTCTTTATTACCGTTTCGGGCGCGCTCGCAGTACACTCGTTTAACGCGTCCAGCATTTTTTGCGTCGTGAATAAATGATTGTCTTTGTCGGTCGCTTCGGGCACGCCGTCGGTATAAAGGAAAACTTTGTCCCCTTTATTTAAAACCGTTTCGTGGTCTTTATAAGTAACGCCGCTCATAGCGCCGACGGCAAGCCCGTGTTTTGTCTTTATTATATCGAAATCGCCGCCCCCCGTCGCAAAAGCGGGATCGTCGTGTCCGGCGTTGGCAAAAGTCAGTTTACCCGTCGAAATTTCGAGAATACCGAGCCAGACTGTAACGAACATTTCCGCCTTGTTGTGTTCGCAAATCCTATCGTTGACAAAGCCGAGAATTTCCGCGGGAGTACCGCCCATAAGCGCGCGGTCGCTGATGAGTATTTTCATTACCATCATAAACAGAGCGGCGGGAACGCCTTTCTTTACCCGACACGTCCGCCATAACGAGCGCCAAATGTTCGTCGTCGATAAGGAAAAAGTCGTAAAAATCGCCGCCCACTTCTTTCGCGGGGTCCATAGACGCGAAAAGGTCGAATTCCGAGCGGTCAGGAAAGGCGGGAAAAACCGAAGGAAGAGAACCTTCCTGTATAAGGCTTGCTATATGCAGTTCCGTACCCATACGTTGTTTTTCGGAAATAGCCGCCGAAAGGTTTTCGATATATTTAAGAGTGTCTTCTTCCATTTCGGAAACCGCCGCGGCGAGAGAAGATATCTCGTTTACTCTGCTCAATTTGCCTGTCAGCGGCTTTTCGGGCGCGCTGTTTTCCCTTGCAAATCGCGCCGCTTCGTTATTTATCTTTTTAATCGGGTTAACGAACTGTTTTTTCATATACAGCGCGGAAGACGCTATGCAAAGCGCCGCAAGCCCAAGCGTAAAACAGGCAACGAGTATAATATAACTTCTGCGCCCTGCGTCAAGTTCCGCCATAGGGCGCTGAACGCACATTATCCCCGTAACCGCGCCGTCAGTATTGCAAAGCGGAACGAGCGAAGTTACGTGCGGCGGCGCGCCGTTTAAATTCGTTGTTCTCATTATGGTCGCGCTTTTTCTACCGTTTTCGTAAATATCTTTATAAATGTTCTCATACTCGTCATTTGAAGTCGCCGTCGTATACTTTACGTCGCCGATAATCCACGGCGAATAAGGGCTGGTTTTATTCGGACAGTTGAAAACGGAAGTAAAATGCTTGTAGTCGGTCGTATCGACGGCAATTACGTAAATCACGGTAACGTTTTGCTTGTCGCAAAGGGTATTAAGATAATCTAAACTCTGGCGGTATTCTTGGACTATCGCCGTGTTTTCGTTATTTTTAATGCTCTGCGCATTTAGCAGATATTCCCCTATATTATCCGCTTTGACGAGCGTTGCCGCCGTGTCCGCCGTGCGGATAGCGGAGTCCGTATATTCGCTAGTTAAGGAATCCGTAAATTTAAGATATCCTATCGTACTTACGACCACGCAAAAAATCAGCAGCAACACCGCGGTCGCCGCTATAATGTTGAAAGTCAAACTGTGAATAAAGGATTTTGATTTTTCCATCGTTTGTAATTATAATAAATTATACGTAGATTGTCAATCCGTTGAGCGAAAAAAACTATCCGTTACGCTTAAACGTCGGCAAGCGGACGGTAATTAAACTTTTTTGCTCTTTTCGCAATACACACAGCGGCACACTCCCGCTTTTTTATCCACGATTTTAAACAGTTTTTCAAGTTCCTGTTCGGTTTGCGAAATACAGCGCGGATTTTCGCAACCCGATGTTAAGGCGAACGTTTCGGTGTTTTTCAAAAGGTCTTCTTTTACGGGATTTTCCGCCTCTTTCAACAGTTTTAATATAAGCGCCATACGCATAAACTTGCCGTTTTCCACTTGCTTAAAATAACAGGCGCGGGGGTCTTTGTCCACTTTCACGCTGATTTCGTTCACGCGCGGCAAGGGGTGCATAACGCAAGCGTCTTTTTTTGCCGCCCGCATTTTTTCCGCCGTTAAAACGTACGCGTCTTTAAGCCTTTCGTATTCGGCTTTGTCATCGAACCGCTCCTGCTGAATTCTCGTCATATAGAGAATATCGAGTTCGGGAAGAACGCTTTCGAGATTGTCCGTTTCCTTATATTCCATACCCGATTTTTCGATAACGCCTGTTTTCATATAATTCGGCAACTTCAACTCGTCGGGCGAAATAAGCGCGATTTTAACGTTTTTATATCTCGAAAGCGCGGTTATCAGAGAGTGCACCGTTCTGCCGTATTTAAGGTCGCCGCAAAATCCGACGGTCAAGTTGTCGAACGTGCCCTTTTCGCGGTAAATCGTAAGAAGGTCGGCAAGAGTCTGCGTGGGGTGGCAATGCCCCCCGTCGCCCGCATTTATCACGGGCACGGTCGCGTTGTTTGCCGCAACGAACGCCGCGCCTTCTTTTGGCGAGCGCATCGCTATTATATCGACGTACGACGAAACCACTTTTACCGTATCCGCAACGCTTTCGCCTTTCGCCGCGGAAGAAAGCGCTTCGCCCGGCACGGACAAAACGTTGCCGCCGAGATCGTACATTGCCGCTTCAAATGAAAGCCTTGTGCGGGTGGACGGCTCGAAAAACAGCGTGGCTATCTTTTTACCCTTGCACTTATCCGAATATTTTTCGGGACGGTTTATTATGTCCGTCGCCGTCATTATCATTTCGTCAATCTCTATGCGGGTAAGGTCGGAAATGTCTATTACGCTTTTCATAAATTTTTCTCCTTTATCCAACTTTCGTCCGACGGATTATCCCTGAACTCTAACAGTCTTTTAACGTCGCTTCCCGCTATATATCCTTCTTTCGCGGCGACCTTAGCTACCGCGTCGAAGTTTGTCAGCGACACGTTTTTAACGTTCGCCGCGGCGAGTTTCTCTATGCCTTTTTTCATACCGTAAGTGAAAATGCTCGCAACTCCCAAAACTTCCGCGCCCGCCTGCCGCAACGCGTCTACCGTGTCTATTACGCTGCCGCCCGTCGAAATAAGGTCTTCTATCACGACGACTTTTTGTCCTTTTTCGAGTTTGCCTTCTATTCTGTTCTGTCTGCCGTGGTCTTTCGCGCCCGAACGGACGTAACCCATGGGAAGCCCCAGAATATGCGCGGTTATAGCCGCGTGCGCTATCCCCGCGGTAGAAGTTCCCATTAAGACTTCCGCATCGGGATATTCCGTTTTTACTATCGTTGCAAGCCCGTTTTCGATTATAAGTCTTACTTTCGGCGCGGTAAGCGTTAAGCGGTTATCGCAATACACGGGACTTTTTATGCCGCTCGCCCAGATAAAAGGCTCTTCGGGGCGGAAAAACACCGCCCGTTCGGAAAGCAAAGCCTTCGCTACTTTTTCGTTAATTTCCATATTATTCTCCCAAAAATTCTTTTACGCATCTAAGGTATGCCGCGACAGGATCTTCCGCCGCGGTTATGGGGCGTCCCACAACGATATAGTCTGAACCCGCTTGTCTTGCGGCGGTCGGGGTCATAACTCTTTTTTGGTCGCCCTTTTCCCCGTCTTCAAAACGTATGCCGGGAGTGATAGTAAGAAAATCTTTGCCGCAAGTTTTATGCACCTTGTCCGCTTCGAGCGGCGAACACACTATACCGTCAAGCCCCGCGATTTTTGCGTTTAACGCATAGTGCGAAACGACGTCCGCAATAGGGCGTTCGATAAGCAAGTCGCGTTGCATACTTTCTTCGTCGGTTGAAGTCAATTGCGTTATTGCAATCAAAAGCGGTCTGGCGCCGACTCTTTGGCAAACGCCTTCGAGCCCCGCTTTCATCATACTGATCGTTCCGCCCGCGTGAAGGTCTAATATATCCGCGCCGAGATTTGTTAAAACAGCCATACTCTTTCTCACCGTATTCGGGATATCGTGCAGTTTAAGATCCAGAAAAACTTTGTGTCCCCTTTCTTTTACTTTGCGCACGATATCGGGTCCCGCGGAATAAAAAAGTTCCATGCCTATTTTTACGAACGGTTTTCTGTCATTAAATAAGTCCAGAAAAGCGAGCGTTTTTTCCGCGCCGTCAAAATCGCACGCTATTATTACGTCTTTCGCCATTATACAGACCCCCTTATTTCTTTAAGCGATTTTACGCCGTATTTTTCCATTGTCTTCGGTAAATCTTCTATTATTTTTTTGCACGCGTACGGGTCGACGAGATTAGCCGCGCCGACTTCTACCGCCGTAGCGCCCGCAAGCATCATTTCCAAAACGTCTTCCGCGCTTTTGATACCGCCCATACCGACCACGGGAATTTTCACCGCTTTACAGACCTTATACACCATACCGAGCGCAACGGGAAAAATCGCAGGTCCCGACAGTCCGCCCGTTACGTTACTCAAAATAGGTTTTTTTGTTTTCAAATCTATACGCATACCGACGAGCGTGTTTATGAGCGAAACGCCGTCCGCCCCCGCGTCTTCGACCGCTTTCGCCATTGCCGCGATATCGGTAACGTTCGGCGAAAGTTTTACTATAACGGGTTTAACGGTCGCTTTTTTGACCATTGCGGTAATTTGCGCCGCCGTTTTCGGATCGGTGCCGAAAGAAAGCCCGCCGCCGTGCACGTTCGGACAGGAAACGTTAATTTCCAACCATCCGACTACGTCTTCTTTATCTAAAATGCGGCTTACTTCGACGTATTCTTCCGCGGAAAAGCCGCTGACGTTTGCCATTATTTTTTTCCCGTATACCTTTTTAAGGCGCGGCAGTTCTTCCGCCACTACCTTTTTTACTCCGGGATTTTGCAAGCCCACGGAGTTAAGCATGCCCGCGGCGCACTCGGCAATGCGCGGAGTGGGGTTGCCGAACCGTTCCGAAAGCGTAGTGCCCTTACAGGAAAACGCGCCGAGAATATTTATATCGTAGAGTTCGGCGAACTCATACCCGTAGCCGAACGTTCCGCTTGCGGGGATAACGGGATTATCGAGAGATATTCCGCATAAATCTACTTTTGTGTCGAAATTTACCATAAAATTTCACCTTTTTTAAATACCGGACCTTCTTTACACACCCTTTTATTGCCGAAAAGCGTTTTACAGGCGCAACCCATACACGCGCCGAAACCGCAACCCATGCGCTCTTCAAAGGAAAACTCTCCGTCGCCGCGCGCCGCGTTAAACACCGCTTTAAGCATAGGCATAGGCCCGCAAGCGTAATAGTACGAATAATCGTCGGGCAAAACGTCCGTTATCAGACCTTTTTTGCCAAGACTTCCGTCTACCGTGGAGACGAAAACCCGACAATTCAAATCTTCGAATTCCCGAACGAAAAACGCTTCTTCTTTTCGGTTAAATCCGAGCGCAACCGAAACTTTTTTGCCCGCTTTTATCATTTTTTTCGCAAGGCAGTAAAGTGGCGGAACGCCGACCCCGCCGCCGATAAGCAGCGGTTTTTCACCCGCGGCGGACAAGTCGTAGCCGTTGCCGAGCCCCGTAAGCATATCGAATTTATCGCCGCGTTTTGCGCACGACAGTTCTTCCGTGCCTTTGCCGACGGTTTTATATACGAGCGTAAGAGTATTGTCGCCGTAATCGCAGACGGATATCGGGCGGCGCAAAAACAGGTCGTCTATCTTTACGTTGACGAACTGCCCCGCGTTTGTTATACCCGAAACGTCGCCGCAAAACACCGTTTTATAAACGCTGTCGCAAAGTCTTTCGGTCTTTAACGTTTCCATTATGACTTGTTTCATTTTATACCTTTTTTAAGCGTCTATCGTGGATATCGTGAGAGTGGTTTCTTCCAAAACGTCCAAAAGCACTTTTACCGTGTCGAGCGAAGTAAATGTCGTTACGTTGCTTTCGGTCGCGTACTTTCTTATTTCCACGCCGTCGAGTTTTGCGCTTTCCGCGCCCACCGCCGAAGTGTTGATAACGTACGCTATATGCCCTTCGCGTATCTCGTCGCGAATTTCGGTACTGCCTTCGCTTATCTTTTTAAGAACGTGCGTGCGTATGCCGTTTTCTTTCAAGAATTTCGCCGTGCCGTAAGTCGCTTCTATATTAAATCCCAAATTATAGAACCTGCGGATAAGCGGCAACGCTTCCGCCTTGTCCGCGTCGGATATCGTGGCGAACACCGTGCCGTAGTTTTGCAGTTTCGTACCCGCCGCCGTAAGCGCTTTATACAGCGCGCGGTTTAATTTGTCGTCGTAACCTATCGCTTCGCCCGTGGACTTCATTTCCGGCGAAAGGTATGCGTCCAAACCCTTTATTTTATTGAACGAGAACACGGGCGCTTTTACGTAATAGCGTTTTTTCTCTTCGGGGTATATCCCGAAAATTCCCAGTTCTTTTAAGGTCTTGCCCATAATCACTTCGGTAGCGATATCGGCGAGCGAATAGCCCGTCGCTTTGGATAAAAACGGCACGGTTCTCGAAGATCTCGGGTTAACTTCTATTATATAGACTTTCTCGTCTTTATCCACTATAAACTGTATGTTGTAAAGTCCCTTTATACCTATGCCGAGTCCGAGTTTTTTCGCGTAACTTAAAATCGTTCCCTTTACTTTATCCGATATCGAAAACGTCGGGTATACCGAGATGCTGTCACCCGAGTGTATGCCCGTTCTTTCGACGAGTTCCATTATCCCCGGCACGAATACGTCCACGCCGTCGCACACCGCGTCGACTTCCACTTCTTTGCCGACGATATATTTATCGACAAGTACGGGTTTATCTTCGTCTATTTCCACCGCGGTTTTAAGGTAACGGCAAAGCCCCTTTTCGTCACCGACTATCTGCATCGCTCTGCCGCCAAGAACGAAACTCGGACGAACAAGCACCGGATAACCGATTTTCGCCGCCGCTTTAACGCCGTCTTTTATATTAGTTACGGCATATCCTTCGGGGCGCGTAATATCGAGTTTATTGAGAAGGTTTTCAAATAATTCTCTGTTTTCCGCCTTGTCTATCGCGGCGCAATCGGTGCCGACGATGTTTACACCCCTTCTGTATAGCGGGTCGGCGAGATTTATAGCCGTCTGTCCGCCGAGCGACGCGATAACCCCTTCGGGGTTTTCGTAATCGAGAATAGAGATAACGTCTTCGGGCGTTAACGGCTCGAAATACAGTTTATCGGCGGTTGTATAATCGGTCGAAACCGTTTCGGGATTATTGTTTATTATAATCGCCTCGTACCCTGCGCGTCTTATCGTCTGAACGGCGTGCACGGTAGAATAATCGAATTCGACGCCCTGCCCTATACGGATAGGTCCTGCGCCCAACACCACGAGTTTCTTTTTGTCCGTAAGGCGCGACTGCTGTTTTACGTTTTTATCAAGTTGATTTATGTAGGTCGAATAAAGATAGGCGATATACTTACCCGTATGCAAAGTATCCACCATCTTAAAAACGGGAGTTATTCCGTTATTTTTTCTGAAATCGTAAATATCCTTTTCCCGAGCGTTCCAAAGTTCCGCGATAAACTTATCCGAAAAGCCCATTGATTTTGCCGCTTTCAGCGCGTTAATATCGAAATGTTTTTCCGTTAAAATATTTTCCATATCGACTATCGATTTAACGCACTCCAAAAACAGCGGCGTTATCATCGTTATTTTATAAAGTTCGGAAACGGTTACTCCCCTTCTTAACGCTTCCGCCGCCGCGAAAAGCCCGTCCGCGCGGAATTCTTTTAAGTAGTCTTTCAACTCTTCGGCAGTCTTATCTTCAAATTTCTTTAACCGCAGATGACACGCGCCCGTTTCAAGCGAACGCACGGACTTCAAAATACACTCTGATAGCGTAGCGCCTATGCCCATCACTTCGCCCGTCGCCTTCATTTGCGTGCCGAGAACGTTGGTAGCGTTTACGAATTTATCGAACGGAAACCGCGGAAATTTCGCAACGCAATAATCGAGAGCGGGTTCTTTTGCCGCCGTACCGCCCGCAACGGGTATATCCTTTAATTCCATACCCACCGCAATCTTTGCAGTTACCCTGGCTATGGGATAGCCGCTCGCTTTCGACGCGAGCGCGGAAGAACGCGAAACTCTCGGATTGACTTCTATAAGATAATATTCGCTCGAATTCGGGTTTAACGCGAACTGTACGTTGCACCCGCCTTCGATTTTGAGTTCGCGTATGATTTTTATCGCGCTGTCGTTGAGCATTTTCAAATCGTGAGCGTTAAGCGACATAATGGGCGCTACGACGACGGAATCTCCCGTATGAACGCCCACAGGGTCGATATTTTCCATACCGCAGATAGTTATCGCGTTATCCGCGGAATCGCGCATTACTTCGAATTCTATTTCTTTATAGCCTTTAACGCTCTTCTCCACAAGTACCTGATGCACGGGCGAAAGCGCAAAACCGTTCGCCGCTATTTCACGCAGTTCTTTTTCGTCGTTGGCAAATCCGCCGCCCGTTCCGCCCAAAGTAAACGCGGGACGAAGCACTACGGGATATCCTATCTTTTTTGCCGCTTTCAGCGCCGCGTCTATGTCGTAAGTGATTTCCGAAGGTATTACGGGCTCGCCGATACTTTCGCACATTTTTTTAAACAGTTCTCTGTCTTCCGCGCGCTCTATACTTTCGCCGCTCGTGCCTAAAAGTTCCACTCGGCACTCTTTAAGTATTCCTTTTTTTTCGAGTTGCATGGCAAGATTAAGCCCCGTCTGCCCGCCTATCCCCGGGACAATCGCGTCCGGACGCTCGAAACGCAAAATCTTCGCCACGTATTCGAGCGTTAAGGGTTCCATATACACCTTGTCCGCAATCTGCGTATCGGTCATAATCGTAGCGGGATTAGAATTGACTAAAACCACTTCGTAACCTTCTTCTTTTAACGCAAGGCAGGCCTGTGTGCCCGCGTAATCGAATTCCGCCGCTTGTCCTATAACGATAGGACCGGAACCGATTATAAGTATCTTTTTAATGTCCTTTCTCTTTGCCATAATATGCTCCTTTTAAAAAGTCTTACTGTTTAAGTTTTTTATAGACCGTCTTGCCGCCGTAAACGGTAAGTTGATTTTCACCGAACACCCTTCTTCCCGCAAACGGCGTGGATCTGCCTTTCGATAAAAACCCGTCGGGGTCTACCTTATACGCCGCGTTAAGATCCCAAACGGAAAACCCGTCGTAAGGTATATTAAATCTTTTTCTCGGATTTACCGCCATTAGGTCGACGAGTTTTTCAAGCGAAATAACGCCGCCTTTTACGAGTTCGCTATAAAGAACGGAAAACGCCGTTTCAAGCCCCACAATGCCGAACGCGCTGCCCGCTAAACCTTTGGATTTTTCTTCTTTCGCGTGCGGCGCGTGGTCTGTCGCTATCATATCTATCGTGCCGTCGACAAGTCCTTGTATTAAAGCGAGCCTGTCTTTTTTACCGCGGAGCGGCGGATTCATTTTGAAATCCCCGCTTTCTTTTAAATCGCTGTCGTCGAGTACGAGATAGTGCGGGGCGGTTTCGCAGGTAACGTTTACACCGTCCGCTTTTGCCTTTCTTATGAGTTCCACGCTTTCCGCGGCGGAAATATGGCAAACGTGAAAAGCCGCGCCCGTTTCTTTTGCAATACAAAGGTCGCGCTCTATTTCTTTATATTCGCTTTCCGAAGAAATGCCTTTATGTCCGTGCATATTAGCATATGTTCCGTCGTGAATATATCCGCCTTTTAAAAGTTCGTTTACTTCGCAATGGGCGGCGACGATTTTACCGAGCGATTTTGCCTTTATCATCGCAAGCCGCATCATGTCTTCGCTTTGAACGCCCTTTCCGTCGTCCGAAAAGGCGACGGAAAGGGCGGCTAATTCTTCCATATCCGAAAGTTCTTCGCCGCGCTCGCCCTTGGTTATGGCGGCATACGGATAAACTGCTATACAAGCGTCTTTTTCTATGATTTGTCGCTGAATTGCAATAGACGAAACGCAATCCTGTACGGGGTTTAAGTTAGGCATAGTGCAAACCGCGGTATATCCCCCGCGCGCCGCGGATAAAGCCCCCGCCTTTATCGTCTCTTTATAAGAAAAACCCGGTTCCCTGAAATGCACGTGCACATCACAGAAACCGGGAAAAACAACGTATTCTTTATCAGGATTTAAATCGTGGCAAAAATCCGAAAACGCGAACGCAAAATCAACGCTACCCGCGTTTTTCGCGTCCGTTCCCGCAATCTTTTTTATGTTGCCTAAATCCATATAGTTTCTCCGTTTTTAATATTATCAGTCAGTAATGCCTACGATAAACACGCCGCGTTCTTCGCCCTGCATAACCACCGAAACTTTTTCTTTTCTCGAAGTCGGTATGTTTTTGCCTACAAAATCGGGGCGTATGGGAATTTCCCTGTGCCCCCTGTCGATAAGAGCGACAAGTCGCACTGCTTTCGGACGCCCCAGCGCAAACACCGCTTCTATCGCCGCGCGCGCCGTCCTGCCCGTATATAACACGTCGTCGACTATTACCACCGTTTTGCCCGTTATATCGCACGGAACAACGCTTTTTGTCGCCTTTTCTTTTTTCTGCGCGGCGGTGTAATCGTCGCGGTACATAGTCGCGTCTATTATTCCGCACGGCGCGGATATCCCCGCGAATTTTTTAAGGTTTTCCGAAAGAATTTCCGCAAGCGTGACGCCGCGGCTTTTAACGCCGAGAATACAGACTTCTTCCGCGCCGTCTGTTTTCTCTATTATTTCGTGAGTGATTCTCGCAAGCGATCTTAAAACCGTCGCTTCGTCCATAATCATTACTTTACGCATCGCAAGCCTCCTTGTCGCATAAAAAAACGCCTTGCCGCGCGGCAAGACGATATTAACGGTTTAACGCATACATTATAAGCGCCCGAATATTTGACCTTGCCGATCTCTCTGTACCGACTTAAAAGTTTTATTTTATGTATTGTATCACAGCGGCAAAACATTGTCAAACGTTTTAACGCGACCCGTCGCCGTAATCTTTACCTTTCCCCGAATTACCCCAAGGCAACGTCAAGCGCCATCATTATCGCAAAGCCGAACATCACCCCCCAAGTGCCGAGATGGGAATTATTGTCGGTTTTCGCTTCGGGGATAAGGTCTTCGGCGACGACGAATATCATAGCGCCTGCGGCGAACGATAAAAGCCACGGTTGCGCTTTAATCAAAGACGACGCGAGAAAATATCCTATTACCGCCGCTACGGGTTCGACCGCGCCGCTCGCCATGCCGAAAAGAAAAGATTTGCTCTTACTGCCCGTAGCCCTTTGTAGCGGCAAGGAAACCGCCGCGCCTTCGGGAAAATTCTGTATGGCGATACCTACGGCAAGCCCCAACGCGGAAAGCGTTGCGGACTGCGTTCCGTATGCCGCCGCCGCGCCGAACGCAAATCCCACCGCAAGCCCTTCCGGAATATTATGTATAGTCATAGCGATAAACATTTTGACGGGTTTTTTAATGTCGGATTTAAAGTCTTCTTGATTATTACCGCCCGCATACAATTGCGGCGCGACTTTATCCAAAAACACGAAAAAAAGTCCGCCTAAAAGAAATCCGACGACAGCGGGCACAAAATTCCAACTGCCGTAATCGCCCGCACCTTCTATGGAAGGAATAATGAGCGACCAGATTGACGCCGCAATCATAATTCCGGACGCGAAACCCAAAAACAGAACGTTCGTTTTATTTGAAATTTCTTTTTTAAAAAAGAACACAAGCGCCGCGCCGAGCGTTGTTGCCGCAAAAATCAGCGCGAACCCGAATATCGTAAGTAAAACATTATACATATAAACACCGTTAAATCAAGCAAACAATTTATTATATGTATATGTATTCAGCCGACATAAAGGTAACGCTTATATATTGTGAAATTGTTATGAAATTTCAACTCTTCCGCCTTGCGAAAGATAACTCAAAGCGGTAGAGTTGAAATACTTTTTACCTTAAAGCGCCTAAAAGTCTTTTGAGAAAACCGCGTTTTTTAGGAGCGACGTTTGCCGCGTTCGCGCCGAGAGCAAACTTCCGCCGACAACCGATTGAACCATCGGTCAGAATTTACGATGCGCGCCGTACCGCCTTTCAATAAACTTTTAAAATATAATATATTTGTTTTTATTTTTTCAAAATTCTTTTTAAGAACTGCCCCGTATAACTTCCCTTTACTTCCGCTATTTCTTCGGGAGTGCCGGTGGCAACTACCGTGCCGCCGCCGCTACCGCCTTCGGGTCCTAAATCCACGATATAGTCCGCAAGTTTTATTACGTCGAGATTGTGTTCTATTACGATAACCGTATTACCCGCCGCCTGCAAGCGCTTTAATATGCCGCACAATTTTTCCACGTCGTAAGAGTGAAGTCCCGTCGTCGGTTCGTCTAAAATATACAGGGTTTTACCCGTGCTCCTTTTCGAGAGTTCGGTGGCGAGTTTGACCCTTTGCGCTTCGCCGCCCGAAAGCGTGGTAGACGATTGACCGAGTTTGATATACCCTAAGCCTACGTCTTGCAACGTCTTTATCTTATTATATATTCCGCCGAGATTTTTGAAAAAATCGCACGCTTCGTCGACAGTCATCTCTAAGACGTCGCTTATGTTTTTGCCCTTATACTTTACGCTTAAAGTTTCTCTGTTATAACGTTTTCCGCCGCATACTTCGCAGGGGACGAACATATCGGGCAAAAACTGCATTTCTATCTTGATAATGCCGTCGCCTTCGCAATGTTCGCATCTTCCGCCCGAAACGTTGAAAGAAAATCTGCCCGACTTATACCCGCGCTCCTTTGCGTCGGGAGTAGCGGCGAACAGGTCGCGGATAGCCGAAAATACGCCCGTATAGGTTGCGGGATTACTGCGCGGGGTCTTTCCTATCGGCGACTGGTCGATAGCGATAACTTTGTCGAGATATTCTATCCCCTGTATCTCGTCCGCGTTACCCGAACGCATCCGCGCGCCGTTTAACTTTGCCGCAAGCGCGGGATACAAAATTTCGTTCACCAAAGAACTTTTGCCCGAACCGGAAACGCCCGTTACCGCGGTAATTAAGCCTATCGGAAATTTAACCGTTATGTCTTTTAAATTGTTTTGTTTAGCGCCGATAACGTTAAGCCATCTGCCGTCGGGCAAATTCCGCGTTGCGGGCACTTCGATTTTACGCCTGCCCGCAAGGTAGTCGCCCGTAACGGAACGCGGCTCTGCCATTATATCTTCAATACTTCCCGTCGCCACCACTTCGCCGCCGTGAACGCCCGCCTTCGGCCCGATATCCACGATATAATCCGCGGCGCGCATAGTGTCTTCGTCGTGTTCGACAACGATAAGCGTATTGCCTATATCCCGCAGTTTTTTTAACGTCGCTATCAGTTTTTCGTTATCCCTTTGATGTAAACCTATGCTCGGCTCGTCGAGTATATATAGTACCCCCGTAAGCCCGCTGCCTATCTGGGTGGCAAGCCTTATTCTCTGCGCTTCGCCGCCCGATAAACTTACCGCGCTACGCGACAGCGTGAGATAAGAAAGCCCCACGTCTTTAAGGAAATTAAGTCTTGCCCTTATTTCTTTTAAGATAGGCGCGGCGATAAGACTGTCCGTTTCGCCGAAAGAAAGTCCGTTTACAAAATCCAAAAGGTCTGATACCGACATATCGGTGAGTTCGGAAATATTTTTGCCGCCTATATAGACGGAAAGGGCTTCTTTTTTAAGCCGTTTGCCGTGGCAGACGGGGCAATCGGAAAAAGACATATAGCGTTCTATTTCCGCTTTTGTGTAGTCGCTGGTTGTTTCGCGGTAACGCCGCTCTAAATTCGGGATAATGCCTTCCCAACGCGCGTCATAACTCGTGGTGAAAGTTTTGGTTTTATAATCCATACGGATTTTTTCGTTGCCGCTACCGTATAATAAAATATTGTAAACGTCTTTCGGCAAGTCCTTAACGGGCACGTCAAGGCTGAACCCGTAATGCGCGGCAAGCGAAGAAAAACTCATTTCCGCCATCTTGCCTTCGCCGATATTCCAGCCCGTAACCGTCATTGCGCCCTGACGGAGAGTTAAATTCGGGTCTTTGACCACGAGTTTTTCGTCTACGCCCTGACAAAAACCGAGACCGTGGCAAACAGGACACGCGCCGAAAGGATTGTTGAACGAAAACAGCCGCGGCTCTATCTCTTCGATATTAGTGCCGCAATCGGGGCAGGAGTATTTTGTGGAATAAAGTTTGCTTTCCCCGCCGACCGTCTCGATATTTACCGTGCCGCCCGTAAGTTTTACCGCCGTTTCGATACTGTCAGAAAGCCGCTTTTCCATACCTTGTTTGACAACAAGCCTGTCGATAACTACCGATATGTTGTGCTTTATATTCTTTTCAAGAGTTATCTCTTCGTCCAAAGAATAAACTATGCCGTCAATTTCAACGCGGGCAAAGCCGCTCTTTTTGTACCCGTCAAGTTCCTTTTTGTATTCGCCTTTTTTGCCGCGTACGACGGGCGCGTTTACTAAAATTTTAGTACCATCGGGATATTTAAGCACCGCGTCGACAATATTGTCGACCGTCTGTTTTTCTATTTTTCTCCCGCAATTAGGACAATGCGGCTCGCCGACCCGCGCGAAAAGCAAGCGGAAATAATCGTAAATTTCCGTAACCGTACCTACCGTGGAGCGGGGATTGTGCGAAGTCGTTTTTTGGTCTATCGAAATGGCGGGCGATAATCCGTCTATTAAGTCAACGTCGGGTTTTTCCATCTGCCCCAAAAACATACGCGCGTAACTCGAAAGGCTTTCCACGTACCGCCTTTGCCCTTCCGCGTAAATGGTTTCAAACGCCAAAGTAGATTTCCCGCTGCCCGAAAGCCCCGTAAATACCACGAGTTTATCGCGCGGGATCTGCACCGATATATTCTTTAAGTTGTTGGCTCGCGCCCCTTTTACAGTAAGAAATTCTTTCATAGTATAAGCCCCGTTATTTTCGCATTTTAAGTTTCAGTTTCGCTATTGTGTCGCGTATTTCTATGCACTTTTCAAAGTCAAGATTATTAGACGCTATTTTCATAAGCGCTTTTAATTTTTCTATCTCGGCGGGAATATCGCCTTTCTTTATATCCTTCGTCCTGTCCGCTTTCTTGGTGATTTCAAGCGTGTTGACGACGTCTTTCACTATGGTTTTGGGAATTATGCCGTGAGATTTGTTGTACTCGTCCTGAATACTGCGGCGGCGCTCGGTTTCGTCTATCGCGCGGCGCATACTGCCCGTTATTACGTCCGCGTACATTATGACCCTGCCTTCCGCGTTGCGCGCCGCGCGCCCCACCGTCTGAATAAGCGCCGTGTCGCTGCGTAAAAAGCCTTCTTTGTCGGCGTCCAAAATAGCGACGAGTTTAACTTCGGGAAGATCTAACCCTTCGCGCAAAAGGTTGATGCCGCACAGCACGTCGAACTCGCCCGAACGCAAGCCGTCCACTATTTCGATGCGTTCCATCGTGTCTATGTCGCTGTGCATATACCGCACTTTTACGCCGTGTTCTTTTAAATATTCCGAAAGACTTTCCGCCATTTTTTTGGTAAGCGCGGTAATGAGTATCCTGCCGCCCGCGTTTACGGTTTTGTGTATTTCAACGAGTAAATCGTCTATTTGGTTTTTTGTGGGGCGAACGGTAATTTCGGGGTCAAGCAGTCCCGTCGGGCGAATAAGTTGCTCTACTATCTGCCCCGCCTGTTCTCTCTCGTACGGCGCGGGGGTAGCGGAAACGCATATCATTTGCCCTACCCGTTCGTCAAACTCGTTAAAGGTAAGCGGGCGGTTATCGAACGCGGAGCGAAGCCGAAAGCCGTATTCCACAAGACTTGTTTTTCTCGACCTGTCGCCGTTATACATAGCGCCTATCTGCGGAATAGTCATATGCGATTCGTCGATAAACACTATAAAATCTTTCGGAAAATAATCGAGCAGAGTAAACGGCGGTTCGCCGACGCTTCTGCCGTCGAAATAGCGGCTGTAATTTTCTATCCCCTTACAAAAGCCTATCTCTTTTATCATTTCGACGTCGTAATTCGTGCGCTGTTCTAAACGCTGCGCTTCTATGAGTTTACCGTTTTCGCGGAATATGCGCACTTCGTCTTCTTTGTCGCGCTCGATCGCAAAAAGCGCGCTATCGAGTTTATCCGTTCCCACCGCGTAATGGCTTGCGGGGAATATGACCGCGTGCTTTAATTCCGAAACGACTTTGCCCGACACGAATTCCACTTCGGAAATTCTGTCCACGGTATCGCCGAAAAATTCCACACGTATAAATATCTCGGTATTTGCGGAAGGGAAAATATCCACCGTATCGCCGCGCGCGCGGAAAGACGAACGCGAAAAATCGATATCGTTCCGCGAATACTGTATGCCGACGAGTTTACGCATAAGTTCGTCGCGCCCCATATCGTCGTCGGGTCTTATGGACACGGCAAGGCGGTAATACTCTTCGGGCGCGCCGAGCCCGTATATACACGAAACGGACGCGACGACGATGGTATCCGACCGTTCCGCGAGCGAACAGGTCGCAGAGTGCCGAAGTTTATCTATTTCGTCGTTTATCGCAAGATCCTTTTCTATATAGGTATCGGTACTCGGAATATACGCTTCCGGTTGATAATAGTCATAATACGACACAAAAAATTCTACCCTGTTATTCGGGAAAAAGGCGCGAAACTCGTTGCAAAGTTGCGCGGCGAGCGTTTTATTGTGCGCGATAACGAGAGCGGGACGATTGACGTTCGCAATGACGTTCGCCATGGTAAACGTCTTGCCCGAACCCGTAACCCCCAAAAGCACCTGCGTGCGAAGTCCGTCGCTTAACCCTTCGGTCAAAAGTTTTATCGCCTGCGGCTGGTCGCCCGTCGGCTTGAATTTTGATTTTAACTCGAAATTTCTCTTTTCCATTTTATCAGTTTATATTTTTTACGCGGCGTCGGTCTTTACCGTAAACTCGCCGTAGTTCGCGACGAGCACCGAAACGTTTCCCTTTTCGCTCGTCAGATAAAAATTACAGTTTTCGTTTGCGGCGAGTATTCTATTAAGCGTTTCTTGTCTCGGATGTCCGTATATATTATTTCCGCCGACGGAAATAACCGCGTTTTTCGGCGTAAGGCGCATTAAAAACTTATCGCCGCTCGCGTCCGCCGCGCCGTGATGCGCAACCTTCAAAAAATCCACGTCCGTAAGATCGATTTCGGACTTCTGTTTCCTTTTAAGATATCTGTTTATTATGCCCGTATCCACGTTATCGAGCGCGACTTCTTCCTGCGAAAAGCCCGCGTCGCCCGTAAATATAAACCTTACGCCCTTATATTCGAGATAGATTATCGGCGAAAGGTCGTTTATGTCGTCCGCGTTCGGTTCTATCGACGAATTAACCTTGTCGTACGCGCTGAATTTCGTTCCTTTTGCGTTCGGCGATAAAAAGATAAGGCAATAATCTTCGCCGACGACGGTATTGCCCGTCGCGGAATATACTATTTTCGTTTTCCCGCTTTTCTCGCTTTCTTTAAGCAACGAATAAGCGGAATAATACGTTTCAAAATTTTCAGGTTGCAATAAATCGGGAATAAACGCCGTGTCTACCGTATAGTTTTCCAAGATGGTTTCGGCGTTGCCCGTATGGTCGCTGTCGGGGTGCGTTAAAAGAAGATAGTCGAGCCCGTCTTTCGCGTAAGCGTCTATATAACGCCGCAAGGTTTTAAGGTTTAAATCGTTTTTCTCGCCGCTGTCTATCAGCATAGTTTTGCCGTCGGCAAAGTTGATAAAAACGGCGTCGCCTTCGCCTACGTCGAGAAAGTTTACCGAAAAACAATCGTAAACTTCAAAAGTGTCCTTATACTCGCCGCCCGTATAAATCGGATTGCCGTAAACATTATCGCACGCGCATATAAGACAAACGAAGATGATTGCAATCAGTATCGCAACCGATTTTAACGCTATCCGTTTAAGCCGCGTCAACGAAATGTTCATTTCTTTATTTTTATACCCTTTTTCGTTTTTGCGGCGATAATGCCCGACTTTATTTCGGACATATGTTCGGATGCGCAAGCGTAACCTATGTCAAACATTTCGTTCGCGGCGGAAAACGACACGGATTTATATGCCGCAAGGTTCGGATGCAACATAAAATCCGAATTATCGTAGCCTTTCTTCCACGGCTCTTCCGCGCCGCCTTTGAATTCCGGAAAAATAACGGATAACAGTCCCCCGCCGCCCTTAACGTGCGAAGAAAGGTCTATACCGACTATATAATCCGCGCCCATTTCTCTGACTAAATCCGCCGGAACGGAATTAGTAAACGCCCCGTCTATAAGTTGTTTGCCGTCTACGATAACGGGTTTAAAAAAAGGCGGATAAGCGGAAGACGCGCATAGCGCCTGCGCAACGCTGCCGCTTTCAAAAACGTATTCCTTGCCCGTTTCGAGGTCGGTCGCCACCGCGCGGAAAGGCTTTTTAAGTTCTTCGATATTGAGATTGCCGATAGTGCGGTCTATTACCGTGAAAAGTCCGAGCGTATCCATTTTTATCATAAACAGGTTTTTGATTTCGGACACGTCGATGTTTTTCATCAGTTCTATGCAATCGGTCACGGAATATCCCGCCGCATAAAACGCGCCCATAATACTGCCTATGCTCGTCCCCGCGACCATATCGAATTCTATGCCGTTTTGCTCGAAAGCGTAAAGCGCGCCGAGTTCGGCGTAGCCTTTCGCCCCGCCCGACCCCAAGGCAAGCCCCAACTTAAACTCCGGTTCGGGCTTTTTGCCGAATATTTTTAACCATTTGAAAAAACTCATTTTTCTTCCGCCGTGATTTTTTTCTTCCGTAAAATTTTAACGATAACGATTACAAGCAACACCGCCGCGAGCGCTAACAACCCGTATAAAACGTAATCTAGAACAACAAGGCTTGCCGACAACGCAAGGATTATTTCCGCTAAAACGGAAATTATAGCCCCCGCGACAAAATTGCCGATAAATACGGGCAAGATCGCGTCTTTAAATTTAAGATTTAAAAACACCGCGACGGCAGTACCCGTCCACACCCCCGTCATAGGCAGGGGTATCGCCACGAAAATAAACGTGCCGAGCATTTTATAAAATTTTTCCGAACGCGCTTTTTTGCCGCTTTTTTCGGCTTTAATAAGAGCGCCGTTCGCTTTATCTTTAAAATAAGTTTCTATTTTATCGGCAAACGCCGCAAACCACTTCAATTTTTTAAGCAGATTAAGTATCGGAACGAGCAAAAAGAACACGGGAATAAAGGCTACCGTAGAACCTATATACGCCAAACCGAAACTTTCTAAAAAGTTAAGGGACGCGCCGCGCGCAAAAATGATGCCGCCTTTAAGTTCGATAAGCGGAATAAAAGACATTATAAGCGTCGCGATTTTGTCGTTTCCGATAAGATTTTGAATAAACTCTACCATATTTACCTTAAAATGAATTGTGTTTTTTGCTCGCTTAATGTAAAATATTTCTATGACTACTCAAAAAATGCTGTCGGTTATGCGCAAAGGCGTAACCGAATACAAAATGATAAAAGACGGCGATAAGATTGCGGTCGGCGTTTCGGGCGGCAAAGATTCCGTAACACTATTAAAACTTCTTTCAGAGTACCGCAGATTTTCGCCCGAAAAGTTCGATCTGTTAGCGATTTCCGTCGACCTTGACTTTACGGGCGCGAAAACCGATTTTAACGCCCTTAAAAAGTTCTGCGACGATTTGTCCGTGCCGTATATCGTTGAAAAGACGGATATAGGCAAAATCGTATTCGACGTAAGAAAAGAGAAAAACCCTTGCGCGCTGTGTTCCAAAATGAGAAAGGGCGCGCTGTACGACGTGGCGGTGAAAAACGGTTGCAACAAAGTGGCTTTGGGGCATCACTCGGACGATTTGACCGACACGTTTTTACTTTCACTTTTCTACGAAGGGAGATTGTCAACATTTGCCCCGAAAAGTTATCTTGACCGCACGGGTTTAACGCTTATCCGCCCGCTGATTATGGCAAAAGAAGCGGATATCGCGGGTTATGCGAAGGATTTACCGATAGTTAAAAGTCCCTGCCCCGCTAATAAAAATACCAAGCGGGAATATGCCAAAGAACTTTTACGCAAGATTGCAAATGATATACCTAACGTAAGGGAAATGGCTTACACCGCGATAACGCACCCCGAAAGGTACAACCTTTTCGATAAATTCCGAAAAGAAATCGACGAAATTTTATAAATCCCGTATTTTTTAGCCGTTATATATCGTTGTTTACAGCCGCCGCGACGCTTTGCGTCGCGGCGGTGTTCGGTTTTTAGGCTACTTATTGAAATTGTCTTTTAAAGAGACTATTTCGCTTAAAACGGTTTTGCCTTTAACGCTTAAAAGTTTAAAGTACCCCGTTCGCAAAAGTTGATACGGCATGTCGCCGTTACGGGTAACGTAAGGCTCAACCTTTCCGTTATATATTTTAACGCTGTCCGTATTCATACGCTCGGAAAAGTCCTGACCGGCGTATTCTTCGTCGCGCAACAGATACCCGTACTTTCGTATCTCGATATCTGTGCAATCCTGTTCGTTAACCCATTGAATAACGCCTTTTACCTTTATCCCCGAAGTGTCGTTGCCGCTCTTCGACTGCGGAATATAGGAACAGAGAATTTCCGTCGGCTCGCCGTTTTCGTCTAAAATCACGTCGTCGCACTTTACAATATACGCGGACTTCAAGCGCACGTAGCCGTCCTTTTTAAGACGGAAATATTTGGGCGGCGGGTCAAGCGAAAAGTCGTCCGCGTCTATATATACGTGTTTCGAGAAAGTTATCTTTCTCGTTCTCTTAATCTCTTCGTTCGGGTTAATTTCGAAATCCACTTCTTCGCTCTGTCCGTCGGGATAGTTGGTTATCGTAAGTTTTAATGGTTTTAATACGCCCATAGCCCGCTCGGCGTTGGCGTTTAAGTATTCCCTTATACACGCCTCTAAATAGGAAATCTGCACTTCGGAATTAGATTTAGCGATGCCTATTCTCGCGCAGAAATCTTTTAAGGCTTCCGCCGGCACGCCGCGGTTACGAAGTCCCGTCAACGTCGGCATACGCGGGTCGTCCCACCCGTCCACTTTGCCTTCTTCCACGAGTTTTTTAAGATACCGCTTGCTCATTACAAGGTTAGTTACGTTTAGCCGCGCAAATTCTATCTGGCGGGGCTTGGGATTAAAGCCGAGAGTTATACCCACCCAGTCGTAAAGCGGGCGGTGGTCTTCAAATTCCAACGTGCACAAAGAGTGCGTTACCCCTTGCAAATAGTCGCATATCGGGTGCGCGAAGTCGTACATAGGATATATGCACCACTTGTCGCCCGTGCGGTAATGCGTTTCGCGCAGAATTCTGTAAATAACGGGGTCGCGCATATTGATGTTCGGGCTCGCCATATCTATCTTGGCGCGCAAACACTTGCTCCCGTCGGGATATAAGCCCGCCTTCATTTCGCGGAAGAGTTTAAGATTTTCTTCTATACTGCGGTTACGGTAAGGGCTTTCCTTGCCCGTTTCCGTAAGCGTGCCGCGGTTAGCGGAAATTTCTTCGGGTGTCATATCGCAAACGAACGCGTTGCCCAGCATTATTTCCTTTTCCGCAAACTCGTAAATTTTATCGTAAAAATCCGACGCGTGCGTTACTTTATCGTAGGAAAAACCGAGCCACTCGATATCTTTTTTTATCGCTTCTTCGTATTCTTCCTTTTCCTTCGACGGGTTAGTGTCGTCCAAAAAAAGATTGCACTTGCCGTCGTATTTTTCCTTAACGCCGAAATTAAGGCACAAAGACTTCGCGTGCCCTATGTGAAGGTAACCGTTAGGTTCGGGCGGAAAACGCGTCTGAACGCAGTTGACTTTTCCGCTCGACAATTCGTCGTTTATTATTTGTTCGATAAAATTATTCGCTTCGGGAAGTTCTTTAATCATAGTAAATCTATTTTACCACAATTTTTTAAAATACAAAAGGAAATAATAAAACAAAATGAATTTATTTAATCTTTATTGATTTTTTTAACGAATTGTACCTGCTTTCTGCCCTTGGTGTTGACTATTCTTCCGACTTCTGTAAACCCGAATTTTTTACAAAACTCTAAACTTGGCAAATTGTTTTCTGCAACACCCGCACAAATTGTATCAAAACCACGGTCTTTCGCTAACTTTACAAGTTCGTTACAAGCAAACGAGCAATAACCTTTTCTGTAATGATTTTTGTCTATAATTACCCCTATGCTTGCGGAATTTTCCGTTTGCTCGTAAAGCGAAGCGACGCCTGTTAATTCGCTTCCATCGGAAATCACGAATTGGTCAAAATATTTACCATTATATTTCCCACTATTCCATTTTTCCGTTAAAGCAATATACTCGTCGTAATCTGCGGGAAATTCTATTCCCCGCAATCTATCCGTATTTATCCAACTGTTCTTGATATATTCGTAATCGGTATCCTTAAATTTTCTTATTTCCATAAAAAATTCCCCCTTGTTTTAACTTTTTATGTTGTAATTATACATTATTCCCCGACAAAAAGCAATACGTTTACGAACAAATGTTCGAATTTTGTTTTCACGGTTAATTCATTATTTCCCGTTTCTATTTGTAAATCTATAAATTTTATTGCAAAAACACATACTCTATGATAAAATGTAATTGAATATGATTAAGGGGGTAAATTTATGGGTAAAGCGAAAAAGGGCGGCTTTTATTTTTTATCTGCTGTTTTATCATTATTTTTCATATTTAATTTTGCGGCGTGCGACGCGGGCGTAGTACCGTCTGCGTGGGTGGCTTTAAAATCGGACGACGGATACGTGTATTATACTTCCAATATGTATGGAAACACGGGCGCGCATATTTATCTTTATGAAGACGAAACTGCAACCAACAAATTACTTGAAATATCTTTCGCTCCGCGGATTTTAGGACCTGATTATACCGCCACCCACGGAACGGGCGAAACGGCAACGACGGTGGATATTTCCGGCACGTATTCGATGTTTATCCAAGTCTATAAAAATACAGAAAATTCCGTCTACTCCGCGGAAAAAGACGTATATTTAAACGACGAAAAGTTGACGCCTGATCTCACAACCGATTACGAAAATTACGTTCTGCTGGAATATTATAATTTCAGGCTTGTTCGCGGCAACCCTGACGGCAAGGAAAACGACGTCATAAATTATATCGAATATAAATAAAAATTTTTTACTGCTTTTGCGGGCGGGGCAAATTTTGCCCCGCCCGCATGTTTTTTTAACCGACTTTTAATTCGCTCTTTTATATTCGCTTGACTTAAAAAGTTTTATATTGTAAAATATTCGTTGCAATATTTATATCTTTTAAGAAGGTTTTTTTATGGAACAGAAAGCGACTATGGATAAAATCGTAAATCTTTGTAAAGGGCGGGGCTTTATCTTCCCCGGCAGCGAGATTTACGGGGGCTTAGCGAACTCTTGGGATTACGGTCCCTTGGGCGTAGAATTTAAAAACAACGTCAAAAAGGCGTGGTGGAAACGCTTTGTACAAGAGAGCAAGTACAACGTGGGACTTGATTCCGCGATAATCGTAAATCCGAACATCTGGGTAGCGTCGGGGCACGTAGGCGGCTTTTCAGACCCCTTAATGGACTGCAAACAATGCAAAGCGCGCCACCGCGCGGATAAACTTATAGAAGATTACGCCTACCAAAACGGTACAAACGACAACCCCGCGGGCTGGACTTTCGAGCAGATGTCGGCTTTTATCAAAGAACATAATATCGCTTGTCCCGAGTGCGGCGGACACGAGTTCACCGACATAAAGAAATTCAATCTTATGTTCAAGACCTTTATCGGCGTTACCGAAGACACGACTTCAACGGTATATCTTCGCCCCGAAACGGCGCAAGGTATTTTCGTAAACTTTCCTAACGTTCAACGCGCGTCGAGAAGAAAACTCCCGTTCGGCATAGCGCAGATAGGCAAATCTTTCCGCAACGAAATAACGCCCGGCAACTTCGTGTTCAGAACGCGCGAATTCGAGCAGATGGAACTTGAATTTTTCTGCAAGCCCGGCACGGATTTGGAGTGGTTTAAATACTGGAAAGATTATTGCCACAAATTCCTTTTGGATTTAGGCATTAAGGACGAACATTTACGCCTTCGCGACCACGACCCCGAAGAACTCGCGTTCTATTCAAAGGCGACGACGGACTTCGAATTCTTGTTCCCGTTCGGCTGGGGCGAACTTTGGGGTATTGCCGACAGAACGGACTACGATTTGGGTCAGCACGCGAAATTCAGCGGCAAAGACCTTACCTACTTTGACCAGGACACTAACGAACACTATATACCCTACGTAATAGAGCCGTCGCTCGGCGCGGACAGAGTCGCGCTCGCCTTTTTAGCCGAAGCCTACGACGAAGAAACCGTGGGCGATAACGACGTGCGCGTTGTTTTGCACTTGCACCCCGCGCTTGCCCCCTATAAAGCGGCGATACTCCCCCTTTCCAAAAAACTCGGCGAAAAGGCGACGGAGATTTACGAAGACCTTGCAAAATATTTCTCGGTGGATTACGACGAAACGGGTTCTATCGGCAAACGTTACCGCCGTCAGGACGAAATAGGAACGCCTTTATGTATAACCTACGACTTCGAGTCCGAAACGGATAACTGCGTAACGGTAAGAGACCGCGACACGATGGAGCAGATACGTATTTCGATATCGGACGTCAAAAAGCACATAGAAGACAAAATCGCGTTTTAGTTATAAAAAAATCAATAACTCCGCCCCCGTTGACGCTCTGTCAACGGGGGCGGAGTGCATTATTTTAATTTTTTATTCTTTTCCCCTTACGTTCACGGCGATAATGCCGGATATTGCGCCGACAACTGCCGTAAATAATATATCGATGAACATTTCTATACTAAAAAAACCCGACCCGGACATAAGCGAAAAAATCGCGTAAAGTAAAACCGTACAAAGCGCGCCGGACACCCCGCCTTTAACTATGCCGAGTTTTCCCTTTACCGAAAAGAAACAGCCTATAAACACCGCGATTACTTTTATAAATTGATTGACCGTTTTGATCGCCGTTTGAGAAAGCGCCGCAAATTTAACGATAAGAGCGAATAAAAGCACTCCCGCAAGACTTGCTATGAGCGCGAGCGCCGTCGCCTTGATTACCGACATCATAAAGGTTTTTGTTTGCATAAAAATACCCCCGACCTGTATTTATATAAATACGTCGGGGGTTCGTAATTTATGACTGTTTCAAATCAAAATTTTATATTATTCGGCTTTTGCCTTTTTCCTTCCGGCTTTTTTCGTAACCTTTTCTTCCGCGGCGGTTTCGGTTTCAAAAACGGATTCGAACGCAGATTCCTCTGTCGGTTCTTCTTTTGCTTCTACGGCGCTGCCTTGCGCGGGAGCGGTCTGATAAATCGCGCCCTTATCGAATTTAACGTAAGACTTATTGTCGTCTGTGCCCGTTTCCAGTACGAAAGTGTTTTCAGCGTCGTTGATTTCTACGACAAAGCCGCATACGCCGCCTATGGTCTTAACCCTGTCGCCCTTTTTAAGTTGATTAAGCATATTTTGCGCTTCTTTCTGTTTTTTCTTGCCCGATATGGTCTGCCAAATCAAAAGACCGATCATTGCAACGATGATAACTATGAAAACTATCGTAATCAAAGTGCTGTTTGTGGGACTAGCCGTATTTGCTTCCAAGAAATTATAAAACATTTTTCAACTCCTATAAAATCGTATAGCAATATTGTAAACGATTTTTGTGAATTTAGCAAGTATTTTTTTACACAATTAACAAAGTCGACATATTTTGCCGTTTTACTTTAAACCCTTTTATACAGATTTCCCGTTTTCGCATAAAATTCTTCGCGGAAATCGGTAAACGCGTCCTGCAAAATAGCGTCTCTTATATCGCGCATAAGTTTATTAAGGTAGGTTATATTGTGTAAAGAAAGCATCATACCGCCCATCATTTCGCCCGCGTTTATCAGGTGGCGCAAATACGCTTTGGTGTAGTGCGTACAAGCATAGCAGTCGCATTCGGGGTCGAGAGCGGAAAAATCTTCTTTATACGCGCCGTTGCGTATCACCGCTTTGCCGTATGACGTAAGCGCGGTGCCGTTTCTGCCGACACGCGTCGCAAGCACACAGTCGAACATATCCACTCCGCGCAACACTCCTTCCACAAGACAGTCGGGGCTGCCTACGCCCATAAGATAGCGCGGCATATTTTCGGGATAGAACGGGAGCATACAGTCCAAAACGTCGTACATAACTTCTTTGGGTTCGCCGACGGAAAGCCCGCCGATACCGAACCCGCATTTCGCGTAAGGCAAAGTTTCTTTTAAACTCGTAAGCCGCAAATCGCGAAACACGTTGCCCTGTACTATCGGGAAAAGCATTTGGTCGTCGTTTTTATGGTGATTATAGCACCTATCGAGCCATTTAAGCGTTCGTTCCATCGCTTTTTTTGAATATTCTTTTGTCGCGCCGAAAGTCGAACACTCGTCGAACGCCATAATGATATCCGCGCCGAGATTGTTTTCTATGTCGATAGCCTTTTCTGGCGTGATAAAATGTTTACTTCCGTCTATATGCGAAGAAAAATGCACGCCTTCGTCGGTTATTTTATTGAGTTTTGCGAGCGAAAACACCTGAAACCCGCCGCTGTCGGTGAGTATCGGTCTGTCCCAAGCCATAAACTCGTGAAGTCCGCCCGCTTGTTTTACGAGTTCGTCGCCGGGGCGCATATAAAGGTGATAAGTATTAGACAGAATAATCTGGGTTTTAGCGGCTTTTAAATCGTCGGGCTTAACACCTTTAACGGTCGCCTGCGTGCCGACGGGCATATATGTAGGCGTTAAAATATCGCCGTGCGGGGTATGTAAAATTCCCGCGCGCGCGCCCGTTTTACTGTCCTGTTTGATTACTTCGTAAGAAAATTTTTCCATAATCTTTTAATTATCGTCTTATTTGTTATCAGGACTTTTACTGTCTTTTTTCACAGATAAACTAATATCATAAAGCAACTCAATAATTTTAGCAAAGCCGTAAAAGATACAAGCGTTAACTACACAACTAATAAAACACGCCAACATCAGAATAGAGACGGTATTGTCTAATTCTCTATTACGAAAATACATAATAATAAACACAATTGCTGCAACAATAGATAAAGCACCTACAACCTTAATATAATTAACAACTTTAATTCCAGCATTGCGCATTTCCCCTGTCTCATTATTTGTTTCTAACTTTTGTCCATCTAACAATTCTCTATCTTGTTCTCTTGGTATCATAATTTTTCTCCACTTGTAATTATTAAATATTTTTATAATATAAAACACGCGTCGCCGAAAGAGAAAAACCTGTATTTCTCGTTGACAGCCGTTTTATATAAATCCAAAATCTTTTCGCGCGAACAAAGCGCCGAAACGAGCATTATAAGAGTGCTTTTCGGCAAGTGAAAATTCGTTATAAGCGCGTCGACGCACTTAAACTTATACGGCGGATAAATAAATATTTCGGTATTTGCCTTTACCGGTTTAACAAAGCCGTTTTCGTCCGCCGCGCTCTCTAACGTTCTGACGCTCGTCGTGCCGACGGCGATAATGCGCCTGCCTTCCTTTTTTGCGGCGTTAATCGCGTTTGCCGCTTTCTCGCTTATCTCGTAATATTCCGAGTGCATATGGTGATTAGTCAAATCGTCCGTTTTAACGGGACGGAAAGTCCCGAGCCCGACGTGCAAAAGCACGTCGACGATTTCCACGCCCATATCCTTGATTTCGGCGAGCAATTTATCGGTAAAGTGCAGTCCGGCGGTGGGCGCGGCGGCAGACCCGTCCACTTCGGCGTAAACCGTCTGATAACGGTCTTTATCTTTCAGTTTTTCCTTGATATACGGCGGGAGCGGCATTTCCCCGACGCGGGAAATTATATCTTCAAACACGCCGTTAAATTTAAATTTTACCCTGCGAGAACCCGTTTCCGCAATATTGCCGATAACGGTCAGCGAAAGTTCGTCGTTAATGACAAGTTCCGCGCCGACCCGCGCTTTTTTGCCGGGCTTTACGAGCACTTCCCACTCGGTCAAATCGAAACGCTTTAATAACAGCACTTCCACTTTTCCGCCGTGACTTGTATACGCGAAAAGGCGCGCAGGCAAAACTTTGGTGTTATTTCTGACTAACACGTCCCCCTTTTTCAGGTACTTTTTTATATCGTAAAAATGCTCGTGATAAACTTTATCCGCATTTTTATCATATACTAAAAGTCTCGACGCGTCGCGCGGCTCTATCGGCGTTTGCGCGATAAGTTCTTCGGGTAAAAAATAATCGAAATCTTCGGTTTTAAGCATCGTAATCCTTTTCGACAATATTTTCCGGCGGAATAAGTCCTATATGCTTGTATCCGTCTTTTAAGAGTATTCTGCCGCGCGGCGTGCGCGCGATAAAGCCGAGTTGCAACAAATAGGGTTCGTACACGTCTTCTATCGTACCCGCGTCTTCGTTTATCATTGCGGCGATAGTGTCGAGTCCCGCCGGTCCTCCGCCGAATTTTTCGGCAAGCGCGGAAAGAAATTTAACGTCCGTACCGTCGAGCCCGTATTCGTCGATATCGAGCATAGTAAGAGCGGAACGCGCGTCCGAAAGTTCTATTTTCTCGTGGCGCTTTACCACCGAGTAATCGCGCACGCGGCGAAGTAATCTGTTCGCTATTCTCGGCGTGCCGCGACTGCGCTTTGCTATCTCTTCCGCCGCCTTTTCGTCAATATTCGCGCCGAGCATTTTCGCCGCGTTTTTGATTATCACGGTAAGTTCCTTCGGCGAATAGGTTTCCAACCTGCAAATAACGCCGAATCTGTCGCGTAGCGGCGAAGACAACATACCCGCCTTCGTCGTCGCGCCGATAAGCGTAAATTTCGGGAGCGGAAGTTGCACGCTGCTTGCCGAAGGACCTTTGCCTACGATAAAATCGAGCGTAAAATCTTCCATAGCGGGGTATAAAATTTCTTCTACGTTATGGTTAAGCCTATGAATTTCGTCGATAAACAAAACGTCGTGTTCGTTAAGGTTAGTAAGTATCGCCGCAAGGTCGCCCGCCCGTTCTATCGCGGGACCGCTGGTGATTTTAAGACCTGTGCCGAGTTCGTTCGCTATTATATGCGCAAGCGTAGTTTTCCCCAGCCCCGCAGGACCGTACAATAAAACGTGGTCAAGCGCGTCGCCCCGCATTTTGGCGGCGGCAATGCCCACAGCAAGGTTGTCCTTTATTTTGTCCTGACCTATGTAGCCTTCCATAGACTTGGGACGGAGAACGTTTTCAAAATCCGATTCCGCTTTGTCTATCGTGCTCGTAATAAGTGATTCGTTATCCATAATTCCCCTTTAACGCATGCTTTTAAGCGCAAAAGATATTGTTTGCTGAATAGTGCTTGCCCCGTCGGCTTTGGCTTTTTTGACCGCCGCGACGCTTTCCGCGCGCGAAAAGCCGAGCCCCATAAGCGCGGTTATCGCGTCGTCGGATTCTTCGTCGTATCCGCTTTCTATACCAAACGGTATACTGTCTTTATCCGAAACCGCGCCGAGTTTATCGCGAAGTTCGAGCACTATGCGTTCCGCGGTTTTTTTGCCGAGCCCTTTTACTCCCGAAAGCCCCTTAACGTCGCCCGCGGCGATTTTTGCCGTAAGGTCTTTAACGCTCATAGAAGAGAGCACGGTGATTCCCATTTTAGGTCCTACGCCCGACACAGATATGAGTTTTAAGAAAATCTTTTTTTCTTCCTGCGAAACGAAACCGTAAAGCGAAATCCCGTCTTCTTTTACGGCGGTATAGATATAGACTTCGCCGCCGCGGTTTTTAATAAGTTCGCCGTAAACCGCGCCCGAACAGGTTATTTCGTAGCCCACGCCGTTTACGTCGACTATGGCGACGCCTTCTTCCGCCGAAATAAGATTGCCTTTTAAATATCCTATCATATTGTTACTCCGTTAAATACTGAACAGTTTGCCGAGTCTGTTTGTCTGCGCGTGGCACAGCGCGACGGCAAGCGCGTCGGCGGCGTCGTCGGGGCGCGGAATCGATTTTAAGTTAAGGTAAGTTTTCACCATCGTTTGAATCTGATGCTTGTCCGCTCTGCCGTAACCCGTAAGCGCCTGTTTGATTTGCAGCGGCGTATACTCGAAAAGCCTGCCGCACTCTTTAACGGCAGTTAAAAGCAACACGCCCCTTGCGTGCGCGACGTTGATACCCGTCGTAACGTTTTTAGCGAAAAACAGTTCTTCGACGGCAATTTCTTCGGGCTTGAATTTGGCAATCAACTGTTTAACGCCTTCTTCGAGCATACAAAGTCTGACGGCGAGATTTTCAGTCTTCGGCGTGGAAACTATACCGTAATCTATCATCTGCGGTTTAAACGCTTTACCCTTTTCGATAACTCCGTAGCCGAGCGTTGCGAGCCCCGGATCAAAGCCCATAATAGTCACGATAATATTTTACGATAAAAGCGCGCCTTTTGTCAAGGACGGAAGAGACATTTGACTAATCCTTTTACACCCGCGCCGTTCGCTTTATAAAAGGCGGAAAAACTAATCGGGAATAATGACGTTAAGCCCGTAAAAGAGATAATCCACGCCGTTTGCGGCTTTTAACTCTTCTACCGTAACGTGAAATCTTTCGGCGACGTCTTCCATCGTGTCGAAAGGTTTTGCAGAGTACAGCGCTCCGCTTAATCTTTCGATAAAAAGGACGTCCCCTTCTTCTATCTCCGCCGAAAGATTATTACTCTTTACTATTGTCGACACGGGAACGTTGAATCTCGATGCCAGCGCCGCCACGCTTTCGCCTTGGTTTACACGGTAAAAAAACTTTTTCATACCGATATTATATTTGAAAAAATCGGCGAATAGAATATTTTATATAATGCAAAAGGCGGAATAAAGTTTGAGAAAATTTTTTAAGGCTGTCGCCGTAGTTACGTTGTTTTCGGTTTGCGAAAAGTTTTTGGGGTTTTTATACCGTATTTATCTTTCCCGTTCCATCGGCGCGGAAGGCGTAGGCACTTATCAGGTCGCCCTTTCGGTATTCGGATTTTTGTTCACCCTTATCGCGTCCGGTACGCCTATCACTCTTTCGCGGCTTATGACAAAATACCGCGCCGAAAACCGCGAAGAAAAAGTGGCGAAAGCCATAACCGCCGCCATTACTTACACTCTGCTAATCGCCGTGCCCGTCTGTCTTATATGCTATATTCTCGGCGACAATCTGTCCTTTTTATTTGCGGATAAAAGAAGTCTTAAAGTGTTTTTCGTGCTTTTGCCGGGGCTTATTTTTACTTCCGTTTACTCCGTGTTAAGGGGCGTTTTTTGGGGCAATAAAGATTTTCTTCCGTACAGCATTATCGAACTTTTAGAAGAAATTTGTATGATAGTCGTCGGCATAATAGTCATAACCTTTATGCACGATAAAACAAACGGCGCGCTCGGCGCGGGGATTGCGGTGATAACTTCTTACGCGCTGTCTTTTACTCTCGCAACCGTTGTATTCTTCCTTAGGAAAAACCGCCTTGCAAATCCCAAATCGGAATTTAAACCCATAATTTGCGCGTCAGCGCCCATTACCGCAATGCGAACGGTAAACTCGCTTGCCATATCGCTGGTATCGGTCGTTCTGCCGCACAGACTTATCGCCGCGGGCTTTACCGAAGCGCAAACTATGAGCCTTTTCGGTTCGGCGGCGGGTCAGGCAATACCGCTCCTTTTTATTCCGACTACACTAATAGGTTCTTTCACGCTCGTTTTAATACCCGAAATCTCCGAAAACTACTATCGCAATAAGGCGCATTACCTTAAAAACGACGTGGAAAAGGCTATCAAATTCACTTCCGTTTTAACTTGCTTTTTTATCCCCGTGTTTTTCGTGTGCGGAAAACAAATAGGCATTATCATCTTCGACAGCGCGGATTGCGGCGAATATCTTACCGCTTCGGCGTTTTTAATGCTGTTTATGGGGCTTTCTAATATCACGACAAGCATATTAAACTCAATGGGTTGCGAAGTGCAAACGCTGCTTTTTTGCGTAGCGGGCGGTGTTTTGATGCTTGCGTCTATCTGGTTTTTGCCCGCTTACGTCGGGATTTACGCTTTGCTTATCGGGTTTTCGTTCGTGTACGTTATAACTACGGTTTTAAACCTTTTCCTTCTCCGTAAAAAATGCCCCGTAAAACCCAAGGTCGTAAAATACCTGCTGTCCGCCGCCGCAATAACTCTTCCTACGGTCTTGCTCGGCGCTATGGCGGAAAAACTGCTGACGGATTATCTCGGCATATTTTTTACATTTTTCGTGTGTTCTTGTATTATGTGTACGTTTTACGGCATGCTCGCGTTCGGATTTAACCTTATCGGTTTTGAAATCGTCAAAGGCAAAGCGAAAAACTTTTTATTTAAAAAACCGCAGAAAACTTAAAGCCGACCGATAAAAAAATCGCCCGCGCGGAAAAGTTTGCCGCGCGGGTAACGATATCGTTTTTCGCAGAAAGACATCAGTCGACGACGTCGTCCGCATCGTCCGCCTTATTATCGTCCGATTTTTCTTCGGCGCCTTTATCGCTTTCGTTTGACGATCTTTTCAGCGCGGTGCTTTGTATTACGCGCGGCAACACCGAAACGAGCGCCATACATATCGCGCAATTCACGGCGACGACGGCGAGTTTAAGCGGAAGCGTGGGCAAAAGTATTTCGAAAGTATAATACGTCGGATACATAAGACAGAATCCCACTACGTTTATGCCCGCGGAAACGAGCAAAAAACCCAAAGCGAAGGATATCGCCGTTTTAACGTAGTCGTTGCCTTTGAAATAATAAAACGCTATGCCCGGAATAAGCCCCCAAAACCCCGTTCCTATACCTATGATAGGATTATACGGACCGTGCGGGTTTACTATCGCGCCGATAAGATCACCCGTAAAACACACGGCAAACCCGTATCCGCCGCCTAACAGATATCCGGCGAGAAATCCGACCGTTGCCACGAGCGATATCTGAAATTCGTCGCTGACCTTTATGTCGAAAACGTTGCCGACTGTGGCGAGAGCCGTTAAAACGGCGACGTATGTGATCTTTTGCGTTTTGGTAAGATTGTTTTTTCTCGGCTGTTTTTTGAAAAAGAAGAAAGAAAAAAGCAAAATAACGAAAACCGCCAAAGCGACGTAATAATACCATCTCGAGCGAATCGTTTTGAAAATTTCCGAAAAATCGAACGCGTTAATAAGCAGATTGCAGAACATAAAAAAATCTCCCGTTTTTTTATTAGAGAGATCCGATAAAATTTTGCGTTTCGAAAAGCGTTTTGCCGCCCGAACGCTTGATAATAGCGGACGCGAAAAGACACCGCAGACTTTTACCGCCTTTCGTTTGCAAACAACATCCCGTTTTGCAACACTTAACGCGTCTTTTCTACTCTACACCGTATATTGTAAAAGTCGGCGCGAAAATTGTCAAGCAAACGCGCGCCGTTTATCGGAATATTTTTTACGCGTTGCGCCATACTACGCTTATGCTCGTTATATTCGTAAGAACGCTTATAATATTTTTAGTGCTTGTTGTCGTAATGCGCCTTATGGGAAAACGACAGATAGGCGAAATGCAACCGTTTGAATTTATAATAACCCTTATTATAGCCGACCTGGCGTGCATACCTATGGCAGACCTTTCTATTCCGCTTATCTACGGTATCGCGGCGGTACTCGCGCTGTTTTTACTGCACCAACTGTTTACTGTAATTGAACAATCGGGCAATCTGCCGAAAAAGATACTCTCCGGCACGCCGTCCGTCGTCATCAATAAAAACGGCGTGGATATGAACGAACTGAAAAAGAACAATTTAGGGCTTGACGACCTGATAGAATCAATGCGGTCTCAGGGATATTTTTCGCTCGACGATTTAGATTACGCCATTTTCGAATCTAACGGAAAGTTATCGGCGTTTGAAAATCCCGAACGCCGCGACGCGCCTTCTTCTATGCCCATCCTTATCGTCGACAACGGCAAACTTCAAGTTAAAAACATAAAAGTCTTACAGGACGAAGAAGAAAACGTCAAACGATTTATTATCGATTCCGGCGCGACGCCGAAAACGACGGAAGTCCTTACAGTAGACGGAAACGGCAGAGCGTATTTTAAAAAGAAAAACGAAAAATTCGTTATAGCCCGTTATCCGTTAAAGGAAGGTGTAAAATGGTAAAATCGATAATATCAATGATAGCGGTAGCGATAATTTTAACCTGCGGCGTAATATACGAAACGACGTTTATCCGCGGCGAATTCCGCGAATTCACCGTTGCAACCGACACACTTTACGACAAAGTAGACGCCAAAACGGCTAACGAAAACGACGTGTACGTTCTGCAAAAAAAATGGGTGGAGACGAAAGACAAACTAAACGCTTTTATATCGCATAACGAAATAAAGGAATTCGACCTGTGGATAGCGGAAACGGTCAAACTCGTCGCGGCAGAAATGTGGGACGACGCTCTTTCAAAAATCGAAGTAATAAAAGAACTCGAAGAACAAGTTCCGAAATCTTTTGAGTTTTCGTTCGCAAATGTGTTTTAATTCGTCCCCCCGATTGACAAACGCGCGCTTTAATGTTAAAATCGTTTTGTAAGGAGAACGTTATGACGGGTTTTAAAAACGTTAAAGCCTACGTAAAAGATAAGGGCTTAATAACGACGGATATTTCGGTTGAAAACGGCAAAATTTCGGCTATCGGTGAAAATCTCGACATTACCGATCCGCTACCTTACTGCGAAGGGCAAGCAGTGCTCCCCGGATTTATCGACGAACATATTCACGGCGCGGCGGGCGCGGACGCTATGGACGGCGACAAAAAGTCGCTTTTTACCATTGCCGACGCTCTCGTTAAAGAAGGCACCACGGCGTTTTTAGCGACTACTATGACGCAGTCGCCCGAAAATATAAAACGGGCGCTGAAAAACGTCGACGTTTGTATGAAAGAACAACAAAGCGGCGCGAAAATTCTGGGCGCGCACCTTGAAGGACCGTTTATTTCCGAAAAACATATAGGCGCGCAACCGCTTAAATACTTAAAAGACCCCGACGTGGATTTTTTCAACGAACTGTCCGCGGCGAGCGGGAACAATATCCGCCTTATAACTCTTGCCCCCGAAGAGCGTGGCGCGGCAGAACTTATAAAGGCAGCCGTACATAATGGCGCGACGGTCAGCGCGGGACACACCGACGCGGGCGCGGAACAGATTGCGGAAGCGATAAAAAACGGGCTTTCCTGCATAACGCACACGTATAACGCAATGCGTCCGTTGCACCACAGACAAATAGGAACGGTAGGCGCGGCTATGCTGTTCGACGAGTTGTATGCCGAAGTAATATGCGACCTTATTCACGTAAGCGCGCCGGCGGTAAAACTGCTTGTCAAAAACAAACCGAAGAACAAAATTATTTTAATTACCGACGCTATGCGCGCAAAAGCGCTTTCGGACGGCGTTTCGGAACTCGGCGGGCAGACGGTAATCGTAAACGGCGGCGAAGCGCGACTTACGGACGGCACTTTGGCGGGCAGCGTGCTTAAAATGAACGACGCTGTTAAAAATATGGTCTTAAAGTGCGGCGTGCCTTTTACCGACGCGGTGGATTTTGCGACGGTAAACCCCGCGAACAATCTGGGACTTAAAGGCTACGGCGAAATAAAGGTCGGAAACTTTGCGGATTTTGCGGTTTTAGACGGCGAATTCAACGTATGCGCAACCGTTGTAAACGGAAAAGTCGCATATAAATCGTAAAAATTAAACATAAAGCCGTGCTTGCATAGAAAATGCAAGCACGGCTTTTGATTTTTAAATTAAAATCCGTCTTTTAAATTAGTCTTTCTTTTCTTTTGCGGAAACGTCTACTACCTGTTTGCCGTCGTAATAACCGCATTTAGGACAAACTTTATGCGACGCCTTTAATTCGTGGCATTGCGGGCATTCCGAAAGATTAGGAGCGGAAATTTTCCACTGCGCATATCTCGTGTTGGTTCTCTGTTTAGAAGTTTTACTTTTCTGTACTGCCATTTTTCTTTACCATCCTATTTGTTATTGCATTTACACCCGCCGTCGTTTAAGTTCGCGCCGCACTCGGGGCACAGCCCTTTGCAATCTTCCCTGCATAAAAACGTAACCGGTGTGTTTATTATTATAATGTCTTCGACCGCTTTTTTAAGGTCGATTTTGCCATTGACTATCGGATAACCGTCTTCTTCGCCGAACGCTTCCGAAAAACCGACGGTAAAAACTTTTTCGGTGGGAGTAAGACACCGCGTACACGCGCCGGAAATCGTGAAACAGACTTCGCCTTCGACTTCCGCTTTATTTTCTCCCGTCAAAAACGCTTCGCCCCGTACTTGTATCGGCGAAAGCACTTGCGCGTCCGGCAAGGCAATATCGATATCGGCGTTATACTCGAAGAAAAAAGACGTTTGCGTTTTCCCCGCGCGCTTTATTGCATTAAGGTCTAAAATCATAACGCGCATCTCCTTACGCAAGGCTTTTTTAAATCAAGCCTAAAAAGTATAAACTATTTACGCCCCATTGTCAACGATTTTAAATGAAATTTCCGTATCCGCAACGTATTTCCTTATTATTTCGCGGTTAAAATCTTGGTTTCGCGCGCGATAGAGAGTTCTTCGTTGGTCGGAAGAACGATTATCTTGACCTTCGAATCGTCGGTATTCAGATATCCTACGCCCGAAGAATATTCTTCGTTCTTTTTCTCGTCGAACTTCGCGCCGCAGTATTCCATACCTTCCATAACCATCTGGCGGACTCTATACGAGTGTTCGCCGATGCCGCCCGTGAATACGATAGCGTCTACGCCGCCCAAGACCGCGATGTAACTTCCGACGTACTTTTTAACTCTGTACGCCACCATTTCGATAGCGAGTTTCGCGCGTTCGTCGCCCTTTAACATCGCTTCGGTACAGTCGCGCATATCGCTGGAAAATCCGCTTATGCCGAGCATACCGCACTTTTTATTGAGATAATTTACGACTTCTTCGGGTTTAAGGTTCAACTTAACGCGAAGATAATCTACCGCCGCGGGGTCGATATCGCCGCTACGCGTGCCCATAACCAAGCCTTCGAGCGGAGTAAAGCCCATAGACGTATCCTGACACTTGCCGTCTTTCACTGCGGAAATCGACGACCCGTTGCCGAGATGGCAAACGATTATTTTCGCGTCCTTTCTGCCTAAAAGTTTTATCGTTTCTTCGCTTACGAACTTATGCGACGTGCCGTGAAAACCGTATTTTCTTATCTTGTACTTATCGTACACTTCGTAGGGTATTCCGTACATATATGCTTTTTGCGGCATAGTGGAGTGGAAAGTCGTATCGAAGACCGCCACCATAGGCACGCCTTTCATAACTTCCCTGCAACTCTTGATACACGCGATATTGCCGGGCATATGTAACGGCCCTAATTCAGCGTTCTTTTCGCAGATTTTAATAACTTCGTCGTCTATCACTACCGAGTGTTTGAAATCTTCGCCCGAGTGAAGTACCCTGTGCCCCACGGCGCCGATTTCGTCTACGCTCTTTATCGCGCCCTTTTCGGGGTCGAGCATTGCTTTAAGCACGAGTTCCATCGCTTCTTTATGGGTGGGCATATCCTGTTTTATGACAGTTTCTCTGCCGTCCGCGGTTTTTTGCGAAAGCACGCTGCCCGCAAAGGTTATTCTTTCGCAAAGACCTTTGACGACCACGCTTTCGTTTTCCATATCTATAAGTTGATATTTGAGCGAAGAACTGCCTGCGTTAATGACTAAAATTTTCATAAATATATATTTTCCTTATCGTTTTTTTAATATTTAATTATTCGGCTTGAAGCGCGGTTATGGCGACTACCGCCACAACGTCGTCCGCGTTGCACCCGCGGGAAAGGTCGTTGATGGGTTTCGCAAAGCCCTGACAGATAGGACCGAGCGCCATATAGCCGCCGAAACGTTGCGCGATTTTATAGCCGATATTGCCCGCGTTGATGTTCGGGAAAATAAAGACGTTGGCGTTGCCCGCAACTTTCGAGTCGGGCGCTTTTAACTTGCCGACTTCGGGCGCGGTCGCCGCGTCGAACTGAAATTCTCCGTCGAGAATAAGATCGGGCGCGTTTTCTTTTGCAATGCGCGTCGCTTCCTGCATCTTGGGTACGGATTTAAAGTATTTGTCGTCGTTGCCGCTGCCTTTAGTGGAAAAGGACAGCATAGCGACGCGCGGCTCAATACCCGCGATATTTTTCGCAGTATCCGCGGAAGAAATCGCTATATCCGCAATCTGGTTCGCGTCGGGTTCTATATTTATAGCGCAATCGGCAAAAACCGCGACTCCGTCGGGATTATACTTATGCGGCGCGGGCGCTATCATAATGAAAGAACTCGACACCGTGTTAATTCCCGCCGCGGTTTTGATTACTTGAAGACCGGGGCGAAGAGTGTTTGCCGTAGAGTGGCAAGCGCCCGAAACCATACCGTCAACGTCGCCCGCTTTAAGCATAAGCGCGCCGTACATAGCGTAGTCTTTAAGTATAGCGGCTTTTGCCTGCTCCACGTCCGCATATTCGGGAAGATTTGTTTTCTTGTTGATTTTGCCTTCTCTTAATTTATACAAAAGAGCGGCGTATTCGTCGGTTTTAGCATTTGTTGCGGGGTCTACGACGTTGACCCCCGTAAGATCAATGCCCGCGTTAGCCTTTTCGATCTCTTCTTTGTTGCCGAGAAGAGTAATGCGCGCAAAGCCTTCTTTAACTACGGTAGCCGCCGCCGCGACCACCCTTTTATCTTCGCCTTCGGTAAGAACGATGTTTTTGTTTTTGGCTTTCGCCCTTTCTTTGATTTGCGAAAGAATATCCGCCATAATACTTGCTCCTTATAAATATTAAAATTCGTTTGGACATTTTGCGAAAAATGTTGTACAATAGTGTAGAACGAAAGACATTTTCGCGTCCTTATCCATTTTACAACTTTCGGACGAAAAAGTAAATTGTTTCGGAGATATATTTATGAAAATTTGCGCTTGCGTTGCGGAATACAATCCTTTTCACCTCGGACATTTAAAACATATCGATTATATGAAAAACGAACTTTCCGCCGACAGGATAGTAGTTTTAATGAGCGGGAACTTTACCCAACGCGGCGAACCGGCAGTATTAAACAAGTTTACGCGCGCAAAACAAGCGATAATCGCCGGCGCCGACGCGGTAATAGAATTGCCGACGGTATTCGCCACCGCCAACGCCGAAACTTTCGCAACGGGCGCTATCAATCTGTTAGACGATTTAGGCGCAATAGACGGACTGTGTTTCGGTGTGGAAAGCGGACTGAAAGAAGACTTTTTCGCTTTGGCGGACGCGCTTTTAAACGAAACGAAAGAATTTAAAAAATTGCTGAAAAACCACTTGGAAGAAGGTTACTCGCTCGCGAAAGCCAAATTCCTTACCGTACAAGAACTCAAAGGCGAAGAACTTTCCGAAGAACTTATATCGCTCCCCAACAACATTTTGGGGCTGGAATACACAAAGGCGATACTTAAAAGAAACAGCGGCATACAGACCTACCCTATGTTGCGCGAAGGCGATCATAACAGCGTTATTCTTAAAAAAGGGATAACGAGCGCCACGAGTATCCGTCAAAAAATCCGCGAAGGGAAACTGAAAAAACTGAAAAAAAATCTTCCGCCCTACGTTTACGATGATTTAAAACCCTATCCGTTTGCGTTCGATAAAATAACGACGGCGGCGCTTCTCACCGCGTCGAAAGAGAAATTAGCGACAATTCCCGATTGCACCGAAGGGCTGGAAAACAGAATAAAAGCGCTCGTTAAAGACAACAAAAATATAGACGTGTTAGTAGAAAAAATCTCGACAAAACGTTATACCGCGGCGCGTATAAGGCGGATACTTATCGCAAATCTTTTGGGAATAAACCAGGAATTTACGAACGAGTGTTTGAATTCCCGACTTTACGCCAAAGTGCTCGCGGTAAATGCCGACAGTAAAGATATAATTTCTCTGCTTTCGGAAAAGAGCCGCATACCGATAATAACAAGAAAGAGCGATACGGTCGACTTAAAAAAGACGGCGCTTGAAAGTTACGAACTCGACGTACTTGCAAACGACATATACAATCTCGCTACGAACGAAAAAACCAACGAAAATCAAATGCTGATAATTTAATAAAAGTTATACAATCGCCGCCACGAAAATTTCGTGGCGACAATCGGGATTTGTAAAATATATTTTATACCAAATTTTTTGGTAAGTCAACTATTTTACTAAAAAATTTAGTAAAATATATAAAATGAAAATAAACTTTGCACAAAATCTCAAAAAATTAAGAAACGAAGCGAAAATGTCCCAAAAAACGCTCGCTGAACTTTTAGAAGTGAACCAACGAACGATAAGTGCTTGGGAAAAAGAAATTGCCGAACCGAGTTTTGCAAATCTTGCAAAACTTTGCGAAATTTTTAATGAAGATTTTAACAATATTTTAATGTAAACTCAACGCCCGCGAAGGCAAGCCTTCGCGGGCGTATAAATTTCACACCTTTTAAAGCGTTTCAAGGGGTGTGGGGAGAATCGCAACTCCCCACGCCTTTTTGCTACTTTTTCAGCATTGAAAAAGTAGAGATTAGTACATACCGCCCATACCGCCCGCGGGCATCTGCGGGGGTTCGGGTTCTTTGATGTCCGCAACGACGGATTCCGTCGTTAAGAACACGCCCGCTACCGACGCCGCGTTCATAAGAGCCGACCTTGTAACTTTGGTCGGGTCGATTATGCCGCTCGCTACCATATCGGTGTATTCGTTGGTAAGCGCGTTAAATCCGTAGTTGGGTTTATTCGCTTTTAAGATTTCGTTTAATATGACTGCTCCGTCAAGTCCTGCGTTCGCCGCGATTTGTTTAATCGGCGCTTCAACCGCTTTCAATACGGTGTTCGCGCCCGTCTTTTCGTCGCCATTTAGGGTGTCCGCATATTTCTTTATCGCATTTACCGTGCTGATAAGCGCGATTCCGCCGCCGGGAACGATACCTTCCTGTACAGCCGCTTTTGTAGCGTTAAGCGCGTCTTCTATGCGGAGTTTCTTTTCCTTCATTTCGATTTCGGTCGCCGCGCCGACGTTTATAACCGCTACGCCGCCCGCGAGTTTCGCAAGACGTTCCTGCAATTTTTCCTTGTCGTAGTCGGAAGTCGTAACGTCGATTTGCGCCTTTATCGCCTGTTTTCTCGCTTCGATTGCGGCGGGGTCGCCCGCGCCGTTTATAATCGTCGTATTGTCTTTATCGACTTTTACGGAACCCGCTTTGCCGAGCATATCCAAGGTTACGTCTTTAAATTCGTAGCCGAGTTCGGAAGAAATAACCGTGCCGCCCGTCAATATCGCTATATCTTCGAGCATCGCCTTTCTTCTGTCGCCGAATCCGGGCGCCTTGACCGCAACGCAGTTAAGTACGCCTTTCAGTTTATTTACGACGAGCGCCGCAAGCGCGTCGCCTTCAACTTCTTCGGCAATGATAAGCAAGCGAAGTCCGCGTTCCACTATCGGATTTATTACGGGCAGAATTTCCTGCACGGAAGAAATCTTTTTATCTGTGATAAGAATAACCGGCGAATCGAGCACCGCTTCCATTTTATCGGTGTTAGTAACCATATACGCCGACGCGTATCCCCTGTCGAACTGCATACCTTCGACGGTGGTGAGTTCGGTTTTCATCGTCTTGGATTCTTCAATCGTGATAACGCCGTCTTTGCCGACCTTTTCCATCGCTTCGGAAATAAGCGCGCCGACTTCTTCGTCGCCTGCCGAGATGGACGCGACCTGACCTATCGCGTTTTTATCTTTTACGGGCTTACTTATCGCTTGCAATTCTTTGACTGCAACGTCCACAGCGCCCGAAATGCCCTTTTTAAGCATAATGGGATTTGCGCCCGCCGCAACGTTCTTTAAGCCTTCCGAAATCATTGCTTGCGCTAAGATCACCGCGGTGGTCGTTCCGTCGCCCGCAACGTCGTTGGTTTTAGTGGAAACTTCTTTGACAAGTTGCGCGCCCATATTCTCGAACGCGTCTTCGAGTTCTATTTCCTTCGCGATAGTAACGCCGTCGTTGGTGATTAATGGCGCGCCGAATTTTTTATCTAAAACAACGTTTCTGCCTTTCGGACCTAACGTGATTTTTACTGTGTCAGCAAGCGTATCTACGCCTTTTTGAAGCGCCTTTCTTGCGTCTTCGCCGTGTTTTAACTGTTTAGCCATAATTATTACTCCTTATTTATTATTCAACGATCGCCAAGATGTCGCTTTGGCGAATAATTATCAGGTTTTTACCGTCGACTTTGAATTCCGAACCCGAATATTTGGAATATAAAACGGTATCTCCCACTTTTACCTGCATGGTGATTTCTTTACCGTCTACTATTCCCCCGGGGCCTACCGCGACGACTTTTGCCATCTCTTGTTTTTCCTGCGATTTGGACGGAAGTATAAAGCCCGTTCCCGTCTTTTCTTCCTGTTCGATACTCTCTACGACCACTTTGTCGAATAAAGGTTTAACTGTCATAAATGCCTCCGAAAAAATTTTTACTCGTTTAGCACTCGCGAGTTTCAAGTGCTAATTCTTATTATATACGATGAAACGGATTTGTCAATAAAAAACGACGTTATTTTAAAACTTTTTTTATTCCGCGCGATTTTTATCCGTGATTTTTGGCGAAACGCGCCTATCGGTCGTAAAACGAAAAATTTCCGCCGTTACAAAAAACGGCGGAACGGTTATTTAAGTATAGAAAAACGGTTATCGGTTTATTTATTCGACGCGTCCTGTTCGCTTTTGCGTTTAGGTTCGCAAGTTACGTTTACGCCGAGTTTTTTAAGCGTCATTTCGTCCACGTGCGACAAAATAACCGAAGAGTGGAACTCCGCGCCTTTAAGTTTGTCGAGTTGTTTAAGCGCGAACGCGGCGGTGGGATTAGTTACCGCGCTGACTGCGAGCGACAAAAGTATTTCGTCCGTATGCAGACGCGGGTTTGCGCTGCCCATATGTTCGACTTTGAGTTTTTGGATAGGCTCTATTACGGCAGAAGAAATCAGCGGTATAGAATCGTCTATATTGCCGAGAACTTTTAACGCGTTTAAAAGAGCCGCGGCCGACGCACCTAAAAGTTCGCTCGTTTTACCCGTTACCATTTTGCCGTTTACAAGTTCTATCGCGGCGGCGGGGCGACCTGTCGCCTGCTCCTTATTGAGCGCGGCGGCAACGACCGCTCTGTCGTTAATGGTAATATGCATCTTTTGCATAAGGATATCTATCTTGGTTTCCGCGTCCTTGGGAATAAGCCCTTTCATTACGTCGAGCCGAGCGGCGTAATAACGGCGGATAATTTCCTGTTTGCTCGCTTTGGCGCAAAGTTCGTCGTCGACGATACAATACCCCGCCATGTTGACGCCCATATCCGTGGGAGATTTATACGGCGAACTTCCCATTATCTTTGAAAGCATTGCCGAAAGCACGGGGAAAATTTCTACGTCTCGGTTATAATTGACCGCCATCGCGCCGTACGCGTCGAGATGGAAGGGGTCTATCATATTAACGTCGTCAAGGTCTGCGGTAGCCGCTTCGTACGCCACGTTTACGGGGTGATTAAGCGGCAAATTCCAGATGGGGAAAGTTTCGTACTTTGCATAGCCCGCCTTTACCCCGCGTTTATTCTCGTGATAAAGTTGCGATAAACACGTCGCCATTTTTCCGCTACCGGGTCCGGGGGCTGTAACTACGACGAGCGGGCGGGTGGTTACGACGTATTCGTTTTTCCCGTAACCGTCTTCGCTCACTATCTTCTCCACTTCCGAAGGATACCCGTCTATGGGATAATGGCGGTAAACTTTTATACCGAGATTTTCCAGACGTTTTTTAAAAGCCGCCGCGGAAGGCTGTTCGGCAAAACGGGTAAGCACCACGCTCCCGACGTAAAACCCGCGGGATCTGAATATATCGATAAGCCGCAGAACTTCGGTATCGTAAGTGATGCCGAGATCGCTCCTTGTCTTGTTCTTTTCTATATCGTTCGCGTTGATGGCGATAAGAATTTCGGCCTTGTCTTTCAGTTGCGAAAGCATCTTTATTTTACTGTCGGGCAAGAACCCCGGCAGCACCCTTGACGCGTGATAGTCGTCGAACAGTTTGCCGCCGAATTCCAGATACAGTTTGTCGCCGAACATAGAGATCCGTTCGAGAATTTTCGCGGATTGCATTTCGAGATATTTCTTGTTGTCAAAACCGATTTTCATAAGTACGCCCCCAAAACCCGCTATTTTACGAGTTCCGCTTCCTGTAATTTCTTTATAAACGCGTCTATGTCGGCGCGCGCCGTTTTTTCGTCCACGTCGTATTCTCCGAGCAGTTTTTCAAGCAGTTCTTCTTTCGTCGCGCCGTTTTCGAGTATCTTCCATAAAAAGGCGCCCGTCTCGTTGAGATTGATGATACCGTTAAACTCTTTAACCGCGCTACCGACCGCAACTACAATGTAACTACCCGCCACTTCGCGGATAATAAAGCCGTCCTTTATTTTCATAATTTTCCCCTTATTCTTAAATTTTGTTTTCCGCCATCGCGCCGTAAGACATTTCAGCCGCTTTTCTCGAAATATCGCACTCTAACCTATAAAGCGGAACGGTGGTCAAAAGTTTATCGAGTATTGTAAAAAGATTTTCTAACTTGTCCGTTTCCGTCGGGCGTATGGTCTGATTCATTACAACGAGCAGCATTTCTTGCGGCGAAATTCTGCAAATCGAATTTACTTTGCTCTGCTTTATTTCGCAAATCGCCGCGATTTTCGCGCGCGTGTTTGTATCAAGGCGGTGTTTCCCGTTCCACGGCGTACCGTAGACGTAAAAATCCCCGTCGACGTACCTTATTATCGGCTTATCGTCGTTAATATAAACGACTTTATCGCCGAGCATTTCGCGCCAAAGCCGCGCGTGCGTGGACTTACCCGTCCCGCTCGGCGCCGTAAAAAGATATGCCTTTCCGTCAACCGCGACCGCGCTGCTGTGAAATATTATCCCCTGACGGAAAGAAAGAACGTAATCGCACAGTTTACGGAAAAGCGCAAGACTTTCAAGGTAATAATCGGGAAAGTTTTCCGCCCCCGCCTGCGTTTTTTCCGCGTCGATATCGTTTTTAGTCATTACCGCGGTAAATTCCGGTTTTTCCGCGCCGGAATACAGATATTTTTCACACAATTTTACTGTATATCCGTAAATCGGCTCGGCGTCGAACACCACGTCCGCGATTTTATATCTCGGCACGTATTCCCCCTTGGCGCATTTTAAGCAACCTTTTATATTTTACCAAAGGTAAATATATTTGTCAATCCATAAATTGATTTTCGGCGAGATTTATAATATAATTAAAGTATCGAATTTTTTATGTTTTTTATAATTTAAGGTTATAATGAAATTTTTTGTTAAAACGCTTTCAACGGTTATTTGCGCGGCGCTCGTTTTCTCTGCCGTTTTGTTCTGCGCTTGCGATATGGGCGAAGAACAACATTTTACCGCTTTTAACGGCACTTTCGTTACGGTTCAATCGAGAAATAAACGGCTGTCGTCTGTCGCGACGGAAAACATCCGCGCGCTCCTATCAGACTTAAACGCCGAGTTTTCGGCGACCGACGAAAACTCGACGGTTTATAAAATCAACGCCGCCGCGGCGGGTGAAGAAACGGCTATTTCCGATCGTTTTAAGTTTATAGCGGACGAGTGCAAAAAACTCCGCGATTTTACGGACGGCAAATTCGACCCGTCCGTGTACCCTTTAACGCTGTTATGGCGGTTTGCGCCAAACTTCCCCGTACACGATTTTGCCGTGCCGCAAGCGGAAGAAATAGCGGCGGCAAAGGCGACGGTCGGTTACGACAAGTTTTCGTTTAAAAGCGCGGCGGTAAAAACAACGGATAAAGCGAAACTCGATTTCGGCGGGATTATAAAAGGTTACGCGGCGGATAAAATAGCCGAGATAATGAAAGTCGACGGAGTTACGGAAGGATTCGTAAACATAGGCGGCAGCAGTATTTACGTTATCGCGACCGATAATCTGTCCGTAACTCACCCGCGCGAAGACGGCAAAAATATTATAACCGTAAAACTCAATGAAACAGACCTTTCCGTATCCACCAGCGGCGATTACCGAAAAAACTACGTTAAAGACGGCAAGACCTATTCGCACATAATAGACCCGTATACGGGCTATCCGCAAGACACGGGCGTTGCGAGCGCGACGGTTATCGGTAAAAACGGTGTAAAACTCGACGCGCTTACCACCGCGATGTGTTTGTTCGGGCATGATTTCGACGCCCCAGAAAACGGCGAACTTTACGCGTTTATACAAAAAATTCTGTCGAGCGAAGAATTTGAAGGCGCGCAGGTTTTCGCCGTATGCGTAAAAGAAAATAAAAAACAAATTCTGACAAATAAAAAACAGGGCGAAGATTTCACCCTGCTCGATAATTCTTATACCGTTATCAATTTGTCGTAAGCGCCTTTTCTTTTTTAAGGTGTTTTGCGAAAATCATTTTGGCAAGCGCCGCGCATAACGGCAAAAACGCCTTTTTATACGCCGCGACTTTCGGACATTTTTTCAGACTTTTTACGTCGTCGTTCAACATACGTGTAATTTCGGCAATCACCTTACCGTTTTTGTAACCGCTAATTAGTATAAAAAACAGTATTCCCACCGAATATCCCGCGCGCATGACTTGAACGTAAGGAAACACCGATTCGAACTCTCCGCTTGCCGCTATTTCTTTCATCACTGCGTTGAGATTTTTATATATGTCCAAACGGCTTTCGTTAAACGCGCTGTGCATCAGGCTGTTTTGATTTTGTACGTAAATATAAGTTTCGCAAGGCTCGTACACGGTTTTTTCGGCGCAAGACAAATATTTGAAAAAGAAATATCCTTCTTCGCCGTAACGACAATTATCCAAAAAAGTCGCGCCGCTTTTACGCAAAATTTCCGTGCGGAAAAGTTTATTCATTAAAAGGTAATCGAACTTTTCCTGCGAAAAGAACTGTTCTAACGCCTGCGTTTTACCGTAAGCGCGGACTTTCCCGCCTTTCACGCGCTTGCCTGCGTTAAACTTGTCCGCCCGTCTTTCGGAAATCCGTTTTATAGAACACACCGCCATATCCGCGGCGTTTTCCGAAATATTTTTATAAAGCCGCTCAAAATGAAAATCGGAAATAATATCGTCCGCGTCGCAAAAAGCGAAAAGTTCGCCTTTTATGGCGTTAAGCCCTTTATTCCGCGCACTCGCAACGCCTTCGTTTTCGCCCGTAATGAGCGTATACTGCGGGTGATGCGCGCAATACTCGTTAAGCAAGCCGAACGTTCCGTCCGAACTACCGTCGTTAACGAATATAACGTGCAGATTTTTATAGGTCTGCCTGTCAAACACTTTAAAACAATTCGGTAAAAACTTTTCTACGTTATAACACGGCACTATTACGGAAATAAGCGGATACGTCATAACTCCCCCGACACTGTTTTCTTGTCTTTATTATACCCGTTCGCGCAATTTTTTGCAACAATTTACGAAAAAATGTTTTTTCCGTCCGAAAACACTTGCAACAGTTTTCTTTCAAGCGTCTTTTCCGAAACGCCGCGCCTATCGAATACCGCTTTCCCGCCGCTTATAATGATAGCCCTGTCCGAAAGCAAAGCCGCTTCCTTTACGTCGTGCGTAACGATGATAACGGTTTTGCCCGTTTTTTCTTTCAGTTCCTTTATCCGTTCGAAAAGCGAAGTTTTAAGCGAAAGGTCTAAATTTACGAGCGGCTCGTCCATAAGTAAGAGCGGCGCGGGATGGGAAAACGCGCGGACTATCGCGACGCGCCGCGCCATCCCCGCCGACAAATCTTTCGGGTAAAGATTTTTTGCGTCTTTAAGTCCCACGCTTTCAAGAAGATTATTAACATCCGCGTTTTCGTTTACGAGTAATATGTTTTCTTCTACGGTAAGGTGCGGCACAAGTCTGTTTTCCTGAAAGACCATAGAAACGTTAAAAACCCCTGTAATTTCGCCGTAGAAATCGGTTAACCCCGCTATCATATTCAAAAGCGTGGTTTTGCCCGAACCGCTTTCGCCTAAAACCGCGGTTATCTCGTGTTCGTTTATATCGAGATTGAAATTAAGAAATACGGTTTTATCGCCGTATTTTTTGGTAACGTTTTTAAAACTTATCATTTTTTCACCGTCCTTTTTGTCCAAAACCCGAAAGCCCACTCTATAATAAGCCCCGCGACAACGGTTATAAGCACCAAAGCGAGCATAGTTGAAATCTCGAAATAAACTTTTGAAGTATTAAGAAGATAGCCCATAGACCGAGCGGTCTGCGAAAGTACTTCTGCGGCGACCATAAGTTTAAGGTTTAAGGTAAGCCCCGCCCCCGCGGACGTTATAAATTCGGGAGCGATTTGCGGAAAGACCACTTTTTTCAACCGTTTTTTATTGTTTACGCCGAAAACCGTGCACATTTCGTCGAGTTTTTTATCGATACCCGAAAGCGCGGCGTAAAGATTGTTGTAAAGGGTCGGAAACACAACGAGAAAAGTAACTATAACGGGCGCTATCCGAGAGTTTGTCCACACCACTAAAAGGAGCACTACGGCGATGGTCGGAAGCGCCCTTACGATAACGATAACGGGTTTTAACGCTCGGCGCGCCTTTTCCGATTTATAAGATAAAAGCGCCGTGCAAAAAGCGAGTAAGTACGATATCGCAAAAGCGATAACGCTTCGGAGTAGCGTACCGAAAAAAGCGCGGTAAAACTCCGCGCTTTTAAATAGTTTTTTCAGCGCGGAAAGCGTTTCGCCGATATTCGGCAATATATATTCGCTGTCTACGGCTTTTGCCGTCGTCGCCCATAACCCGATGATAACGGCGACGGTAAAAAGCGGCAAAGCGAAATTTAAAATTTTATCCCGCGTTTTCATATTATACGTTAATCGGCTATACCGATTTTATATCCGAGATTTTTTAATACAACCTGCAAAGTAAGATCCGGCACTCCGCCCATATTGAAAACGCCAAGCGTTTTATCCTTTAAGTCGTTTGCCGAAATCTCTTCCGAACACATAAGATAAACGTTGCCGTGCGTTACGACTGAAACCATTTTATAAGGGCTTAACTCGTTCGCTTTATAACGCTTACTTGCAAGGTTTACGGGAATAATAACTATATCGCCGCCCGTCGTACCTATTTTATCCGCCGCAACGACGTGATACTCGAAAGTTTTCCCCGTTCCGAACGTTTCGTTTTCCGCTATAAACTTTGCAATAGCGAGCGCGGGCGCGCCGTCGGGCGCGTAAACTTTGACAGTATCGGCGGTAAATTCGCCAGACGCCGTTCCGTCGTAGAAAAAGTCGTCGGTTGCGGCTGTCGCCGAGATATCTTTTACGGCGATTATCGAATTAAGATAATCTTTTACCGATTTTTTAGCGTCTTGCGCGCTCTGCCAACTTATATTGCAGTTGTTTACGACCTTTTCGGTAAGAATAGCCGCGTTTTTAAAAGACGGCGTAATGCCTTCTTCGCACACGTTTTCATTATAGACAGCGGACACCGTTTCGTCGGGACTATTTATCACCCAAGCCGCATTATTGGAAAATTTATTTTTCATATTCTCAACAAGCGTCGGAAAAGTATTCAACAGGCTTTCTTTAATAAGAACGACCGCTTGCGGATAAGATTTGGTTTCGCTATCGTAAAGTTCCTGAATATCCAGACGGTACCACGATTTGCCGTCGGCTTTCGTCATATTTTCAAGGTTGGTGGCGGCGGGTTCGGGTAAAAGCCCGTAAGAAACCGCTCCCGTTTTGAGCGCGGGTATAAGATCCGAGGCGGTATTGTAGTATTTAAGGTTAACGTCGCCCTTATCTCCGCAGGCGGAAAAAGCAAAAACCGTAAATACTGACACGATACTTAATAAAACAGATAATAATTTTTTCATAACTACTCCTTTATTGTTTCCGTTTTGACCAAAAAAGAAACTCCCTTCGCGTAGCAAAGGGAGGGACGTAAATCAATAAGGCATAATTTTGCCTTAAAGTTTCCTATATTCTCCCCTTTGCCGTCAGGAACAGCCCTTTCGGTTCAGGTTTATCGTCTTTATTTTAACATGCGTAAAAAATTTTGTCAAGCGATTATCGGTTTTGCCCTTTTTCTTTAAGGTATTTTTCCCGCGTGGCGTTACCGCCGCGAAGATGCCTTTCGTCGAGATTTTTACGCAAAACTTTTCTTACGGCTTTGTAAAGCGTTTTGTCGATATAAAACAGCCTTTCGGTTACGTCTTTATGCACCGTCGATTTTGAAAAATGAAAAACTTTCGCCGCGTCCCTTACCGTCGCGCCCGTTTCCGCTATGTATTCGGCTTCTTCCGTAACTCTCGCAATAAGTTCTTCGCGCATAAGGTATTATCCCCCGAATTATAAGAATAATACAATTTATGCGTTTATTTTTGAATATATACCTTTTTTCGACGGTAATATTTCTCGGATTATTTTCCTTCCGTCGCGAGAATAAGAGTTTCCTTCGCTTTACCGCTTATTTCGTGAGAAGAAAGCGCCGAAACCGTTTCTTTATCGATTACGTCTAAAACGTCCAAATAGACGACGGTCTTTTTCCACGGCGCGTTTTTATGCACTTTTTCCGTGCTCCTTACGCCGACAACGACTATCGGAGCGCCCGCTTTCTGCGCGATTTTAAACACCCCGTCGTGAAACGGCAACATCCGCGCGCTTTTACTGCGGGTGCCTTCGGGATACACAAAGTAAGACACGACGTCTTTTTGTATAAGTTCCGCCGTGCGGTTAATGGTCTTTATGGCGTTTTTGGCGTTTTCCCTGTCAATGTCCGTGTAAAGACACTTGCGAACGATTTTACCGAAAATCGGAATTTTAAAATTTTCCGGTTTTGAAATAAAGGCTAACTCTTTTATTTTAAGCCCGAGCAAAGTAACAAACGGGTCGAAATCCGAACGGTGATTGCCGACAAACAGGCATTTGCCGTCTATCGCCGTGAGTTTTTCTCTGCCCGTTACCTTTATTTTAATATTGCAAAAAAACATAGCAAGCCGCACGACATAGGCAAAAGCGGCGCGGTATAGGGGGCTCGGTTTATCGTAATACTTTTTGCGCACGAAAAGCGAAAGCGCTGCCAAAAACAGGACGTGCAGTATAAGCACGCCCAAAATCAAACCGATTATCCCTAACGCCACGTATAAAACAATCATAAATTACCCTTTAAACTTTTGTCGCGACCCGATTTCTATATTCTTTCCGTTTGCAATTTGGAATAAATTTCCTTGTACTTGTCTTTGTAAAAAAGATTAGTGCCGCTTGTAGTTACCGCCGCCGTTCCCGCTGCGACCGCTTCTTTTAATATCTCGCGCATAGGAAGACCGTTGTACACCCCCACGCAAGCGGCGGCTACCATACTGTCCCCCGCGCCGACCGTGGAGTTTACGGCAACGGACGCGCTTTTACAATAAAAACTGTCCTTTCCGTCGGTCAAAACCGCGCCTTCCGTACCGAGCGACGCAAGCACGTACTTTACGCCCATCTCGAAATATTTTGCGGACGCCGCAAGCACGTCGGAAATTTTGCGCACCTTTAACCCCGAAAAGTTTTCGAGTTCCTTTATATTCGGCTTTACCATAAACAGTTCGCAAGCGGAAAGCGCCGAAAGCATATTCGCCTTTTCGGTATCGACTACGACTTTTACCCTTTTCGGGATACGCTTTATAACTTCGCCGTAAAATTCCGTCTTTACGCCTTTCGGAAGACTGCCGCTCATCACGGCGATATCCGCTTCCGCCGCGAGCGCCGCGACCTTTTTTATAAGTTCAGCCTGTTTGTCAAGGCTTACTTCGTCGCCCACGTCGTTTATCTCGGTGAGCATTGATTTCTTATCTATTATTTTATAGTTTACGCGAGTATTCCCCGTACAGGAAACAAAGTCGCAATTTATCCCTTCTTCATGTAAAACGTGCTCGAAAGTCCGTTGCTGATTAGCGAACATAAAGCCCGTCGCGGTGCATTTTTCGCCGAGTCTGCTTACGCCTATCGCGACGTTCAGCGCTTTACCCGAATAAGTTTCTACCTTGCCTTGTATGCGGTTAAGCATACCTACGTTTAAACTTTCGAGTTCTATCGTACAATCTATGCTCGGATTCGGGCAGATGGTAAGTATCATATAAGTTCTCCGTTAAGCGGCGTATTATCCGTACAATGTTGCGGTAAAACACCCCCGCAAATATGATACAACAAATTTGACCGCGTTTCAAGGATTTTCGGAAAATATTTACGGTTTTTATTTTCTCGCGCTCAATAATCTTCAAAATCTATTCTGAAATCTTCGCCGAAATCCCCGCTTTGTCCGTTTTGCGCGCGCGGCTCGGGCGGACACGGCGGCGGGCAGGGTGATGGACATGGCGATGGACACGGCGGCGGACACGGTGGCGGACACGGCGGTGGGCAGGACGCGCCGTTCTTTGCGCCGCCGCCCTTCGCGTTTATATCCACGACGGACGGGGTTATAGGTTCGCTGTGTCTGATATTTACGAGTATTACGTCGCCGCCTATTCTGACTATGTGTTTTTCGTCGATAAATATTTCGTTTTTGCACCACAACCCGAAAAAACCGCTACGCTTTTTATCGCACACCACTATTCCTTTAAGTACGGCGCGGGGAAAGTCTAATTGTAAATCGGTAATTTTGCCGAACGACCTTCCGTCCGCGATATTTACGACGTCCCGTTTTCTCAATTCTTTATACGATAATATCATACTGTATAAATATGCAAACGCTGTTTGTCCGTATTACAAAGCCGAAAAAAACTTACCGCCCCGCGCTGTAATCAAAGCGCGGGGCGGTACAAAATATTGTTTTTTGCTTTTTCTTGTTCTTTTTACGCTTTTAAGGAATTTTTTATAAAGCCGAGCGCGTTCTTCTCTAAGCGCGACACCTGCGCCTGTGAAATCCCTACCGCTTCCGATATTTCCGTTTGCGTTTTGCCTTCAAAATACCTTAAATAAATGATGTCCCTTTCCCTTACTTCGAGCGAGTTAAGCGCGCTTTCCAAGGCAACTTTATCCGACCAATTTTCTTCGGTGTTTTTACTGTCGCCTATCTGGTCTAAAAGCAAAAGTTCGTCTCCGTTTTTATTGTATACGGGGTCGTATAAAGACACCGTGTCCGATATAGCGTCGAGACAGTACACCACTTCGGAAAGAGCAACCTGCATTTCGGCGGCGATTCGCTCTAAACTCGCTTCTTCGTCCTTTTTCTCTATTTCGCTACGGGTCTGTAATATCCTGTACGCCGTGTCGCGTATAGAACGGGAAATCCTGAGCGAATTGCCGTCGCGCAAAAACCGTTTTATTTCGCCTATTATCATCGGTACGGCGTAAGTGGAAAACTTTACCTGAAATTTCAGGTCGAAATTGTCTATCGCCTTAATAAGTCCCGTAACGCCCGCCTGAAACATATCGTCGGAATCGTTCTTTCGCCAGAACCGTTTTATCACGGAAAGCACCAGCCGCATATTCGCGATAATAAAATCTTCGCGCGCTTTTTTGTCGCCCGCCGCTATTTTAGCGAGCATCTCCGCGGACTGTTTTTCGGTGATTTTCGGAAGAGTTGCGGTGTTTATCCCGCAGATTACTACTTTATTTGCCATAATTCCCCCTTTATGTATTCCGAAAATCAAGGGAAGATTACGATAGTATTGCTCGTTAAAAAATTTTTATTCCTTTTAAAATGAAAAAAGGGGATTTACCCATTATTTCCGTTATTACTTGATAAAACGTTTTAAGTGTGATATAATATTCTTGCTACACAAATAAATATTTGTATGGAAATGAACGGATAAAGGGGTTATTTTATCTTTTTTTCGTCATACTCCCATTATTGAAACTTGCTAAAATGCAAACTCAAATGGGAGTGCTCGTTCATTTCTCTTTATTTGTGTAGCAACAAGGAGTTTGCGTTTGGGTGCGCAACTTCTGTTGCGCATTTTTTTATTTTACAGAAAAAATTTTGAAAGGAGACTTTTATGAAACAACTTTTGGCTATTTTATTTTTAAGCGTTATTTGTGCTTTGTGCGCAGTAGGTTTTACTGCTTGCGGCGGCTCAAATACGGCAGATACGCGCGACCAGCAGATTGTAAGTATCTATAATACTTATGTCGCGCACGCGGAAGAAACCGGGGAAACGCCTAAATCTTACGACGAGTGGATTGCAAGTATTAAGGGTAAAGACGGCAAGGACGGCAAATCTGCGTATGAGATATGGCTTTACAACGGACATACGGGTACGGAAGAAGATTTTTTAAATTGGCTTAAAGGCAAAGACGAACCGACTTATTATACCGTTAATTTCGATTCCGACGGCGGAACGGAAGTCACTTCTATACAAGTAGAAAATTGCAAAAAGTGCGCCGAACCCGCTACGCCGACAAGGTACGGTTATACTTTTGACGGTTGGTATATCAAAAATGAACAATGGTCGTTTATAGGCTACGTAATAACGGAAGATATAACTTTAACCGCAAAATGGTCGATAGACGAAACTTGTCTTAACATGTTCGATTGGGAAAAAACGGAAACGGGATATAGAATAAACGAATTAAAAGATAAAACTGTAAGGGATATAATAATACCCGATTTCGTCACCCGTATAGATTATAATGCTTTTTCGGGTTGTCAGATAGAGAATGCAAAAATTCCCGCGTTCGCATGCAGTTATATTAAAAACGATAACCTTAAAACAGTAGAAATCACAAGCGGTGAACGTTTGGGATCGGGATTAGCACATTGTACTTCGTTGGAAAGTATAATAATCTCAGATAGCGTGATAAATATGGGGAGTACAATAGGCATGGGCGATTTCGAAGGGTGCACTTCTCTTTCAAGCGTAACGATAAAGGACGAAAAAAGAATAACTTTACAAATAGCATTTGAAATTTTCAACGGTTGTGACAATTTACAGTACAACGAATACGATAACGGACTATATTTAGGTAATAACAACAACCCATATCTGTTATTGGTAAAAGCAAAAACAAAAGATATAACTTCCTGTATTACACATCCTGACACAAAATACATTGCAGGTTCCGCTTTTGAAAATTGCACGGCTCTTGTAAGCATAACCTTTTCCGATAATATAACGACGATTGGCAATAGCGCTTTCAGAAATTGCACGGCTTTAACGAGCATAACGATACCTGAAAAAGTATTTGTAATTTGTCAGTGGGCATTTAACGGCTGCACTGCGTTAACAACCGTAAAATTATCCGACAATATATTAACGTCCGTTATAGATATGGATTCGTTTGAAGATTGCGATAATTTACAGTATAACGAATACGATAACGCATATTATTTAGGTAGCGAAACTAACCCGTATTTAGTATTAGCAAAAGCAAAAACAAAAGATATAACTTCCTGCATTATACACGATAATACAAAAATCATTGCCGCCAATGCATTCGATAAATGTAATTTATTAGAGAACATAACCATTGGCAATAGTGTTGAAGGGATAGGATATGACGCGTTTGATGAATGTTATAATTTGCATTATAACGAATATGATAATGCATGTTATTTAGGTAACAACGCTAACCCGTATTTTGTATTAACAACCGTAAAAACACAACAAACCGCTTCTTTAGTTTGTCACGATAGTACAAAAATAATTGTCTCTTATGCGTTTCAGGAATGCAAACGATATTTAACGAGTATAACGCTACCTGAAAGCGTTGAAAAGATAGACGTGGGGGCGTTTGCCGAATGCTATTTGTTAACAAGTGTAAATTATCTCGGTACAATGGAACAGTGGAACAATATAAATAAAAAATATTATTGGGCATACGGTACCAATATAACACAAATAGTTTGCACCGACGGCGTAATAGAATTATAAGAATGCTTGTGTCCCCTGTAAGGGAACGGTGGTACGCCCACGGCTTATGCCGTGGGCGTACCAAAAGTTTCGTTTAATTTTATACCGTTTAAAGAGTTTTCGGAGTTAGGGGTTTTAAGGGGGAAGAACGGATTCGAAAAACAGTTCTTCCCCCTTATTTAAATATTTTTACGCGGGCGTCCAACCCATCTTTTGACCCGACAATATATGGATATGCAAGTGAAACACCGACTGCCCCGCGTCGTCGCCCTGATTTATCACGAGTCGATAGCCGTTTTCTAAACCTAACTCTTTTACGAGCGTGGGGATTTTCTTAAAGCACTTTAACAGCATTTCGGCTTGCTTTTCCGTCATATCGGCAAGCAATTTAAAGTGGCTTTTCGGCACGCATAAATGATGGTTTTTTGCCTTCGGATCAATATCCTTAAAAATCACCATATCGTCGTCTTCGTAGACCTTCGTCGCGGGAATTTCACCCTTTATTATTTTACAGAATAAACAATCTTCCATAACTTACTCCTTTTAATTTTTTATTATTTCGGCTGTCGCGCCGTCAAGATAGGGCGCGTTCACCGTAACGTTTATTATTTTACCGACGGGCAACTCGCCCTTAACGTAAATTCTCAAATAATTCTCCGAATATCCTTCTGTAAACCCGTCTTTATACTCTTCGGGTAAAAACCGCAGGGTTTTGCCGCGCATAGCCGCCGCAAATTCCGCTTTAAGACGTTTTTTAACTTCCAGCAAACGGTCAAGCCGCGATTTTTTGACGCATGGCGGCAAATCTTGCATTTTATATGCGGGCGTGCCGTCTCTCGGACTGAATATAAAGGGATGAATATCTGAAAACTTTACTGTTTCCACAAGCGAAAGAGTATCCGCAAAATCTTCTTCCGTTTCCGTCGGAAAGCCCGCTATGATATCGGTGGTTATCCCCGCAAGCGGAAAATACCGCCTTATGTAGCCGACTTTTTCTATAAACTCTTCTCTCGTATATTTGCGGTTCATTTTTTTAAGCACCGCGTTCGACCCCGACTGCAACGAGAGATGAAAATGCGGCGCAAAGTCTTTAAGCCCTTTTACCGCGCGCAAAAACCCGTCGTCTATCACGCGAACTTCCAAAGAGCCGAGACGTATCCGCGCATTTACGTCTTTCAGTTTTTCAATAAGTCCCGTAAGCCCCAAATCCCCGTATCGGTAGTCGGAAAGATTTATGCCCGTAATTATCGCTTCCGCAGGATTTAACGCAACAATTTCGTTTACTGCGCTTTCGGGATTGCGACTTCTGCTCCTGCCGCGAAGATGCGGGATAATGCAATAAGTGCAAAAACCGTCGCACCCGTCCTGCACTTTGATAAAGGCGCGCGTACGCAAGGAAGTCGGCGCGGGCAGTTCTTCGTACTCCGAATTGCTTTCGGATATCATAACGCCGGATTTATCCAAAGCGTCTAAAACAGCGTTCTTATTAAATACGCCCGTTACGAGATATGCGGAAGATTTGTCGCTGAAAGCCTTATAGTTTTTTTCCGCCGCGCAACCGGTAAAAATAACTTTTGCGGCGGGGTTTAGTTTTTTTATCCTACTCGCCGTCTGTCGGGATTTTTTCTCGGCTTCGAGCGTAACCGCGCAGGTGTTAACGATATACAGGTCGGCTTTTACGAGTTTATCGAAAACTTCGTAGCCCCGCGCTTTTAACCCCGAAACGAGCGATTCGCTTTCGCACTCGTTCACCTTGCATCCGAGCGTAAAAACCACCGCTTTCATTATTTTATACCTTTAAGCGAGATTGCCGCCCACTCGCCTTTTATTTCGGTCTTAATAAGTTTAAACCCCTGCGCTTTATACGCCGCGATAACTTTATCCAGCCTGTCGGTAAGTATGCCCGAAAGAATTACCGTTCCGCCCGCGTTAAGATTGTTTTTAAGCCCCGACGCAAAAGCGATAAGCGCTTCCGCCATAATATTAGCGAGAATAACGTCGCCTTTTACCGTGTTATCGTCAAGAAGATTTTTTAAATACACTTCGGCGTTTTTTACGTCGTTTAATTTAAGGTTATCCGTTGCGGCGGTAACCGCGCACTCGTCTATATCGGTCATTATGACCTTTTTCGCGCCGAGTTTTGCGGCGGCAATGCCCAAAATGCCGCTACCCGTGCCGACGTCTATTACCGTGGCGTTTTTAAGAGCGCAATCCTGCAACAGTTCCACGCACATAGAAGTGGTTTCGTGCTCACCCGTGCCGAACGCCATATTCGAGCCTATAACGACCGATTTTTCGCCGCTTGCGGGCGTGTAGTCTATCCACTCCGGCACGACCGTTATCTTGCCTATATGTATGGGTTTAAAATTTTCCTTCCATTTATCGCGCCAAAGGTCGCCGTCCACTTCTGTTTCGGAAAGGGCGAGCGAGCCTAAATCGAAGGGCGAATTTTGTTTCAAATCGGAAAGCGCAGACTTTATATCAGAAATTTTTTTGTCTTTTTCCGCAATTTTAACGTAACACTTAACCGTAACCGTTTTATCCGCGGAATAAATATTTTCGTCGGCGTAATCCCAACTCTTGCCCGAGTTTTCAAGGTCGATTACGTCCTGAACGTCGGCGACGGAAATTCCGCCGTCCGAAAGTTCGGACAGAACGTCGGCGACGAGTTCCGCGCCGATATGCGTCGTTTTTACGGTGATTTCTGAATAATCTTTCATATCAGTATGGATTTTTGCCGTACATGGATTGCATATTGTCCGAATACTGTTTCATTTTCGGACATTGTTTGATATCCGTGCCGCCGTCTAAATCTTCGAGAGCGGATTTTTGCGCTTTCGACAGTTTGGTCGGAATTTCCACGACCGTTTCTATGTAAAGGTCGCCCGTCCCGCGCGAAGTTTTTATACCTTTTCCGCGCACGAAAAACACTTTGCCGCTTTGCGTGCCTTCGGGAATAGTATAGTCTATCGTTTCGTCGATAAGCGGCACTTTCACTTTTCCGCCGAGCGCCGCCGTTTTAACGCTTATCGGCACGGTAACGTAAAGGTCGAAATTCTTGCGTCTGAAAAGTTTGCTCGGTTCTACCTTTATAACCACGATAAGGTCGCCGGCGTCGCCGCCGCTACTTGACGCTTCGCCGAAGCCTGTCTTTCTTAAATAACTGCCCGTATCCGCGCCGGCGGGGATATTGAGAGAAACCTTCGTCGCCGCGCGGGTATAGCCTTTGCCCTTGCAATCGGGGCAATTTTCCAGAATTTTTCTGCCCGTGCCGCCGCAATCGGGACAGGGGCGGACGGTCTGCGACCTGAAAAACCCGCTGGTAGAAGTATAAACGACCTGACCCGTGCCGCCGCACTTTTCGCAGGTTTTATACGCCGTACCGCCTTTCGCGCCCGTGCCTTTGCACGCTTTGCACGGTTCGTTTCTGTTATATACCACTTCCCTTACGCAACCTTTCGCCGCGTCGAGAAAGGAAAGCGAAATTTCGATAGTGATATCGTCGCCCTTGACTTTCGTCTGCGCCTGACGTCTTCCGCCGCCGAAACCGCCGAATATATCGCCGAAAATGTCGCCGAAATCGGAAAAGCCCGAAAATCCGCCTGCGCCACCCGCGCCACCGAAACCGCCCATATTCGGGTGTTCCTGCTGAAAGTCGTATTCTTTACGGCGTCTTTCGTCGGATAATACTTCGTTCGCTTCGTTAATTTCCTTGAATTTTTCCGCAGCGGCTGCGTCCCCCGGGTGAAGATCGGGGTGATATTTTTTAACGAGAGTTCTGTACGCTTTTTTTATGTCGTCCTGCGTGGCGTTTTTACTCACGCCCAAAGTTTCGTAATAATTTTTAGCCATAATTCCCTTTTGTGCCGCAAGGCTTTAATAAACGCGTTGAACTGAAAGGCGTTTTCGCCTTTCAGTTCTGCGTAAAATTTAACGTTTTTTTATTGTGCTTTTGCGCTTAATTCTGGTGAAATTCGGTGTCTCCCGCGCCTGCGCCGTTTGCGCCGCCGTTGGGGTCTCCGTTGGGATTTGCGCCCTGCGCCTGCTGATAAATCTTTGCGAATATTCCTTGCGAAACGTTAGAAAGTTGCTCGAAAGCCTTATCCATACGGTCTTTATCGTTGCTCTCCAACTCGGTTTTAGCGCTCTTTATCTCTTCTTCGAGTTTCGCTTTGTCTTCTTCGGTGATTTTGTCGCCGACGTCTTTTATCGTCTTTTCTACGGTAAATATCATACCGTCGAGTTTATTGTGAGACTCCACGCCTTCTTTGCGTTTTTTGTCTTCTTCTTCGTATTGTTTCGCTTCGTTTACCGCTTTGTTTATATCCGCTTCGGAAAGGTTAGACGACGCCGTTATCGTTATATTCTGCGATTTGCCCGTGCCGAGGTCTTTTGCCGAAACGTTTACTATACCGTTCGCGTCGATATCGAAGGTAACTTCTATCTGCGGTACGCCGCGCGGAGCGGGAGCGATACCCGTAAGTTCGAAACGCCCGAGAGTTTTGTTGTCTTTCGCAAATTCCCTTTCGCCCTGCAAGATGTGAATATCGACCTGCGTCTGGTTATCCGCCGCCGTCGAGAACACCTGCGATTTTTTAACGGGGATAGTGGTATTTCTCTCTATGAGTTTGGTGCAAACGCCGCCCAAAGTTTCGATACCGAGCGACAAAGGCGTAACGTCCAACAAAAGAACGTCTTTTACTTCGCCGGAAAGAACGCCGCCCTGAATCGCCGCGCCGATAGCCACGCACTCGTCGGGGTTGATGCCCTTAAAGGGTTCTTTGCCGGTTATCTTTCTGACTTCGTCGATTACCGCGGGAATACGGGTAGAACCGCCGACCAAAATTACTTTGTCGATATCGGAATAGGAAAGTTTTGCGTCTTCCATAGCCTTTTTCATAGGAATAACCGTCGCTTCGACGAGATCCGCCGTCATTGCGTCGAATTTCTGTTTGGTAAGGTCTACGTCAAGGTGTTTAGGACCTGTCGCGTCCGCGGTAATGAACGGAAGGTTGATGTTGGTCTTACTCATACCCGAAAGTTCGATTTTCGCTTTTTCCGCCGCTTCCTTTAATCTCTGCATAGCGAGTTTGTCGCCGGATAAGTCTATGCCTTCTTTTGCCTTGAATTCGGAAACGAGATAATCCATAATTCTCTTATCGAAGTCGTCGCCGCCGAGCATATTGTTGCCGTGGGTTGCCAAAACTTCGAAAACACCGTCGCCGATTTCCATAATAGAAACGTCGAACGTGCCGCCGCCTAAATCGTAGATAATGACTTTCTGCGTTTTGCCTTCTTTATCGAGCCCGTAAGAAAGCGCCGCCGCCGTCGGTTCGTTTATTATACGGAGAACGTTTAATCCCGCTATTTTGCCCGCGTCTTTGGTCGCCTGACGCTGACTGTCGGTAAAGTATGCGGGACAAGTAATGACCGCGTCGGTTACCGTGCCGCCAAGGTACGCTTCCGCGTCCTTTTTGAGTTTAGAAAGAATCATTGCGGAAATTTCCTGCGGGGTGTAGTTTTTGCCGTCGATAGCCACTTTATAATCCGAGCCCATATGACGCTTTATCGAAGAAACGGTTCTTTCGGGGTTAGAAACCGCCTGACGTTTCGCCACCTGCCCTACGAGCCTTTCGCCGTCTTTCTGAAAGCCGACGACAGAAGGTGTCGTTCTCGCGCCTTCCGCGTTCGCTATTACAACCGGCTCGCCGTTTTCCATAACGGCTACGCACGAGTTTGTCGTTCCCAAATCGATGCCTATTGTTTTCATAAAAAAATTCTCCTTGTTGTTTTATTATTTAACTACGCTTACTTTCGCGTATCTTATAATCTTATCTTTTAATTTATACCCTTTTTCAAATACTTGCTTTACGGTGTCGCTTGTCAGTCCGTCTTCTTTTTCCACCTGCATAACGGCTTCGGCGACGTTCGGGTCGAACGGCTCGCCCACGGGATTTATCTCTTCGATATCGAGAGATGCAAGCGTTTCGTCGAACTTGCGCTTTATCCCCGCTATGCCTGCCAACGTTTTTTCGTCGAGTCCTATGCTCATCGCCCTATCCAGCGTGTCGCCGACAACGAGTATTTTTAAGATAACGCTCGCAATGCCTTCGTTAAAGGCGTCCTGCCAGATTTTGGCGTTGCGCTTTTTGTAATTGTCGAACTCGGCGACGTTTCTCATCCACTTGTCCTTGTAATCGTCCGCCTGCTTTTTCAACTCTTCGTTCTCTTTGATTATCGCCTGATTTTCTTCTGTAAGCGCCGCGAGTTTTTCTTCCGAACTGACGGTTTTTTTCTTTTTTTCTTCCATACCTTCGTCCTTTTCTACTTTTTGTTTTTCATAATATCTTCAAGTACTTTCCCCACGCCTTCCAAAACCGAAACGACTTTCTGGTAATCCATGCGGAGCGGGCCTATAACGCCGTAAGTGCCGATTTTTACTCCGCTTGCGGAATATGTCGCGGTAACAAGCGAACAGTCTTTCGGCATATCTTCGTCTTCTCCGCCGATTTTGATATTTATCTCTATATCGTCGTTTCCGTCCGATAAAAGTTCGGCGAGTTTATCTTTGCTTGTTACCACCGACAGAAAGTTTTTGACCTTTTCCACATCAAGACTTTCGGGGTGGTTTAATATCTTACCTTCGCCCTTTATTACGACGTCCGCCTTGTCGCGTTCCACGTATTCTTCGATAGCGTCCATAACCCCGTCGAAAATTTCACGGTAACTCGCAAATTCGTCGGCAACGGTTTTACCGACCGAAAGCACTTCTTCGAGCGCCCTGCCCGAAAAGGCTTTCATCATAAACCTGCTCGCGTCTTCTATCTCCGCGTCGGTCATACTTTCGGGAATATCTATGAACTTATCGCGAATTAACGTGTTTTCGGTAACAACGAGCAAAAGCGCCTGCGAGGGCTTATAACGGAAAATCTGTATCTTTACGATTTTTTCCTTTCCGCTGTGCGACGCCACCGCGACGGAAGTGTAGTTAGTCAGTTCGCTTATAACGTCCACGGCGTTTTTAACCACCGTTTCGATACTGTCTAAATGGCTTGTAAAAGCCGCGCGGATAAGCCCCGTTTCTTCGCGCGAAAGTTTGCTCTTGTCCATAAGTTCGGTAACGTAAAGTTTATACGCGTCGATACTCGGTACTCTGCCGCTCGAAGTGTGAAGTTGATTAAGATAACCCATTTCTTCTAAACCGGCAAGTTCCGACCTTACCGTTGCGGAAGATATGCCATGCATATACTTTTCGGTAATGCTTTTACTCGAAACGGGTTGCGCCGTAGATATATAGTCGTCTACGACGTAACTTAAAATCTTCTTTTTTCTGTCGGAGAGTTTCATGACCTTTACCTTTGGCAATATTAAAAGTTTCGTGTTAGCACTCTTAATGTTCAATTGCTAACTTTCGAATAAATTGTACTCTTATTATCCGCCTTTGTCAAGAATTTTACGCCAACATTTTAAAATATTCCGATATAAATTTATTTTAAAAACTTTTCCGCCCCCGAAAGCGCGCTTTCAAGGGCGGAAACACTTATTTCACCGTATTGTTTTTACGTTATTTTCTGACTGCGCCGTCGCCTTTCACTATGTATTTCGTGGTGGTCAAAGCGTCCAGCCCCATAGGACCGCGCGCGTGTAATTTTTGAGTGGATATACCTATTTCCGCGCCGAGTCCGAAAATAAACCCGTCGGAAAACCGCGTGGAAGCGTTATGGTAAACGCAGGCGCTGTCTATTGCGTTTAAAAACTTTTCCGCATTACTTGAATTTTCGGTGATTATGGCTTCCGAGTGATGCGTAGAGTGCTCGTTTATATGCGCTATCGCCGCGTCAAGGTCTTTTACCGCTTTTACGGAAATTACAGCGTCGCCGTACTCTGTGTAAAAATCCTCGTCCGTCGCTTTGACGACGTAGGGTTTGCCTTTAAGAATACCGTAACTTGTTTCGTCAAGGCGCATTTCAACCTGTTTTTCGGAAAGTTTATCGTAAATAAGGGGCAAAACCTTTTCGGCTATTTTTTCGTGTATCACGAGCGATTCGCATGCGTTGCAAACGCTGTATCTTTGAGTTTTGGCGTTAAATATTACCTTTGCCGCCATTTCGGGTTTAGCGAACTCGTCGACGTACACATGGCAATTGCCCGTTCCCGTTTCTATAATGGGAACGGTTGCGTTATCGAGCGCGGCGCGGATAAGCCCCGCGCCCCCGCGCGGGATAAGAAGATCCACGTATTTATTCAGCCGCATAAACTTTGCCGCCGTTTCGCGCGAAGTATCGGCTATTAAACTCACCGCGTTTTCGTCGAAACCGCAACTTTTGAGCGCGCCGCGTAACACCTTGACTATCGCCGTATTAGAATTGAGCGCGTCGCTGCCGCCCTTTAATATGACTGCGTTTTTAGTTTTAAAACACAGCCCGAACGCGTCCGCCGTAACGTTTGGGCGAGATTCGAAAATTATGCCGACGACGCCGAAAGGCACTTTGTTTTTGACGACTTTAATGCCCTGCTCCGCGTTTTCGTACTCGTAAACCGTTTCACCTACGGGGCTAATCAGCGTCGCTATCTGCTTTAATCCTTCCGCCATACCCGAAAGAACGCCGTCGGTTATTTTAAGCCTGTCGATAAACGCGGCGGAAAGCCCTTTTTCTTCGGCGTTTTTTATATCCTTTAAGTTTGCCGCCTTGATTTCGTCCGCGTTTTTAATAAGTTCTGCCGCGGACACAATGAGCGCGCTGTCGATAGCGTTTTGGGGCGCGGAATAAAGCGCGCCAGCCGCCGCCTTCGCGTTTTTGCCGAGTTTTGTTAAATCAATCATCTTCTTTCACACCTTCATCCTTATTTTTCCGTCCGAACAATTTTCGCAATACCCTTTTCGGAAAAGTTTTAAGGTTATTCATAAAGAAAAAGAGTTTAACGCGGAATTTTCTCCGTTTTTCGCTCGAATACCATCTCAAAACCTGTTCTTTATATTCGGGGTCGCTCGTTTCGATATAGCGCTTACCCCTGTAAAAGCCAGACATTACGCCGTAAACGTTCTCTTCCTTTACGTTTTCGAACGTGAACTGACTGTCGCCGCACATAACGTACCCCGTTTCGGTAGCCCGCATTACTCTATGCAACACGTTCGTGCCGTTTTCCCTGCGGTAAAGGGCTACGTCCATAGGTTTGAGTTTTTCCGTTTTATACTTTACTATTACCGATTGCCCTTTGTTTTTAAGAGTCGGCCACATACTGTTTCCGCTCGGCACAAAGGCTATAACTCTGTTTTTAACGAGTTCTTCCGCATAATCGCAGTTAGTTTTTCCGGTCATAAAATCAGTCTTCCAAACTCCTTATTCCGACAACCGTTTCAACGGGCAGAGAAAATACCACGCCGTGCGCGGGGGTATCTCTTCCCGCTTTGTCCATAATCGCTTTCATTATCGTGTCGCGACTTTCTCGCCTTGTAACTATGTGTATCAATTCTTTTTCTTCGGAGATCGCCACGCCGAAAAATTTTGCTATTTCCGCGCCCGTGCCTTTTGCGGAAAGCACCGTGCCGCCGGTCGCCCCCGCCGCTCTCGCCGCGTCCATTACAACGTCTACGTTGCCCTTATCCGCTATGACAGTCAGAAGAACGTACTTGCTTTTTTCTTCCATATCTCTACTCTCCTTTTTGTTTATCTCGGCGTCTCCGAGAAGATATTGCTTGCCGTATTCCCCGCCTATGCCGTCGATCGGTACGGTAAACGAAAATCCGTTGCCGTATTCCGTCAAATTAGTTTCCCGCACAAGCCCCTTGTTGATATCTCTTATTTTGTCTTCGGTAACTGCCATGTAGAATACGACTTTAAGCGCCCTTTCTATGCCCAACGCGGACAGCGCTTTATCCCGCGCAGAACCCGTCGCAAAAATTTTTATAAGATTACGGACGCCGTGTCTGTAAAAAAACTCTGTATAATCTTCGGTGTACTCTCTGTGAGTTACCGTAATTATATATTTTACACCCTGCATAACGCTCTCCTTAATCGATAATTTCTTCCGTAAGCGGAATTTCCGCCTTTTGCGCTTTCTTTATCTTCGCGCTCTTTATCTTATATATAAGCCCCAAAATCTGTATCGCTACGAGCGGCGTCATCGCGACGAACGCCACAAGTCCGAAGCCCTCCGCGCCGACGTCTTTGCCGAGAGCGAAACAAAATCCGAGCGCCATCGGCATCAGAAATCCCGCCGTCATCGCCCCCGACGCGACGCCGCCGGAGTCAAAGGCTATCGCCGTAAATATTTTCGGCACGAAAAACGTGAGAATAAGCGACAACGCGTAACACGGTATCAGAATATACATTATAGGTATCGCGAAATAAATTCTTAAAAACGCAAGCCCCGTAGACGCGGCAACGCCTATCATAAGCGAAAACCCCATTGCTTTTTTGGGTATCGCTCCGCCCGTTATTTCAAAAACCCGATCGTTTAATATATGGACTGCGGGTTCTGCCGCGACGACGAAAAACCCAAACACCATACCTATCGGAATCGCTATCCACGCATAATCGGCATTGCCGAGCGTTTCGCCTATTTTAATGCCGACAGGCAAAAAGCCGCAGTTTACGCCGAGCAAAAACATAACCAGCCCGAAATACGCATACAATATCCCGACGATGATTTTTAAAAGTTCGCCCTTCGCCACTTTGCCGCCGAACAGCATAACTATAAAATAGAACGCAACGATAGGCAACAGCGCGAGTCCGACTTGGTTGAGATACGTCGGCAATCTGCGGAGATATTCCGCAAACAGGTCTTGCGAATTGCCGATAACGACCGTTTCGCCGCCCGCGACGCTCACCGTTTCGGGCTTATAAATAATGCCTAAAATCATTACCGAAACGATAGGTCCGACGGAACATAGCGCGGTAAGACCGAAACTGTCGTCTTCCGCCGATTTGTCGCTTCTCAAATACGCCACGCCCGTGCCCATCGCGATTATAAACGGCACGCTCATAGGTCCTGTCGTTACTCCGCCCGCGTCAAATGCGAGCGGCACAAAATTATTCGGCACGAAAAACGACATAACGAAAATCGCCGTATAACACACGATAAGTATTACGCTTAACCGAATTTTCAGGACTATTCGCAAAAACGCTACGCATAAAAACACGCCGACGCCCACACCGACGGTGATAATAAGCGCCCAATAATCGACCGTGCCGTCAAGTTCCGCCGCAAGCACTTGAAGGTCGGGCTCGGAAATTGTTATAAACATACCGACCAGAAAGAACAGGGGCAAAATAATCCACAATTTTTTCGTTTTTATTACGGAAGCGCTTATGTACTGACCTATCGGCGTCATGGCGTTCTCCGCGCCGAGCGTAAATATGCCCATGCCGACTATCGCTAAAAAACAACCGAGAATAAACGCCAGAAAAGTTCCGCTGTCGATAGGCGTTAAACTGACGCATAGCAGCAACACGACGAGAACGACGGGCATAATGGAGCCGAAAGATTCTTTTATCTTTCCGCCAAGCGTCGTATTATATATGCCGAAAAACTTGTTCCGCCTTCCAAAAACCATTTTGTCTCCCTTTACTCTCGCCGCCGAAAACCTTTTATAAAATGTTTTTTATTTCGGCAAGGCTTCGCACGGTGTAATCGCAAATATCCGTGTGTGTCTCAAAAGAGCCTTCGCGATCGAACCATACCGTCGTTATCCCCACGCTTTTTCCGCCGACGATATCCGCGGAAAGAGAATCCCCTATTATAACTGTTTCTTCCTTTGTCGCGGGAAGTACCGCTTTCAAACACTCTTCGAAAAAACGCTTTTGCGGCTTGTTTATACCCTGCTCTTCAAAATTAAGGATTTTCTCGATAAAAGGCATTATCCCCGATTTAGTGAGCCTTTTTACCTGTTGAGAATACGGAGCGTTGCTAGCCGTGTATAACTTATACTTTTTCGCAAGATATTTTACCGTGTCGACCGCGCCGAATACCGGAATAGCAAAGTCTTCGAGTTTATTTAAAAACAGCCGCTCCATTTCCGCCCCGTCGGCGGCTATTCCGAGTTCGTCAAATATAATTTTCCACCTTACGCTATGCAACTTTGCTCGCGTTATCTCTTTCGTTTCGATTTGTCGCCAAAGCATATTGTTCGTGCGAAGAAACACATCGAATATCTCGTTCGAATAACCAAGACCGAGTTCGCCGAAAGCGGATTTTATGGTTTCCGCCGCGCTACGGTTAAAATCGAGCAAAGTATTGTCTATATCTAAAAGTACGGCTTTTATCATTTTTTATTTCATAAGTTCTTCGAATTCGGCTTTAACGGCGGCAAAATTCGCTTCCGCGGTCTTTCTGTCCTTGCCCGTTACCGAATAGTAGACTTTAAGTTTAGGTTCTGTGCCCGAAGGGCGTACGCAGATAAAACCGCCGCCTTCCAACTCGTAGTATACCGCGTTTACCGCAGAACAGTTGATTTTTGTTACTTTGTCGCCTTCCGTTCTCTGCAAAGTAGAATAATCGCGCTTTGCAACGACTTTAAATCCGCCGACCTTTTTGATTTTCTTTTGCTTCATTGCGTCGACTACGGCGTTCATTTCTTTCATCGCGTTAAGCCCGCCGTAAACCGTACTTACGCTTTTATCGCAAACGTAGCCGTATTTCGCGTAAATTTCCTGCAATTTGTCGTAAACCTTTATTCCGTGAGCGGTGTAATAACACACCATTTCCGCAAACAACATACTTGCGACGACGGCGTCTTTATCCCGCGCGTGCGTCCCGCGAAGATAACCGCAACTTTCTTCAAAACCGAATACGAAACGGCGTTTGCCCGTATCGTCCAACTTTTTGATTTTTTCGCCGATATATTTAAAGCCTACCGGCACTTCCATTATTTCCACCTTATAGTCGTCGGAAATAAGTTTCGCAAGGCTCGTCGTAACGAAAGATTTTACGACAAAACACCTTTTATTGAGTTCGCCTTGCTCTTTAAGTCTTGCGAGAATATAATCGAGCAGCAAAACGCCCGTCTGATTGCCCGTAAGCGCGGTAAATTTGCCTTCCGAGTTGCGAATAGCAACGCCGAGCCGGTCGCAATCGGGGTCTGTGCCGAATACAACGTCCGCGCCTTCGGCGTTTGCCTGCGAGATAGCAAGCGATAAAGTTTCTTTATATTCGGGGTTCGGAACTTCTACCGTGGAAAAATCGGGGTCTTCGCTTTCCTGTTCGGTTACTACCGACGCCTTTATGCCGAGTTTTTTCAGAATAGTCGTAACGGGTATAAAGCCGCTGCCGTGCACGGGAGTGTATACGAGTTTTATATCCCCGCCCGCTTCTGCCGTTTCCTTTGGGGAAAGTATAAGTTTAGTTATCTTTTCAAAATAGTGTTTATCTACTCTTTTGCCTATGAATTTTACGTACTTTAAGGCTAACTTTTTGGAAAACTTGATTTCGTCGGATAGCGGCGACTCTATTTTCTCAATATATTTAACGACTTTTGCCGTCGCTTCGGGCGACATCTGCGCGCCGTCTTCGCCGTATACCTTGTAACCGTTATATTCCTTCGGGTTGTGGCTCGCCGTAATCATAATACCCGCCACGCAATTCAAATCGCGAACGGCGAAAGAAAGCATCGGAACGGGGTGCACACGTTCAAACAGATACACTCTTATCCTGTTAGACGCCAAAACCACCGCGGCGGCAGACGCAAACTCTTTCGAAAATCTACGCGTGTCGTACGCAATCGCAACGCCGCGCATTTTAGCGACGGGTCCGCGCTTTTTTATATATTCCGCAAGACCTTGCGACGCGCGTTTAACGGTATAAACGTTCATCATGTTAGTCCCCATACCGATAATACCGCGCATACCCGCTGTGCCGAATTCGAGATCTTTACCGAAACGATATTCGATTTCCTTGTCTTTATCTTTTATGAGTTCCAGTTCCTGTTTTTCAACGGATTTTAATTTACCGCTCGAAAGCCACGCCTTATACAGATCGTTGTACATAAGATCCCGCCTTTTAAAATTATTTATTATTTATTATTATATTGTATAGTTTTCGGGTTGTCAAAGTTTTTGATAATTTTTAACGATTTATTTAAAACAATAAAGGAAAATATAAAGATTTTTTTAAAAAAAGAATTGTAAACAGTTGACATTAAAATTACATTTTGGTACAATTTATAAGCGTCTTATCCGAAAAACGGCGTGCGGGTGTAGTTCAATGGTAGAATTCCAGCCTTCCAAGCTGGCCGCGTGGGTCCGATTCCCATCACCCGCTCCATAAATATAACGGAGCAGAGTTCCGTTATATTTATGGAGTGAGTACTTGCGGAGAGAACACAGGGACGGTCGTCATTTGACGGACTTCCCTGACGGGCAAGACCATCGTAGCAAACACCGTTTGCGGAGATGCTTCCCATTTCTGAACACCTTTGCAAAATCTCTTTCGCCTACGTACAGAGTTCCGTTATATTTATGGAGTGAGTACTTGCGGAGAGAACACAGGGACGGTCGCCTTTGACGGACTTCCCTGACGGGCAAGACGCATAAAGAAGGGCTTATGCACCTGTAGCTCAGTTGGATAGAGCACCGGCCTTCTAAGCCGGGTGTCAGGGGTTCGAATCCCTTCAGGCGCACCATTACGGCGGGCGTAGCTCAGTTGGTTAGAGCGCAAGATTGTGGTCCTTGAGGTCGTGGGTTCGATTCCCATCACCCGCCCCAAAAATAAAAACGCATTTGCGTTTTGATTTTTGGGCAGGCATTTGCGGAGAGAACACAGGGACGGTCGTCATTTGACGGACTTACCTGACGGACAAGACCATCGTAGCAAACACCGTTTGCGGAGATGCTTCCCACAACATAACCAAGCACACATTAACGCGTGTTATTGCGTTTTGATTTTTGGGCAGGCATTTGCGGAAACAACTTTCGCCCGATAAATTCGTTCTCTGCGGTGCGGAAAAAATCCGACCCTTTAATATAGGGGTGTAGCCAAGTGGTTAAGGCACCGGATTTTGATTCCGGCATTCGTAGGTTCAAATCCTGCCACCCCTGCCAACAAATAATAATTTGGCCCATTAGCTCAGTCGGTAGAGCACGTGACTTTTAATCACGGTGTCCGGGGTTCGAATCCCCGATGGACCACCACGTCGAAACAAGGCTTTTTGTCAGCCGTCTGCGTAAACCGCAAACGGCAAGACTTTTCAGCCTGTTTCTCCTTTTCCCAAAAAATATTTGCTTTGCAAATCTTTTTCGGGAACCCTGAAAAAGCAAGGCTTTTTTGTCATCCGTTCGCGCAAACCGAAAACGGCAAGACATTTCAGCCTTCTTCTCATTTTTTCCGAAAGATTTTTTTAACAAAATCTTTACGTTCCATTAGCTCAGTTGGTAGAGCACCTGACTCTTAATCAGGGTGTCCAGGGTTCGAGTCCCTGATGGAGCACCAGCCAAAAACGGTAGTTTTTTACTGCCGTTTTTTTATGTGAATAAATCAAAATATTCGCAAATTTCAACGAGATTTTTTAACACGCATATTTCGTAAACTTTACAAGCCTTACAATTTACCTTGTTTTGCATTTTTCACCACCTAAATTTTTGTGTTTCTCTTGTTTCGAACTCGGGCAATACGTGAGAATATATTTTACTTGTCGTCGTGATAGTGCTATGTCCGAGCCACTTTTGAACTACACTCATTGATATGCCCCCACTCTAAACACCTTGTCGCGAAAGTATGCCGCAAGTCGTGTAATTTATGGTTCGGACAGTATTTCCGAAAGTCCACCGTTAAACGCTGTTTACTATGCGGAAACAGTTTCGCGTTATCAGGCTTTATTACAAAGTTCTTCGGAAACGTCTCGAAAATTTTTTCCGTAAGCGGTATGTATCTATCGCTTGTCTTGTTTTTAGTTCCGCGAATATGTATTTGCCATTTATCAAAGTCAACGTCATAAAGTCGTATTCCTACCGCTTCCGCACGTCTACAACCCGTATAAAGTAAAAACTTGTAAACACGCTCGTATCTCGTGCCTTGTATTTTCCATAAAAATCGTTTTATCTCTTCGTTCGTAAGTGCTTTGCCCAAACTCTGCTCGTGTTTCGGCTTTATCAATAGCCCCGATATGTCCTTTTCAGTAAAGCCGAGTTTATACGCCCTTGATAAACTGCCGTGATAGATATTATATATCTCTACTCTTACGCGGGAATACGGCACGTTGTTTATCGCCTGTTGTATTTGCATAGCGTTTAAGTCGCACAGCCGCATATCTTTTATACTTTCGGGAAAGTGCAGCCGAATATTGTCTCTTATCTGATACCACGTCTTTATATACGGCTTTTTATAAACCTTTATCCACTCGCGCAAATACGTTCCGTACTTGCTTTCTTTATTTATCATTTCCGACAATCTCCCCGTCTTTATTTATTTCGTAATATTTTCTATCAATGCAAACGTAATGTTTCCGACTGTACATTACCGAACACCGCTTTGTCGTTTCCTTCATAGCGTGATTTGTAAGTTTCGCGACGTACTTTGCAAGCCGTTCCACGTCTGCCGTTTCGTTCCTAACTTTCAACCCGTTTAAATTCCCGCACTTTTTCGACCACTTTTTATAGTCCACCCTATCAATGCCGACCAGCGCGTGATAATGTTCCCGACCTTTTTTCTTACCGAAATCTATATTTGCCACGTACGGCACGTTTAACGCCTGTATATACCGTTGAACGTATCTTCTGCGATTAAACGCCGAAATCCGTCTCAAATTCTCGTCGGTAAACGTAAAAGTCAAAAACAAACAATCGGCATTAAGTACCATATCCGTTATACGATTGCGTAAACGTATAACCCGCTTATAATGCGCGTGGGATATTCTGCTACACTCTTTCCACTCTTTTGGGCTTTTCTTCCTATGATACGCGGATATTTCCAGCGCCTTTTCATACCTTATTGTCTTTGCCATTTCCAAACCGTAAACAAACGCATACACGCTTTTTGAATATAATTTATAGTCCTTTAACATTTGCTTTTCCGCAAGAATTTTTGCTTTTAATTCATAATCGGGTTTTACATACATAAAATCACCTGTAAAAACCTATTAAAATAAATAAGGTGGATAGTGTTCAGTACGCTGTTTTTTGTGTCTGGGACGTCCACCTTATCAAGATAAAGGTGGACGTCCCGTTTTCGCACCCGCTTTTTGTTCCGGTCTTTCGGTTTTCGTAATCGCTTTTTTTCTTTTTTTCGACAGAGCGAAAAAAAGAAAAAACAAAAATCCGAAGAGACGAAAAACCGAAAGAATCGGAAACAAAACTATTCGGGTTGCCTGCCGTAAAGCGGGTACTTATCCCGTTCGCCCCGCGTATCGTACCTAAACAAAAACCGACACGGAATTACGAAAGTCTGTTCTTCCGTTTTCCCTTTGCTTGTCAAAACGTCTCGGTCAATATACTTAAACTCGAAAAAGCCTATACTTTCCGTAATTTTATGGACGAAAGAATACAATCTGCTTAAAAACTTGGACGTTTTCTCTTTCTTTCTCATTACACGGTTATACAATAAACGTTCAATCACCTTTAAGAATTTAGGCACAAGGCACTTTTCCCGTCCTGTTATAGACCGCCCTAAACCCGTAGTCGCCCGAAAGCCGATAAACACTTCGCCCATACGTTGCTCATCTGATACTATCGTTAAATCAAACCATTGACGGCTTTTAGATAACGTTTCGTTCATTTTTATAACCTTATGCGGGTCGTTTTTCTCGTCTTTCGGTATCTTCGACCACGAGTTCGGCAGTTCGTCCGCAAGTTCCGTAAGTGCCATTACAAAACTTTCCGCAGGGCGTTTATCCTGCTTGAAATAGTCTATATCGAACTTAAAACTCTCTTTCCCGTCGTACTGTATTTTGTAATTCGCCATTAAGTGAGAAATCTTGTCGGGGTGGTCTTTATAAAACTTATAACTTTCACACAAAACTTTGTAATGCTTATCGTCTTTCAGTTTCTTTTCAAACGGTTTTTTCAAATAATATTCAAACCGCAATTTTTCGTCCTTATCGCAGGCAAGCAAAACCGCGTCGTTTGTTACGTTTAACGTCTTTCCGACACCTTCTATACCGTCAAACAGCCGTTTATGCCCGCCGAACAGTATTACGTCGCTATCGTGCTTTATCGCTCTTATTGTAAAAATTACTAAATTCAAATCCTTGCAAACTTGCCGAAGAAAAAAACCGAAACAAAATAACGCCCCTAAAAGATTTAGGCGAAAACTCTCAAACCCGTACATAAGAAAATAATCGAGTTCAAAAGCGACTATATCCAAATTGTAAAAAGTAAGATAAAGCGGAAAGAATATTACCGACAGGATAACGTTATATATCACCGTCGGCTGTATTCTTCGCCATATAGACGGATACCTTAATACGGTATTTTTCACTTATCTGCGCCGACGTCTGAAAACTAAAAAAATTATTACCGCACCGATAATAAGAACTGTGCCACCCGTAATAGATATTCCGACATTATCCCCAAGCCAAGCCGAAACGTCGTTGCCTGCGTTCTTTAACCAGTCGCCCAAATCAAAAGGCTGTTTTTCTTCTACGGGTTTTCCGTATTCGTCAAATAACAGTTCGGTATCCGATATGTAAACAGTCTTACCTTCATTGTTGTTTGTATGATATGTAAACGCTTCATATCCCGCGTTATCGTCAAACAACAGATATTCGTATTCAGCGCCGTTATACATTATAGTCGTGTATTCTATATTTTTGTCGCCTGCCGTACCGTCAATGTACCAACTGAAAGCGAAAACTCCGTCGCCTTTGCTAAGGTTCCCCCAGACAAAATGCACCGTTTCAACGTCGGCAGCAATAAGCAAATATTTGCCTTTAAGCATTTGATTGTCCTGCGGTTCGGAAAGTTTTTCCGACGCTTCCGTTTCGGACAAAACGGGAATTGTCGCCGTCTCGTCCGCTTTTGCTTGTTTCGGCGCTAAAAACAATAACGCCGAGAACGCCGCAAATAATAGTGCAGCCAAAGTTAAAATAATATTCCTTTTCTTTGTTTTCGTCATTTTCTTTTACCACCTTTATTGAATTTTTTATATATAACCACCCCTGCGACTACCACAACGCCGCAGAGAACTATCCACAATATCGCCTGTGTTCCTTTCGTTAAATTATCAAAAAACCCTATAATACCGTGCCACGCGTTACCGATTATCTTGCCTGTGGGCTTTACTATTTCATTATCAATAATGCTCCCCGGGTCTTCGGCGTTCGTTTGACCGCCTTCGCCGATTAACGCGTTTTCAGTGCCGGGCTCGCTATACACGACGTAATATGTCGCGCGGTGTTCAGAACCCGAATAAAAGCCCACTACTTCGCTCCATACCTTGCTTAAAAACCCGTAATTGTATTCGCTTAAAAGTTGCTGATAGCCGTTATACGGGAGCATACGTTCAAACACAAAGTTAGATATTACCCCGATTTTACTCGTCTCTACGTCGAACATTACTTTTAACGCCGAATTAAGGGTATAAGTTTCGGGTACTACCACAAGCCCGAAATACCCGTATATCTCATTAAAACGGTAATTTTGCAAGGCAGGGAATTTATTTATCATTTGCGTTGAAAAAATCCACTCGTAAATGTCGTCAGATAGAATTTCCGCGTTTACGTAAGGGCGGTACATCTCTTTATAACTCTCGTTTATGTCAAGAAAATAATCAAGGTAATTTCCGTCGACCGTTACCGAACGTAACCAAACATTTTTTAAATAGTGTAATTCATAAACGTCGCCGTCGTTATCCGTAGTTTTTTGAAAACAGTACGCGTTACTGTCAAGGCATTTTCGCAAGGATATATCGAGTTCTTCTTCAACGTCGTTAATATAAATTGTTTCCTGTAATACAGGAACATTGACATAAGCGTAATTATGCGTTGCGTAAGGTGTACCGGCGATTTCCGTTAAATACTTAACTCTTACGCGTTGGGTATTTTCTACGGCTAAAATTCTGTTTGCCCAAAATGCCTTGTCGCCAAACGTTTCTTCAAAATCTATGCCCAAATCGCTCATACGTTGCAAAACGTTAACGACCGAACGGGAAGAAGAATATACTTCGCCGTAAATACTCTGTTCCTGCGTACTGAACATACCCGCATAAACTACCGTCGTAAAACAATAACGGGCTTTAATAAAATAATACTGAAACGGCGACATAACGTTTGCCACCATATTAAGCACCAATCCGTCATTTTGTTGAAAATTCAAATTATTATTAGATAATCTAAATTTTTGCGTTATAGTATATCCTTGTCCGAAAGTCCTATTTACGTCGTCAACGTTATACGTTTTACCCAACGTCGCTATATCGTCGTAAGTCGTTTCACTCGTTAAATCCAAATTAGTTCCGCTTAGGTATCCCGCCATCAAAGCTCCCGTGCCGTAGTAATTTCTTTCCGCGACGTAGCCGTAAAACGTTCTGTTGCTGTCGGGATATACAACTACAATAACCGAGTTTTGCGCGTCCGCAGTTCCGAGACTGCCCGCACCGTCGCCGTCGCGATTGCCCCGGTAAAGCGTAAACTCGTAAATAAAGACGTTATTCGCTCGTGCTCCCCACCAAGTAGTAGGGTGCGGAACGCTGTGCGCAAGGTTTTCATAGTCAAAATTTTCTAACTTGAAACTATATCTTAACTGTGTATTAGCCGTTGCAAGATTAAAGCCCACAGCGTTCGGATCTTCCGTAAAGAGATTTACAGGTATAGACGCACCCGCTACAAAACCAAAATTGCCGTCCGAAATGCCCGTAGTCGTTATATCATCCGCGCGGGCTTTTACGGGCGGCAAGGCAACCACCGCAAGGCATAAAGCAAACAATGCGGTCAAAAGCGATATTAAAATTATTTTTATTCTTTTCGTCATTTTCCTATCTCCATAGGCGTATAAGCCAAATTATGCCGTTTATAATTTTTTCGATTATAGGAACGCCCCACTCAATAAGTATCCATAACAAAACAAGGGCGACAATTTCCGAGACTAACCCGCCGCCAAGCGACGTGAAAAAACTAAACAACCGAGTAATTAAATTCCACGCCGCCCGCACGAGTTGCAGAGCGGTTGTAAATATCCCGCCTTGCATTGTTAAGCCGCCAAGTCAACGACTTGCACTTGTGCCGTTTCGGGTTCGGGCGTTGTCTGTTTGTTTTTATAATTGTCAACGCCCGTTTTAACCGCACCCGCAATTATAATGACCGCCGCAATCGCAAAAATTACGTACAATGCCCGCCTTATCCAAGATTTTTTCATTGTCTTTCCCCCTTGCTTTATTTCCCCCGACGGAATTGAACCGTCTTTACGCTAACCTGCGGGGGATATATCAGGAAAGGTTTATTCCTTTCCTTTTACGGGCGATATTATGCCGACTTTCAAAATATCCCCCGCTTTCATAGCGTATAATGTACTCGGCGTTATGTTCGCAATTTCGTATATTGTCTCTTTTTCCATAGTTAATATACTTGCTTGCGACCTAAAAGGCAGTTTTACCTTTAACGCGTGATATACGCTCTCTTTGTCCTTGCTCTTACAACACTCGATATACAGTTCCATTACTGCACCCCCCGTAAAATTTTTCAATAGTGTAAATTCACACTACACTCAAATTATACAGTGTATATTTGCACTTGTCAAGCAAAAAGTGCAAATTTGAACTAAACTTAAAAAAGGGGGTTAATACTATGGATTTAGGATATTATTTGAAAGAAAGCAGAGAAAAAACAAAAAAAAGCGTTTATGACGTTGAAAAAGAAACAAAAATAAATCACGGCAGTATTTATCGTTGGGAAAAAAATGAAAACGAACCAACAATAACCCAATGCATAAAATTAGCAGATTGTTATGGAATTACTATCGATGAACTAATCGGACGAGATTATATACACATTGAAACGCATAAAACGCATATAAACAACTCGTTTAACAACAATAGCGGAAATATTGAATTTAAAGGCTAAATACAAACAAAATAATTTTTCATTTCCTATTGACAAACGTGTAAATGTACGCTATAATGTACATATAATATAATAAGGGGGTGAAATTATGTCTATTACTAACGCCACGACTTTAAGAAAAAACCTTTTCGGCTATCTCGATGCTGCGGCTGTCAATGACGAAAAGATTATCGTCACGACAAAAAACGGAAATGCCGCTATCATTTCCGAAGAATATTTGCGCAATTTAGAAGAAACTTGCTACCTTTACGGTATTCCCCAAATGAAAGAAAGCATTAAAAAAGGTATTGAAACACCTATCGATGATTGTGCGGAAATCGACTGGAAAAAGGCTTTAAAATGAAATATCGAATTGTTTTCACAAAACAAGCGGAAAAAGATTTAAAGAAAATCGCCGCAAGCAATTTGAAAGGTAAAGCCTTTCGCCTGCTTTCCGTTCTCGAAGAAAACCCACAGCAACCGCCTTTTGAAAAGTTGATTGACACAATAAACGTCTATTCGCGGCGTATAAACTTACAACACAGATTAGTGTATCAAGTTTACGAAGAAGAAAAAACTATCAAAATAATTCGTATGTGGACACATTACGGCGATAATTAAAATAGTACAAATATCTTCTTAAAAGGCTAATAAAGCGCACAACCGTGCAACCCGCTCCATACAGGGGCAAACCCATAGACACCCGTTTACGCGCCGAATTTGGGCGTTTTTAGGCTAATAACAGGGCTTTTCGCCCTGTACCCGAGTTAAAACCCCGCGACATTATCGCGGGGTTTTATATTACAATTGCTTACGCACATAGCACAAAGTTTTATTAAAAAACTTTCTTTCACTCTCTTAATCAGGGTGTCCAGGGTTCGAGTCCCTGATGGAGCACCATTAGGTAGCGTGCGGTTTTCTTCCGCGCAAAAAAAAGGCGCAACCCCAAAAGGGTTGTGTCTTTTTTTGCTGTTTTTTACCGCCGCTACCTGCGGTTCTTTTCAGGACTGTCGAAATATGGACGCGAT
>CAJOMP010000003.1:16577-59376 GCA_905235785.1 uncultured Clostridia bacterium | reverse complement strand
AATGCCTCGGTAGCTCAGCAGGTAGAGCAAGGGACTGAAAATCCCTGTGTCGGTGGTTCGACTCCGCCCCGAGGCACCAAAAGTTTTTACGCACCTTTGCTGGTGTAGCTCAACTGGCAGAGCAGCTGATTTGTAATCAGCAGGTTGCGGGTTCGATTCCAGTCACCAGCTCCAATCGTATCCCCTATTAAACTTAATATACGGAAGGGTTCCCGAGCGGCCAAAGGGAGCAGACTGTAAATCTGCCGTCGGCGACTTCGGTGGTTCGAATCCACCCCCTTCCACCAAACACAGAAAAACGCTATTTTTTAGCCTAAAACGCTTAAAAAGTGGCGTTTTTTATTGTTTTATTATGCCCTATTTTGCTGTGTTTTTTGCAATTTGTTATATTTTTTGTTATAAAAAATTTGTATTTTATAAAAAACCGCCCCTACTTACATAAGAGCGATTTCCCCAAAGAAGAACATATGGAGAAACAAAAGCGTATAAGCAAAGTTTTAGTCGTCGCTGTCGCGTGTTGATAATTCTTGGCGGAACTGTTCGGCAAATCCGCCTAATTCAAGCAATTTATTTTCAAGTAAACATAATTGTTCGTTATCGGGCAAACGGCGTAAATCCGTCCTGCCTGCCAAGTAGTCCAAACTTACATTAAAGAAATTAGCGAGTTTTATAAGTGAATCCATCTTCAGCACTTGCGAGCCGTCTTTATAGCGCCTAAAATTGCTGTAAGGCTTAACCCCGTTCCTTTTGCCAATTCCGAAGCGTTAAGCCCTTTGTTAAAGCGCAGACGGCGTAAACGACTTGAAAAAATATTATTGCATTATTTAGATGTAAAATTTTCGATAATCGTCTTACCTTTTTCTAAAACTTCTGCAAGTGTGACACCTTCTTTGAAAACTTGTGCTTCTAATATTAAGTTATTCATTGTCAACTCTATTTAGATATTTTCTTCATACACTTCTATGTATGTTTTATCCCGTATTTTAAGACGCAAGGCTAAAACGTTTGCATATTCTTCCGTCAGTTTCTTTTATCACCATAATAACCGTTGCATAGAATCAGATAAATTAAATAATCACATCTCGCCGGAAATAAAAGGAACGAGTTAACGTTCCTTTAATAATTTTAATATATCGTCTCTAAATCTCTCTGCCTCTTCATATGTTGGACATTCTTTAACGCTTTTCATATCAACTTTATATTCACCGAATTTATAAATTACAGACTCAGCACTATCTCCATTGTGAATCCAAAAAACAATATCTGGACAACCAAATTTTTCATAATCCCAATCTTGTGGGGCAAAATTCTTATCAAAAGCAGTTTTAGATATTGGAATAAAGCCAAAATCAGCATACATAGCAGATAATCTTTCGCTATTATAGTTATCGAGTTTTATACCACCTTGAGAAAGAGCAATAGGCATTAAAGATTTTAATACTCCTTTATGCAAGCCCTTACTAAACACAGAGACAATATTCCCTTCAAATGTTATTGCTATACCCGCGCTATTGTCCAATGTAGTAAACAATTTCATTTTGTCATAGTCTGACTTCGTATGTCGTTCAACAAAAGGACCAAATATGTTTACTTTTTTGGCTTCGGAAATTGAATTATAAAATGTATTAGCATCAGAAATTTGTAATTCAACAAAGTCAATTTTTTTATCTTTAAATGCACGAAGCAAAGAATCACTTACTGTAAAATCGCCCACGCCACGCTCTCCGGTTCCCAATTATTATTTATGCCATTTAAAATCATTTCATCCGTTAATAAGGAACAATCATTATCGGTGGCACCCATATCAATCATACACGCAATTACTTTTTTCTTGTATTCGTAAAAATTATTATTTTTATTATTTTCAGACATAATTTTTACCAAAGCATTATAATATGTTTGACGATCTCCTTTCTTTAATGCTACTGACATTTTATTTCCTCATTAGTTCATTTTATTTCCTGCAACTATATTATACCACAAAAATATACGCTTGCAACAATTATTTTTTATCTGCTTGCAAATTTTTATAACTACTTAAATAACCTATAACTAAATAAAACAGTTCTTCAATTATGGATTTTTAAGGTCAAAATATTATAAAAATGTTATAAAAAACAAAAATCCACAAGTTATTGTGCTTAGCACGGTTTATAAATATACAATATATTGTATTATTAAATATCCACCCCCTTCCACCAAAATAACGTCGATACTTTTATATCGGCGTTATTTTGTATGGGGATGTGTGAGAAACACCGTTCGGTGCTTCGGTCGTCATATGACGGACAATCCTTGACGGGCTTAGTCCTGCGCCTTACGCGCAGCATCCACCCCTTCCACCAATTAAAAAGCCATCAGTAATTTTCTGATGGCTTTTTGGTTAATTCTTAAATATTTATTTTTGTTTACTTGGCAAACACTCTATTATTTCCGCTTGCGTGTCGGTTGAAATCGTAAACTTTCCTTCCGCTATATAAGGCAAATAGAAGTAATCGCCGCGTTTTATCTCCTTTTCGTAATTTTCGCCCGTTATCTTCGCGTTCCCGTTTAAGCAGATATATACTGCGGGCGCGTAGTCCATTACGAATTTTCCGCACTTACTTAAAATGTGTCTGTTCTCCGCAAAACAAGGAGTATCTTCGTAAGTTATAAGATTTTCTTTTTTGTAATTATCCGTATCTATCTCCACTTTCGGACTTACTTTTGCAAACTCTTGCGCCGCGTTTCCGTAAATATCGTAATTTATCGCGTCAAGCGCCGTGTTTTTGTCAAGTCCTATGTATTCTTCTTCATAAGATATATGATAATCATTGCACCAGCGTTCCGGTTGTATGGTAAAGTCCGTAGGTTCTTGCACCTCTATTATCGTACACCCTGCGCCTATCGCGTGTATCAATCCCGCCTTTATAATCCACACGTCCCCCGTCTTTACTTCTACCCCTTGCAAAAGATTGCCCATTATGTCCTTTTCTACTTCGCTACGCTCTTCAAGTTCGGAGAGTTGTTCTTTAGTTATCTTATCCTTAAATCCGAAATAAAGTTTTGCGTTGGGGCGTGTTGCTACCACAAGCCACGCTTCCGTCTTTCCGTATTCGCTGTTAAAATACTTTCTCGAAAAATCTTTCGTCGGGTGAACTTGAAACGGTAGTCTTACCGCACTGTCCAAAAACTTTACTAGACAGTCGTATTTTCTGTCGCCTAACAGTTCGGCTTTATACTCGGCGAGTAAATCGTCGAAAAATATGTCAGTACCTTTTATTACCGATACCCCGTCTCTTTTTCCGAAATACTTGGGATTTATCGCTTTAACCTTACTTGCTACCCACTCTTCGGGGAACATATTGTCAGTTCCGTCGTCGTAGCCGTCGTTAAATATCTCTTTATACGGTTTGCCGCCTTTATATATACGGTAAACTCTGTTCCTTTCAAAAAATATAGGCTCTTTTACTATTTGTTTTATATCTTTCATAGTTTAATCGCTCCTAAAAACTGCGTCGCCCTTGCTCCTGCTTTATTTGCTTTTTCCATTGCGCTTATAATATTATTTTCCGTATAGTCCTTGTTTTCAATATTTGCAAGGAAAGTTCCGAAAAACGCGTCGCCCGCGCCCGTCGTATCTACGGGTTTTACTTTTTCGGTAGGTACTACACCGCTTTTGCCGTTATAGTAATACATACTGCCGCGACTACCGAGAGTTATCGTTATAAGTTGATTTTCTCTCGCTATGCTCTTTACCGCGTCGTTTATATCTTCTATGCCCGTGTACAATTTCAGTTCGTCGTCGGAAAATTTAAGTATATCGGCGCTTTCTATATACGGCTTATACGCCGCTTTCGCGCTTTCAAAATCCCCGAATATATCCGTCCTGAAATTAAGGTCAAAAGATAGTTTTACTTTTAATTCTTTCGCCTTTTTAGCAACCTTTTCGGCAAAAGCCTTACCGGCGTTTTCCGACAACATTAAAGAACCTAACTGTATAATATTTAAGTCATTGTATTTTTTGAAATCAATCTCGTCAAAGTCTATGTTGTAATCCGCAGTATCGTGGCGGTTAAATGCAAAATCTCTTTCTCCGTCGGTAAGAGTAACAAACGCTATAGTCGTGTTGCGATTTTCGTCCTGTTGCAGGTTAAGGCTGTCAAGTCCGAATTTTTCCGCTTGCGATAAGCAAAAACGCCCTATAACATCTTTACCTATCCTACTGATAAACCCGACTTTCGAGCCCGACTGCTTGGCGTTTACCGCAACGTTAAACGGCGCGCCACCTACGAACGCCTTAAAGGTTAAGCCTTCTTTATTACTCTCGCCGACCATATCAGCGAGTATTTCGCCTATACTTAGTATCATTTTTTATGCCCCGATTTTATTTTTTATCAATAATCTTTTCACAATCTTTTCAAGCGCGGCGCTTTTCTAATGAGTTTGTCAATGAACACCGCTTTTTTGATTATATCACAAACAAATTATCTAATCAAGCGTTATAACAGCATTTTATTGATTGTTTAATTGTATTTGCATCACGTATTATCAATTTAATCATTATATAAAATTTTAAAAATGATGCAGAAAGTAAAAACACGATTTTAAAATTCAATATTATTGCTTTACGGTTATCGCTTTCGTTGACAAAAAAATTATACGGTGTTAAAATATATAAAAAAAGGAGTTTTTCTGTAAAATATGTTCTATAAAGACACACTAATGTGGAAAGAAATAAGCGAAACGCCTAAAATTTTCGCAAGAATTAAGCAAGCCAACAACACGATAATGCAAAAACTTGTTACCGAAATCAAAGCAAGCAAAGCCACAAATTTCGTAGCGGCGGCACGCGGGACAAGCGATCATGCTCTTATTTATTTTAAATATGTTCTCGAAAGCAACTCGCGTTATACGGTCGGGCTTTCCGCGCCCAGCGTTATAACGCTTTATAACGGCAAAATCGACTATTCTGACAGTATTGTTATAGGTTGCAGTCAGAGCGGAAAAGCCGCCGATGTTTTGGAAGTATTAAAACGCGGCAACAAACAAGGAGCTATAACAATTGCGGTTACAAACGACGAAAACAGTCCTATGGCAAAAGAAGCGAAATATCACCTATTCTGCGCGGCGGAAGAAGAAAAAAGCGTTGCTGCGACAAAAACATTTAGCGCAGAACTTTTCAACCTTTTATGGCTTGCCGCCGAAATTTCCGATAACCAAACTCTTCTTAAAGATATTGACGGTTTGGGAAATAGCGTAGACGCAGTTTTCCCTGTTATCGACAACATTACAACACAATTTGCCGACAAATTCAACTGGATGAAAAGCGGCTTCGTACTCTCGCGCGGCATTACATATTCTATCGCGCTCGAAGCCACTTTAAAACTTCAAGAAACCTGCTATATTCAAATGAAAGGTTACGCCGGTAGTGATTTTTATCACGGGCCTATGGCTATGGTCAACGAACAAACGCCGGTATTTATATATTGCGCTAAAAATACAGCGTCAAAAGAAACTGCCGATTTATTATATGCGGATCAGAAAAAATGTATCGATAAAATGCTCGAACTGACCGCGCCCGTTATCGTAGTTACCAACGACAAAAAAATCGCCGAAGATTACAAATCGGCAAACGTTGCGTATTTCGATTTCTCTTTCGGAGAAGAAATAACAATGTTTGCGTTCGCATTGTTTGCGCAAATGCTCGCTTGCAAAATTTCTTGCTCCATCGGCAACAATCCGGACAGTCCGAGAGCGTTGAATAAAGTTACAATCACAAAATAATTTACCAAACGTAACAGCCGCCCCGCAACAATACGTTGCGGGGCGGCTTTTCCATTTGTTTTTATGACTGTTATTCGGAAGGCTCTTGTTCTTCTGTACTCTCGCCGTTCTCTTCGATTTCTTCTTCGGATTTCGGCGTAATAGCAAGTCTTGAAACTCTGCTATCTTCTATTCTCATTACTTTAACACCCTGCGTTGCCCTGCCTATCTTACTGATGTCGTCGGACGCGACTTTTATAATCGTGCCGTTTTCGGATATAATCATAAGATCTTCGTCTTCGGAAACAAGTTTAAGACTTACGAGTTTGCCCGTCTTTTCGGTAAACGCGCCCGCTTTTATGCCTTTGCCGCCGCGCGATTGCAAGCGGTAATCTTCCAAATCAGAGCGTTTGCCGTAGCCGTTTTCCGTCATAGAAATCACTACGCAATCGGGCTTTATTACCGACATATCGACAAGTTCGTCACTTTCCGCTATATCCATACCACGGACGCCCATTGTATCCCTACCCGTCGCACGAACATCGTTTTCGCTAAACCTGATACATTTACCTTCTTTCGACGCCATAATTATCTCATCATTACCGTTGGTAAGACCCACGGATATAAGGTCGTCGTTTTCACGGATATTGATGGCAATTTTCCCGACTTTTCTGATGTTTGCGTACTCTTCGAGCGAAGTCTTCTTGATAAGTCCGCTCTTTGTCGCCATAACTATATAGCCTTGCGCATCCTTTTTAAGCGGTAGCATAGCGCATACTTTTTCGCCGTCTGAAAGTTGCAAAAGATTAACGATCGCTCTGCCGCGCGCGATTCTTTGCGCTTCCGGAATAAAGAAACATTTAAGGCTATACACTCTTCCTTTATCGGTAAAGAACAGAATATCGTCGTGCGTGGACGTAACGAACATATTTTCTATAAAATCTTCTTCTTTGGGCTTATGCGCTGTAACGCCCCTGCCGCCGCGACGTTGCGTTCTGTACTCGGACACAGGAACACGTTTAACATAGCCGAAATGCGTAAGGCTTACAACGACGTCTTCTACGGGAATCATATCCGCTATATCGATATCTCCGTAATCGTAAGAAAGTTCTGTTTTTCTCGGCGAAGGATATTTTGATTTTATTTCTTCCATATCGCCTTTTATTATCTCATTTACGCGCCACTCGTTAGCGAGAATATCCTTTAAGTCGGCTATCGTTTTATCGAGCATTTCGAGTTCTTCTTTTAACTTCTCGACTTCCATACTCGTTAAACGCTGTAATCTCATTTCAAGTATAGCGTTAGCCTGCTTGTCCGAAAGTTCAAATTCTTCCATAAGCGCGCTTGCCGCCGAGTTTTTATCCGCCGACTGTTTGATTATTTCTATTACTCTGTCGATATTGTTAAGCGCGATAACAAGACCCTTTACGATATGCTCGCGTTCTTCGGTTTTGGCAAGATCGTATTTGGTTCTTCTGACAATTACCGCTTTCTGGTGCACGATATAATGCTGTAATATCTCTTTTAATCCTAAAACTTTTGGTTCGCCGTCAACGAGCGCGAGAAGAATTATACCGTCTTTTACCTGTAAGTTAGTGTGCTTAAACAACGTATTTAAAACGACTTGCGCGTTAGCGTCTTTTTTAAGGTCGATAACCATGCGCATACCGTGTCTGTCGGATTCGTCTTTAATATCGCTGATACCTTCTATTCTCTTATCCTTAACAAGGTCGGCTATCGTCTTGATAAGCACCGCCTTATTGACCTGATACGGAAGTTCCGTAACGACAATGCGTTCTCTCGTGCCGTTATTGAATTCTTCTATATCGGTTTTTGCGCGCAACACAAAACCGCCCCTGCCCGTTGCATAGGCTTGCTTAATGCCCGCCCTGCCCATCAAAACGCCGCCTGTCGGATAATCAGGCGCGGGAATATATTCCATAAGTTCTTCGACGGTTATATCGGGATTATCGATAAGCGCTATACAGGCGTTCAAACACTCTGCAAGATTATGCGGCGGAATATTCGTCGCCATACCGACGGCGATACCGTCGGAACCGTTAACGAGAATATTCGGAAAACGCGACGGCAAAACGACCGGTTGCATTTCCGTATCGTCAAAGTTGGGATAAAAATCGACGGTATCTTTATCGATTTCGCGGAGCATTTCATCCGAAAGTTTTGATAAACGCGCTTCGGTGTACCTGTAAGCCGCCGCAGGGTCGCCGTCGACCGAGCCGAAGTTTCCGTGTCCGTCTACGAGCGGGAAATTTATCGAAAAATCCTGCGCTAAACGCACGAGCGCGTCGTAAACCGAACTGTCGCCGTGCGGGTGATATTTACCTAAAACGTCACCGACGATTTTGGCGCACTTTCTATACGCTTTATCGCTCGTAAGCCCCGCCTCGTGCATAGCGTAAAGTATACGCCTGTGAACAGGTTTCATACCGTCCCTGACATCGGGAATCGCGCGGGATACATTGACCGCCATTGCGTAAGCGATAAAAGATTTTTTAACTTCCGCGTTGACTTCTACGTTAATGAGTTTTGTTTTATCGAGCGTCGACTGAAATTCGGCGGTAAGTTCCGCGCTGTTTTCTTTTCTGTTCATTTTGATTTCTCCTTTAAATGTCAAGATCGGTTACGAGTTTTGCGTTTTGCTCGATAAACTCTCTGCGAAGTTCGGGATCGCCGCCCATAAGTCTTGTAAACGTATCGTTCGCTTCCACCGCGTCTTCCATCGAAACTTGGAGCATAGTTCTGGTTTCCGGATTCATTGTTGTGTTCCAAAGTTGTTCGGGATCCATTTCGCCGAGACCTTTATATCGCTGTATGTCGCATTTTCCGACTTCCGCAATATAGTCCTGCAATTCTTTATCGGAATACAAATATTTATCGACTTTGTTTTTCGTCGCTTTATAAAGCGGGGGCTGCGCAATATACACATGCCCTTTTTCCACGAGCGGACGCATAAATCTGAAAAAGAAAGTCAAAAGCAGTATACGGATATGACTTCCGTCGACATCCGCGTCGGTCATACATATAATTCTGTCGTAACGCAGTTTATTCTCGTCGAAATCGTCCTGAATCCCGCCGCCGAACGCGGTTATCATGCTTTTTATTTCTTCGTTTTCGAGAACGTGATTAAGCCTTGCTTTTTCAACGTTCAAAATTTTACCGCGGAGCGGCAATACAGCCTGAAAGCGCCTGTCTCTGCCCTGTTTAGCGCTACCGCCTGCCGAATCCCCTTCGACGATAAATATCTCGCAGAATTTGGGGTTTTTATCCGAACAGTCGGCTAATTTCCCGGGGAGCGTTGTAGATTCTAACGCACCCTTTCTTCTCGTACTTTCTCTCGCAAGCCTTGCCGCTTCACGCGCGCGCTGCGCCGTAAGACATTTTAACAAAATCTCTTTCGCTTTCGCGGGATTTTCTTCAAAAAACGTACCGAGATGCTCGTTCATCGCTTTGGTTACGAGATTGCGAATCTCGGAATTGCCGAGTTTGGTTTTTGTTTGCCCTTCAAACTGCGGTTCGGTAAGTTTGACCGAAACCACGGCGACAAGTCCTTCTCTCGTATCTTCGGACGAAACCTTTTCGTCTCCTTTAAAAGCGTTTACTTTTTTACCTGTATCGTTGATAATACGGGTAAGCGCATTTTTAAACCCTTCGAGATGAGTGCCGCCTTCTTCGGTGTTTATGTTATTAGCGAAAGCATAAATGGTTTCGTTATACGTATCGGTGTATTGAAGAGCAATCTCTATCTCCGTATCGCCGTAGAACACGTCGAAATACACGGGTTTTTCAAATATAGCGCCTTTATTACGACTTAAATCTTCAACGAAATGCGCAATACCGCCTTCGTAGCGGAAAGTATCTTCGTGCTCGCGCTCGGCGCGGCAGTCGGAAAGTTTTATCGTTAAGCCTTTATTAAGGTAAGCGAGTTCGCGAAGACGCGTCTTAATGGTGTCGTAGTTAAAATCGGTAGTTTCGAATATTTCGGGATCGGGCATAAAAGTAACCCACGTTCCCGTAAAATCCGCGTCGCCGACGACAGCAAGCCTGTCCTGCGGAATACCGCGCTTATATTCCTGACGGAATTTCTTACCCTTCTGATAAACTTCGACAGTTAGCCAAGAAGAAAGCGCGTTTACAACCGAAAGACCGACGCCGTGAAGACCACCCGAAATTTTATATCCGCCACCGCCGAATTTTCCGCCCGCATGGAGTTTAGTTAAAACGACTTCGACAGCGGAAATTTTTTCGGTATGGTGAATATCGGTAGGTATTCCCCTGCCGTTATCGGTAACGGTACACGACCCGTCGCCGTTTATTTTCACCGTAATGGTATCGCAAAAGCCGGAAAGCGCTTCGTCGATAGAGTTGTCGACGATTTCCTGAACGAGATGGTGAAGCCCCCTTGCGTCGGTTGAACCGATATACATACCGGGTCTTTTACGTACGGGATCGAGCCCTTCCAAAACCTGAATCTGCCCTTCGCCGTAACCGGAACGGCTTTTTACGTTTTCTTCCATATAACACCTGCATTTTAGTATTATTTTACCCGATAATTATACCACAAATCTTTATATAATACAACTATATATTTAAAATAATTATATATTTAAAGAAGAAAAGAATTGTTTGCCTTAAATTCAGGCGCATAATACTTAAAAACGTGCAAATACTGTTACTACAAAGGAAAACGGAGACGAATTATGGAAGAATGTAAAAATTGCAAAAAGCAATCTCACGACGGAATAATGCTCACTTGCCCTAACTGCGGAGCGACAATATGTCCTACGTGCGCAAATCTTACGCAAAGGATTTGCCCGTATTGCTTTTCCACTCTCGATTATTTTATTTAACGACTGTTTTTAAAGGTCAGGGCGGAGAAAATTTTTCTCCGCCCTGACGCTTATTTTACCTAATAATTGAAATTGCAAAATTTAAAAATCTTTCTTCATTTCTTCGAGCAGTTTTCTTTCAAACAATCCTAAACCGCGTAAACCCGCTCTATTCGCTTCTGTTACGCCTTTTTTGTAAAAGGCGTCGAGCAACTCCTTTTCGCCCTTTATATAGAGCAAATACGCCGTTTTAGCGCGTATTTCAAGTGAGCCGTTGCGTTTATTTAAATATTTTTCGAGTTCGTACATAAGGTCGTCAGCCCTTTCTTCATCTTTTGCGAAAGTGCACGCATTGTATAACGCGTTAGTCTTTGCGACTAAAATATATTCCTTGGGAAGATAGTCTGAAAGCGAAAGTAGTCTGTCGGACGTTTTTTCGGCGTTTTCGTAATCTTTTTTATCGAGATAATAATCATACCGCGCCGATAAAAGCATAGCAAAATTAAGATCGTCTTCCGCAAGTTGCGGTACATTAAAGTAATATTTTTCATCAATTTCCGACGGGGTTTTGCCGTTGAAAAGTTCGGACTGAACGGCGAGCATGCTTAAAATAACTTTCGTATCGTCGTCCATCCTTTTTATGCCGTATAAAACCTTTCCGTCGTTGCCCGCGCCGTCCGTCGACATAGGCAAAGCATTGCCGAAAAACATATAAATACCTATCGGTAAAAACATTGCCAAAGCCGCAAACGCGAAAAGCGACATTTTACCCGCGAAAAAGAACGGAACTATTCCCAAAAGCATCGGAATTGCCGTCGCGATAAGCCCGCCAAGAGTCATTTTTTTTAGCCTAACGGGCAGGTCGTCCGTGGACTTTGCAACCATTTCGGTATACCCCGCTTCGTTACCTATCATTACAAAATCGAACACTATTTTGCCACGTTCAACGCTCCATTTAAAAAACCAAACTGTCATTGAAAGAAACGCAAAACCGTTTCTTTTGCCCGCAATAAGGTGTCCTAATTCGTGAAAAAGCGTACACACAAGTCCCGCAATCAATGCGCCAGCCGCAAAAAACGCTAAAATTTCTCCCATACTCGCGCTGTAATTACTGTTTGAAACCAAAACCACGCCGATAAGTCCTATTATCGTAAACGCCATAACTAAAATATTATTGATAAAATTTGTTCTTCTGCTCATTTTTTCTCCGTTATATATTTTAAATAACCTTCCAAATTGTCGCTCTCGCTTACCGTAACGATTTCCGCGCGCAAATATTCCGCCACCGCTAAAAAAATACACGCGCCCGCATGGATTATATCAGCCCTTTCTTTCTGCATACCGACAAGGCTTTTTCTCTCGTCAACGGAAAGCGAAACAATTTCCTCCGTAAGGCTCGATATCTCGCTCATAGTGAATTTATACCTGTTCACTTTTTCGGGGTCGTAAACGCCGAGTTTAAGGCTTACTGCGGCAAGGGACGTACAAGTTCCGCCTATACAATAAAGTTCGGATTGCGGAACGTCGCCAAACGCTTTGACTGCCTGTCTTGCATAATCGAGAACTGCGCCGCTTTGACCGAATTTGTCTGTAAGCACGACCGCGCCTATCGGAATACTCTTCATATAAACGCATTTACCGTTTTTGCAAACGGCTATTTCCGTACTGCCGCCGCCGATATCGAGAACTGCGCCGTCTTTACCGCCGAGCGCGCCGAAAAGACCGATTCTCGCTTCCGTTTTTCCCGAAAGAACGTCTACGTCTATTCCGCACGCGTTTTTTACTGCGGCAACAAAATCTTTACCGTTTACCGCGTTTCTTACGGCAGCAGTCGCAAACGCGTATAATTTATCGACACAAATTTCCCGAGATATACCGACAAATTCGGAAATTGCTTTTAAAGTACGTAAAGACGATTGCTCACAAAGCAAACCGTCTTTTTTACCTTCCGCAAGACGCGTCGTTCTTATCTGTTTACAAAGAGTTTTTCCGTTTTCGCTTATCAAAAGTCTTACGGAATTAGAGCCTATGTCTATTACGCCGTATTTCATTGCATTTTATTTATCGGTAACGTAATGATATCCGATCTGACGCGCGCGTTTTTCAATGTAATTATATTGACGGCGTATTTCGAGAGTAATTTCGCCGTTTTCAAGTTCTTGCTCTAACGTTGCAATATCGGCTTTAAGCTGATTTACCCTGTTTCTCTCAACGCCGATTTTTATGAGTTGATAACACATAAGAATAATAAGCACGGCGAGCAAAACCACCGCGCCTACGGTTATCGCCACAACCCTTCTTTTAAATACGGCGTCAGTCGCGCCGTTTTCAAACGGCTTTTTTGCGTTTTTCGCGTTTTCCGCTACGTTTTCGTCTTTCGTTATTTGAGACATCCTTTTTCCCGCTCGTTTCTTTTTTTATTTTATGTTGCGCAAATCTTTTTACTGTTATATTATATAATTTTTCCGCGCGGAAAGCAAGCATAATGTTAAAACTTTTCATATACAGTAAAAGTCCGACAAGCGCCCCCGTCGTCATATATAATCGATACGAAGGAAACCCGAGCGAATACGCAAACCAAACGTATAAGCCCGAAAAAACAGAAAACGCCGCAATATCGGGTAAAATTTTCAAACGCTTATTCTTTATAAAAAACTTTAACACGCCGGAAGCGCTGAAAAGAACACCGCTTGCCGCGCCGAAAGCGACGCAGGCTAAAAGCACGAAAATCTGATTTTTAGTTACTAACATTTATTTGAATATCCGTTTCAATAACGGCGTTTTTTTAGCGTTGTATCTGATTTCGTTGAAAACACCGTCAGCCATTAACGTTCCCGTCGCCTTATTGAACGCGGTTATTTTGATTTTTTCCCCCGTAATTCTGACTTTCACGCCCGACACGGTAAGATTTAGCGCCTGCTCCGAAAAGCCGTCGACCGCTTCCACGCCACTCATTGCGAGTCGACGTCTGCCCATTAGTTCTAATTTATCCGTTAATTCCTGATTTTGCATAATAATCTCCCGTTAAAAGATTATGCGTTTCTTACGCAAAATAGGACTAAAAAAGAAAAACGGCTCAAAGCCGTTTTTCGGTACCATATACTACTTAATCCGGTAATTTCATATCGCCGAACTTTATCCGGCCTTTTTTGCGGAACAGTTCAGAAATAACAAGATTTAAAATCGCGGGAAGAATAAACATTAAAAGCACTATCCCTATAACTCCGAGCACGCCGCTCGTTGCATCAAACAGCCCGAAAACGCCGACCAGTCCGCTCGTTCCCATGCCGCCGCCCGCCGCGCCGCATTTTAATCCGAATACACATGTAGCAAGCGGTCCGCAAATCGCGCTCGATATTACCATAGGTAACATTATAACGGGTTTTTTCATAATATTCGGTATCTGCAACATCGAAGTTCCGAGCCCCTGCGCGACAAGCCCGCCCCAACCGTTTTCGCGGAAACTCGCAACGGCAAAACCTATCATATGACAGGCGCAACCTACGGTCGCTGCGCCGCCCGCAAGTAAAATCGCGTCTTCATTACCGGACGCCACGTTAGCTGCAACGGCTACCCAAATAGCCGCGGAAGACGTCGGCATAGTGAGCAGTACACCCATAATAACCGCAATTACGACGCCCATAATAAACGGAACTGCGTTCGTTGAAATAGCAATCAAATCGCCCAACTGATTTACGAGCCATATAAACGGATAAGCAACAAACACTCCCGCAAACGATAAGATAAGCGCGCCGAGCGGAACGATTAAAATATCGAGTTTGGTTTTACCGGCATATAGACCAACAACTTCGACGACAAGCATAACGACCACGTATGCGCCGATAGGATTACCTGGAAGACCTTTTACAATCAATGCGGATATTCCTTGCAAGGGATTTTCCGCGTTTGGCATAAGATTACCCGCAAAAGAACCTATCATACCAACAACCGCGGCGGAAAAGATCAGTAATTTGTTCTTTCCGAGCGCGTGAGCAATACCTACGCCGATGCCTGCACCCATTAAAAATTTAGCGATATTCGCTATATAAAGTAGCGTATTGCCGATATAGTTATCGCCGATCCACCCCGCTATTTGCGCGAGTATCGTTCCCGCAATAAGCGTAACGAACAACCCCTGCGCCATGCCCGAAAAAGCCGTTATAAAATAGCGTTTCGGCAAAGTTTTAAAATAATTTGTTACCTTGCTTTCTTGTTTCGCCGTTTCTTCGCTCATAAAACTATCTCCGTTAATTTATTATCCACCATATCGCACGACGTAAGATAATATTTTACGCCGTTTTTTACAACTATCTTGTCCGCGCGAACGTTTTTACCGTGCAAATGCCCGTAAATTACCGAGTGTACGTTAAACTCTTCAAATAAATCCGTAAAAGCCGAATTTTCCCTTTTAACGTTAAACGGCGGATAATGTATCATTGCGACGAGTTTATCGCCTTCTTCCATCAAGTTTTCGGCGGATTTAAGCGACAATCTGAACCGTTCTGTCTCACGCAGATAGATTTTTTCGTCTTTCTCGTCGAAATCGGGACTGCCGGGTACGCTCCACCCGCGTGAGCCGCATATCACAACGTCGCCGAATTTCATACTGTCGTTTTGAAGGGCAAAACAGTTTTCGGGCATAACATCCCTTACCTTGCCTATTCCGCTCCACCAGTAATCGTGATTGCCTTTTATAAAGACCTTTTTACCTTTTAAATTCCTGAAAAATTCAAGGTCGGGTTTGGCGTCTTCTATATTCATTGCCCAACTGATGTCGCCCGCAATAAGCACGATATCTTCAGCCGATACCTTTTCTTCCCAGTCGGCCTTTATCTTATCGAGATAGCCCACCCAACTTGCGCCGAACACGTCCATCGGCTTATCGGTATTAGTTGAAATGTGAAAGTCGCTTATAGCGTAAATTTTCATATGGTTTTATTATACACTTTTTTACTTAAAATGACAAATCAAATCGCTTTTAATTGCGTAATTTATTTAAAAAACAAAAACGGAACAAAGTTTTGTTCCGTTTTTGAATTGTAGCGAAAAATTTACTGCGGATACATGGGAAGTTCGAAAAATCCCGCGCAAACTTCCTGCGTATATTCCTGACAGGGCGGTATCTGCGCGTAGCCGTAGGACGGAACGAGAAGTTCCACTTCCATAACGATTTTTAAGATTATCGAAACACAACAGTCGATAGTAAATTGATTTTCGCCCGTATACGCGCCTTGCGTTGATACAAGCGATACGACCGCTTCTACGCTGTAAGGCATAATCGACGCCGCGGGGATGTTAAGAATTACGTCTTTGGTTACCGTTACCGATGAAACCGCAACTCCTTCTACACCGTTCGCGTCAGTATACGCAACCGATACGGGAATAGTTATATCCGCCTTTACTCGTGCCGCGTTCTCACGCTCCGTGAGCGGTTCGACGAGAAGATTACTGATCACGCCCTTGCTTGCCGTGCTCCTTGCGGAAACGAAAGTCAAAGGATATGTAGGATTAGCGGGCGTAAGGTCGGTAATATTTAAAACCAAGCCGTTCAACTGACTCTGTTGCATACAGGCGTCGAAAACCTTTTTCACTTCGATACAAACTTTTTCGCATAAGCCGGAGAGCGGGTTGCCGGTTATTTGTCCCGGACATTTGTCCGATTGAAAATTACAGAAAAACGACATTTTCTTCCTCCTTTTATAGTTCTACTTCAATATATGCCGTTTTAACGCCTTTATGCCACAATTTAAAATATTCTTGCGCCCGCGGAAAATTTTTCCGCGGGCGCAAGAATTACTGTAACAGTTTCAAAAATCAAATTTCGTTAAGGTATTTTTCAAAACCGAAACAAAGAATTTCCGCCCTGTGGCAGTCGCTTGAAAGCACAAATTTACCGCCTTTTTCTTTAATATACGCTCTTATATCGTCGGACGGATACGGTTCGTTGCGCCATCCCCTTGAAATCGAGCCCGTATTTATCTCGAAAGTCTTATTTGCGGCGATGAGTTTATCAACCGCTTTTTTCCACGCCGCAATATATCCTTCGTCTTTTTCGCTAAAATATTTACCGTTTTTATTGTATTTTGCGATAAGGTCGAAATGTCCGATTATTGTAATCTCTTTTCTCTTGGCAAATTTCGCTATTCTGTCAAAGTACGTTTTAGCAAACGCAATATAATCTCCGCCGAAAAAATCTTCCGCTATTTTTACGAACTTCTCTTCTTTTTCGTCCACGGACAAATATTGCCCGCCTATTTTTAAAGAATGCACAGAGCCTATCGCGTAATCGTAACCGCGAGCGTCGGTTCTTGAATAAAAATCCTGCTCAATACCGCAAAGAATTTTTATTTTTCCCTTATACTTTTCTTTTAACCGCGCGATCTCACGTTTATACTCCGCTATTTTATCAAGTTGAATAGTATAACTGTCGTCAAAAAAAGTATACGAGTGGTCTGAAAACCCCATCTCGCGAACGCCCTTTTCTATCGCCGCTAAAACCATTTCTTCCGGCGTATTCTTCCCGTCGCTGAACGTAGTATGGATATGATAATCGCAAAGCGGTTTCATACCATTTTCTCCTGCTTTACTTTTTTATCGATAACGTGCCGTTTCGACAACTCTCTGAAAATATCTTCGAGCGAAATGCCCATATCTATCATAAGCACCATTACGTGATACGCAAGATCGGCTATCTCGTACACCGTTTCTTTCTTATCGTCCGCTTTACCCGCGATTATAACTTCCGTACTCTCTTCGCCTACTTTTTTCAGAATCTTATCCCTGCCCTTTTCAAACAAATATGTGGTATAAGAACCTTCCTTCTTTTCCGTCTTTCTGCCCTTGATAAGAGTCATAAGATCTTCGTAAGAAAATTCCTTTAACTCTTCGCTTACGTAAACTTTATCGTTAAAACAGGAATCCGTGCCGAGATGACAGGCAGGGCCGTCCTTTTCAACGGTAACGACAAGCGCGTCTTTATCGCAATCGGCGCAAATTGAAACGACGTGCTGATAATTCCCGCTCGTTTCGCCCTTTGTCCACAGTTCGTTTCTCGACCTGCTCCAAAAACACGTAAGCCCCTTTTCCACTGTCAATTTAAGGCTCTCTTCGTTCATATATGCGAGCGTCAATACCTTTTTGGTTACGTTATCGACCACTATTGCGGGAATAAGCCCTTTTTCGTCAAATTTAAGCGTTTTTATATCGAACATCTTTACTCCTTTAAATTCTTGCGCAAATTCCGTTTTTGCGCATTTCTTCTTTTAAATCCTTTATTTTTATTTCGCCGAAATGAAAAACCGACGCGGCAAGCCCTGCGTCCACTTTCGGAAGGGTTTTAAAAAGCGTTATAAAGTCTCCAACCTTTCCCGCGCCGCCGGACGCTATAACGGGCACGTTTACGGCGTCGCAAACCGCTTTTAACATGGGAATATCGAAACCGTTTTTAACGCCGTCCGTATCGATCGAATTGACGACGATTTCGCCCGCGCCAAAGTCGACGCCGCGTTTTATCCACTCTATCGCGTTTATTCCCGTGTTTTCTCTGCCGCCTTTTGCGAATACTTTAAACTCGCCGTTTACTCTTTTTATATCCACGGAAAGCACCACGCATTGATTGCCGTAAAGTTTGGCGGCTTTTTCTATAAGTTCCGGGTTTTTAATCGCGCCCGAATTCACACTAACCTTATCCGCGCCGCATTTAAGCACTCTGTCGAAGTCGTCGAGAGTATTTATACCGCCGCCGACGGTAAGCGGAATAAAAACGTTTTTCGCCGTTTCGCAAAGTATATCGGTAAAAATCTTTCTTCCGTCGCTGGACGCCGTTATATCGTAAAAAACGAGTTCGTCAGCGCCGCTTTCGCTGTAAATTTTAGCAAGTTCCACGGGCGACGATATCTCTTTAAGTCCTGTAAAATTTACGCCTTTTACAACTTTACCGTCCCTGACGTCTAAACACGGTATTATTCTTTTAGTAATCATTTTGCAATCTCTATCGCCTTTTTCAAATCTATATCGCCCGTATAATATGCTTTTCCTATTATCGCGCCGTATAATCCTATACTTTTAAGCGCTTTTATATCGTCAAGCGAAGAAACACCGCCCGACGCGGTAAAGTTTACAGGAAATTTTGCGGAAAGTTCTCTGTACAGTTCAGCGTTCGCGCCTTTTAGCGCGCCGTCTTTTGAAATATCAGTACAAATTATCGTTTTAACGCCGATATCGGACATTTCCGAGCAAAAGTCAAAAACGTTTTTATCGGAATTTTCCGTCCAGCCTTTTATCGCGACAAACCCGTCTTTAACATCCGCTCCGACCGCTATTTTATCGCCGTATTTTTTTATCGCGTTTTTAACGAATTCTTTATCGGCTATCGCCGCCGTGCCGAGTATCACCCTATCGATACCCGAAGTAAGATATTTTTCAACCGTTTTTACGTCTCTTATGCCACCGCCGACTTCCGCAAAAAGTCCCGTAGCCGATTTGATTTTTCGGATAATATCGAAATTCGGCGTTTCACCGGTCTTTGCGCCTTCCAAATCAACTATGTGAATATGCGTCGCGCCCAAAGATTGAAAATCTTTCGCAACCGAAACAGGGTCGTCGCTGTAAACCGTTTTTTGAGCATAGTCGCCTTTAAAAAGCCTTACCGCATTGCCTTCGTATAAATCTATCGCGGGAAAAATCAGCATAAATCCCCCTTTTTAAGTTCGCAAAACGCCTTTAATATTTTAAGTCCGACATCGCCGCTTTTTTCGGGGTGAAACTGACAGCCCATCACGTTCGCGTTCGCAACGACCGCCGTGATATCCGCGCCGTATTCGGTGTCCGCTATTATGCTTTCAGCACAATTAACAGCGCAATACGAGTGAACGAAATACGCGTAATCGTTATCGGCAACGTATTTTAAAAGCGGATGCTTTTTTATTATGCGAAGTTTATTCCAACCTATATGCGGAATTTTAAGGTCCTTCGGTATAAAATCGGATATAGGGCGTACTATTCCGGAAACAAGTCCCAGCCCTTCATGTTCGCCGTACTCGTAACTTTTATCAAATAAAAGTTGCATCCCCAAACAAACGCCGAGAATAGGCGTTCCGAATTTTGCCGCGCGTAAAACCGTTTCGTAAAGCCCCGTTTTTTTTAGTTTATCAGCCGCGTCGCCGAACGCGCCGACACCGGGCAGAACAATTCTTTCGGCATTTAAAATTTCATCGCTGTTTGAAGAAACGAAAACCTTTTCGCCGATAGCGCCGAAAGACGAGTTAAGCGAAAAAAGATTGCCGACCCCGTAATCTATTATAGCCGTCATTAAAGCACTCCTTTGGTAGACGGGATTTCGCCCGCGCTCCGCGCGTCCAAACTTACCGCCTGTCTTAAACTTCGCGCCGCCGATTTAAAAGCGCCTTCGATTATGTGATGCGAATTCGAGCCCGCTATCTTTCTTATATGCAACGCGCACTCCGCTTTTCTTACAAACCCGTACCAGAACTCTTCCACGAGTTCGGTATCAAAATCTCCGACTTTTTCCGTGGGTATTTTGAGCGAATATCCTAAATAGGTTCTACCCGAAAAATCCACCGAAGTGAGTATAAGCGCTTCGTCCATAGCAAGAATAAAATCACCGTAACGGGTTATTCCCTTCTTATCGCCGAGCGCCGAAAAGATCGCCGAACCCAAAGCGATGCCGATATCTTCTACCGTATGATGATAATCGACGTAGGTGTCGCCCTTACATTTTACGGTAAGGTCGAATTTAGAGTGCGCAGAAAAAAGCGTGAGCATATGATCCAAAAACCCGCAGCCCGTTTCTATGGTGTTTTTACCTGTTCCGTCGAGATCGATATAAAGATATATATCCGTTTCCGCCGTTTTTCTCTTTATTTCCGCCGTTCTCATTTTATCCCCTTTACTATTTCCGAAATAACCTTAAACGCTTTTTCCATTTGCTCGTCGCTGCCGATAGTTATGCGAACGTATCCGTTTATCCGCGGCTTTTCAAAAAACCGAACGAGTACGCCGCGGTTTTTAAGTTCCGTATACATAGTTTTTCCGTCTATGACGTTATGCTTTGCAAAAACAAAATTAGCCTTTGACGGCAAAACCGAAAAACCGATTTTCGCAAGTTTTTCGGTAAATTCGCCGCGCGTTTTAACGATTTTTTCGCAGTTACCCAAAAAGTATTCTTCGTCGCAAAGCGCGCCTATTCCGGCAGCCGCGGTCATACGGCTCACGTTATACGGATTTCTTGAAAACTTGACCGTTTTAAGGTCGTTTATAATGTCTTCGCAGGCAAAAGCCATACCGAGCCTTGCGCCCGCAAGCGAGCGGGATTTGGAAAACGTTTGCGTAACTATAAGATTATTATATTTTTGTATAAGTTGTACGCAACTTTCCGCTCCGAAATCTACGTACGCTTCGTCGATAACCACAATATTTTTCGGATTGTTTGCTATAATTTTTTCAATTTCAGACAATTTGAGCGCAATTCCCGTCGGAGCATTAGGGTTTGCTATAAACACCGTGCCGCCCGCATTTAAATAATCGTTTATATCTATGGTAAAATCATCTTTAAGCGGTATTTCTTTGAACGGAACGCGGTTAATTCTCGCAAATACGGGATAAAACCCGTATGTAATATCGGGAAAAACAGCGGGCGCGCTATCGTCGCAAAACGCGGTAAAAGCATAATCGAGCGCTTCGTCAGAACCGTTTGTAAAGAGAATTTCACTCGTTTTTACTCCGAATTTTTCCGCCGCTATATTAACGAGAGCGGAATATTCCGGATCGGGATATAATAACATATCCCCCGCGCTTTCTCTCGCAAGTCTTTGCGCATACGGCGAAGGCGGAAACGGCGACTCGTTGGTATTTAACTTAATATATTTTTTGTCCTGAGGTTGCTCGCCTGCGCAATAAGGCGATATGTTTTTGAATTTTTGACTGAAAAACTTACTCATTTTATTTTTCGCTCCTGATAGTCGCGCTCTTCGCGTGGGCCGTAAGCCCTTCTTTGTTCGCAAAATACGCTATTTTATCGGCAACCTTATCGAGCGCGTCTTTCGTATAATAAGTAAACTGCGTTTTCTTTATAAAATCGTCGACTGACAGCGGACTGGAAAATCTCGCCGTTCCGCTTGTTGGCAACGTGTGATTAGTTCCCGCAAAATAATCGCCGAGCGCTTCCGGACAGTTTCTTCCGAGAAACACCGAACCCGCGTTTATCACTTTGTCGAGATACTTAAACGGCTCGTCGACGCAAAGTTCCAAATGTTCGGGCGCAAGAACGTTTGCAATTTCTATCGCTTTACCGATATTTTCCGCAACTATTATTTTGCCGTTTCCGTCTATTGACGCGCGCGCTATCGGTTCGCGGGAAAGCGCGGGCAACTGTTTTTCGATTTCTGCCTGTACTTTTAACGCGAAATCTTCGGAATCGGTAACTAAAACCGCGCTCGCCATTTTATCGTGTTCGGCTTGCGACAACAGGTCGGCGGCGATAAAAGACGGCTCGGACTTTTTGTCCGCAACAATAAGAATTTCGCTCGGCCCCGCTATCATATCGATATTAACAACGCCGAAAACTTGCTTTTTCGCTTCGGCAACGTAAGCGTTACCGGGTCCTACTATTTTATCGACTTTCGGAATACTCTCCGTGCCGAAAGCCATTGCCGCAATCGCCTGCGCTCCGCCGACTTTATATATTTCGGTTACGCCGGCGACGTAAGCCGCCGCAAGAATTGCGGGATTTATTTTTCCGTCACTGTCGGGCGGTGTAGCAATAATTATACGCTTTGACCCCGCTATCTTTGCGGGAATAGCGTTCATTAAAACCGTCGACGGATACGCCGCCGTGCCGCCCGGAACGTAAAGCCCCACATTTTCTATCGGGGTTATCTTCTGCCCGATAACCGTGCCGTCCTTTTTGGTAAGCGAAAACCCCTTGCGTTTTTGCTTTTTATGAAACCGCACGATATTTCTCGCCGCTTGTTTTAATATACGGAGAAATTCGGGTTCTACGCAGTTTATCCCTTCGCGAAATTCCTGTTCCGTAACAGAAAGAAAGTCGAGTTTCGCGCCGTCGAATTTTTCGGTATATTCTTTAAGCGCCGCGTCGCCCGCGCTTTTTACTCTTTGTATAATCTCCGAAACCGCTTTCGATACGTCTTTAACGTTTGCTCCGCGCGCGAAAATCTCTTCCGGTTTTTGTTCGCCGCATTTTAATATTTTTATCATAAACCGTTCACCGCCGCGGCGATTTTTTCAACCGCCGTCCCGATAATTTTATCTTTAAACTTACTCGCCGACTTGTTTGCGATAAGCCGCGCGCTTATCGGCACAACCGTTTCTATAACCGAAAGGTTGTTTTCCTTTAACGTTTCACCCGTTTCAACAATGTCTACTATCACGTCGGACAGCCCCAAAATAGGCGCAAGTTCTATCGACCCGTTCAGTTTTATTATGTCTATATCTCTGCCTTGCGCTCTGTAAAACTCTTTGGCGATATGCGTAAACTTGGTCGCTACGCGCAAAGTTTTCGCCGGATTATCGTTAAATCCGTTTTTAGCCGCGACTGCCATTTTACATTTTCCCGCTTTTAAATCGAGCAATTCGTAAACGTCGGGTCTATATTCGAGCAAAATGTCTTTCCCCGCAACGCCGACGTCCGCCGCGCCGCGTTCCACGTAAATCGCAACGTCAGAAGGCTTTACCCAAAAATATCTTACCTTTTTTTCAGCGTTTTCAAAAATGAGTTTTCTGTTCTGTTCGAGAACCGAAGGACACTCATATCCCGCTTTTGCAAAAAGCGCGTAAACCTTTTCGCCGAGCCGACCTTTCGGAAGAGCGATATTTAAAAAACCGTCGTCTTTTTCATCAGATTTTGCCGAATCGGAAGTTTCGGCATTTTCAAGCGCGTCGGTGTATACCGCAAAACCTATCGCTTTCGACTTTTTATGCATTTGACGCATAAGATTGTCGTACTGCCCGCCCGAAAGCACCGCCGTCGGCACTCCGCTTATAAAACCTTTAAAAACTATTCCGTTATAATAATTTACGTCGCCCGTTACCGAAAAATCAAGTCTGATAACGTCTGCGAGTTCGCTTTCCGCAAGTGTTTCAAGTATGGTTTTAACGTCATAGAAAAGCGCGCGTTTTCCGAATTTATCGGCGATTTTTAACAGTTCAGCCGTTGCAGTTTTAACACTGCCTCCGATTTTCAACAATTCCGTCAAAAACTTTGTATCTTCTTGCTTTACTCCGCTTTCCGAACAGATTTTTTCTATTTCGTGCGCGTTTTTTTCGCTTATCGCTTTATAAAGCGTCTTTTTTGCCGAATCGGAAAGCGGAAAATCTGCGGTGATTGCATTTAGCGCCCCGATATCGGACACGTCGAGCACACAGTCATCTGAAAGAAGTTTAAGACTTTTCGCCGCAAGAAGTATAACTTCCGTAATCTCCGACTGCGTTATCGCGCCGAAACACTCTAACCCCGTCTGCATAATCTCTTTAAATGTATCCGTACCGTCGGCGGGTCTGTATACGTTTTCGCTGTAATAGACTTTTCTTATATCTCCGTCGGATATTCTGCTGTTTTTAATAATAGACAGAGTAACGTCAGGCTTTAACGCCATCAGTTTGCCGTCCGCGTCGGTAAAAGTTATAACGCTGTCCGATACCAAAAACTCCTTATTTTTGGCGTACAAATCGTATTCTTCAAATTTACTCATATGATAAGGCGCGTACCCGTATTCCGAATACAGCCCGCGAAGAGTAAGTATTATTTTTTCACCGCCGAACAGCACGTTATCTTTTATCGTCATTTCAGTTTTCCTTTGATGTTATTTTTTTGATAGCCGACTTGTACCCGCCGCTACCGTAATTCAAGCAACGGTTGACCCTGCTTATCGTAGCGCTCGACACTCCTACTTTTGAGGAAATATTCTGATAGTTTTCGCCCTGCTGTAACAATATCGCCGTTTCCAGCCTTTGCGCCATATCCTGAATTTCTTTTATGGTGCACAAATCTTCAAAAAACGCGCGACAATCTTCTACCGTGCCGAGTTCCGTTATAACATTGAACAAATTGTCAATCGACTTATTGTGATAATCCGACATATCTTTTTCTCCTTTAACACATTATCATTTTACCACGTTAAAGCAATAAAGTCAATAAAAATAACGGCGCATTGAAAAGTTTTTTCGGTTTCGCCGTATATTTAGCGCCGCCGAAAGAATTTCGGCGGCGCTAATAAAACTGTTTTTATCTTTTATTATATAAATCAAATTATAACGAATATTTTTTACTGTCGTTTTCGCGTATTTCGGTACGGCGAATCTTACCGCTTATCGTTTTCGGAAGGCTGTCAACAAACTCGATAACGCGCGGATATTTATACGGCGCGGTATGCGTTTTAACGTATTCCTGCAATTCTTTTACGAGTTCGTCGGACGGAGTATAGTCGCCACGAAGTACGATAGTCGCTTTTACTTTAAAGCCGCGTTTAGCATCGGGAACGCCCGTAACCGCAACTTCCAGCACGGCGGGATGTTCCATTAAAACGCTTTCAACTTCAAACGGTCCGATACGGTAGCCGGAAGACTTAATAACGTCGTCGTTTCTGCCGATATACTTTATAAAGCCGTGTTCGTCCGCATATGCCGTGTCGCCCGTATGGAAATAACCGCCGCGGAAACTGTATTCGGTCGCTTCTTCGTCGTGATAATAACCGCACATTATACCGCAAGGCTTGTTTTTAAGCGTGGCTTTAATGCATATCTCGCCGGATTCTCCGGGTAGACTTTCACGCCCTTCCGCGTCGAGTATATGCACGTCGTAGCCCGGCATAGATTTGCCGATAAATCCCGACAGCGGCGTGGCATAACGTCCCAAAGTACCGAGACAACAAGTGGTTTCGGTCTGACCGAATCCTTCGTGTATCGACAGTCCCGTATATTCTTTCCATTTATTAAAAATATCGGGATTTAACGCTTCGCCCGCCGCGCAGCAATGCGTAAGAGACGATAGGTCGTACTTGCTTACGTCGTTTTGCAACATAAAGCGGTACATTGTCGGCGGAACGCAGAAAGTCGTAACCTTGTATTTTGCAAGTACTTCCAAGATATCCGCGCCGTCGAATTTATCGAAATCGTAAACGAGTACCGCAGACTCTCCGAACCATTGACCGTAAAACTTACCCCAAAGCGATTTGAGCCATCCTGTATCTGATATGGTAAAATGCAATCCGCCTTCAACTACCCTGTGCCAGAAAACGCCGGTTACTATATGCCCCAAAGGATAAGTATGGCTATGCAATATCATTTTGGGATAGCCCGTAGTTCCCGAAGAAAAGGACATAAGCATTATATCGTCGGCTTTAACCGCGTCTTTACCTTGCGGTCTTTCCCAAATCTCGCTCGCCGCTTCTATGCCCGTTTCAAAATCTATCCAACCGCCGCCGACAGGTTTTTTATGCTTTCCGACAAATTTCAGTTTAACCGTACCGCACTCTTTGGCAACGTCGTCGAAGTGTTCCGTACAATCACCGTCGCCCGTTATAAACACCGCTTTAATCTCGCCTTTGTTACAACGGTATGTGTAGTCTTTTCCGACCAGCATATTAGTTGCCTGAACGGCGATTGCGCCTATTTTATGAAGGGCAAGCATTAAAAACCAGAAATAATAATTTCTTTTTAGAACAAGCAATACTCTGTCGCCTTTGCCTATTCCCTGACTTTTTAAATAGTTTGCCGCCTTGTCCGACCAAACTTTCATATCGCGGAAGGTAAATATCTTTTCTTCCTTTGTGTTTGAAAGCCACACCATTGCCGTAGCGTCCGGTTTTGTTTTTGCAAGTTCGTCTATGACGTCGTAAGCAAAATTAAACGTCTTAGGATAAGTTATTTTATAATTATCCCTTAAATCCTGTAAATCTTTATATGAATCTCTGTTTCTTCCTGTATATTTTTCGTATAAAACCATTTTTTACTCCTTTTGTGGCGTAAAAAATCACTTCATAACAACCGCAAGAAATTTTACGGGCACGTCTCCCAACACCTTTATACCGTGCGGCAAGTTTGAATTAAAATAAGCACTGTCGCCCTTGTTGAGATCGTAAGTAACGTTATCGACCGTCAGACGCATACTGCCCGAAAGCACGAAATTAAATTCCTGCCCTTCGTGAGAGTGGAATACTTTATCTTCTTCCCCTGCCATACAGGTAACGAAAAACGGTTCGCCCTTTTTATTCTTGAAAGTGTAAGCCAAATGTTTATAGTCGTAAGCGCCTTCTTTCTTGATAAAGAATTCCTGACCTTTGCGCACCACGGCGCAATCGGAAAGTTTGGGCGTTTGCCCCGAAAGCAGATTAACTACGTCTATCCCGAGAAACGTCGCGACGTTCAACATAAAACTGAAAGAAAAATCCTGTTTTCCGTCTTCGTACTCTTCGTATTCTTTGACGGTTTTACCTAATTTTTCGGCAATTTCTTCCACCGAGACGCCGTGCACTTCGCGAAGTTCGCGTAGCCGCATACCCATTTCGATCAACTGTTTATCCATTTGACTTGCCCCCCTAACGGAAATTATAACCTAATTCTATCGCCTTTATATTGTTTTTAAGAAGTTCCGCTTTTTTTGCGGGAACCATTTGCGATAGACTGCTTTCAATCTGTTCGAGAGTAAGTATACCCGTTTCTTTTACGGTCTTACCCAAGATTATCATATTCGCAAGTCCGTCGAGTCCGTTATCACTTGCAAGTTTTGTCGCAGGTATACCAACGGTGATAACATCGTCTCTGGTATCCTGCTTGGTAATCAGCGAACTGTCGTATATGATATAACCTTTCGGTTCTGTTTCGTTATAATATTTTTCAAGCGAAGGCAAATTCATCGCGATAAGCACGTCGGGCTTATCGACAATCGGCGAACCTATCGGGTCGTCGGATATCGTTACGCTGCAATTCGCCGTGCCGCCGCGCATTTCGGGGCCGTAGGACGGTAGCCATGATACTTCTTTGCCGCATTTCAATCCCGTATACGCGAGCGCCTTTCCCGCGAACAATATGCCCTGTCCGCCGAATCCCGCTATCAGAATTTTTGTCGCCATTTATTTCTCCTCCTTGTATTTGTCTTTATACACGCCGAGCGGATAATACGTTTCCATATTTTCGTCCAGCCACTTTATCGCTTCGCTAGGCGATAATCCCCAGTTCGTAGGGCATGTAGAAAGCACTTCAATAAGTGAAAAACCTTTGCCTTCTATCTGGTTTTGGAAAGCACGCTTTATCGCTTTCTTCGCCGCGCGGATGTTTTTGACGTTGTTTACCGCAACTCTTTCAAGATAAGACGCGCCCGTTACCTGCGACAACATTTCGCACACTTTCACGGGATATCCCACAACGGTTACGTCTCTGCCGTAAGGCGACGTTTGCGTTACCTGATTAGGAAGAGTTGTCGGCGCCATCTGTCCGCCTGTCATACCGTAAATAGCATTATTGACGAAAATGACTGTAATATTTTCATTTCTCGCCGCCGCATGCACAGTTTCTGCCGTGCCGATAGCCGCAAGGTCGCCGTCGCCCTGATATGTAAAGACGACTTTCGTGGGGTCTGCGCGTTTTGCACCGGTCGCTACCGCGGGCGCTCTTCCGTGCGCCGCCTGTATCATATCGCAATTAAAATAATTGTATGAGAACACCGAACAACCGACGCTCGCAACGCCGACCGTCTTATCGAGAACACCGAGTTCTTCGAGCGATTCCGCCACAAGTCTGTGAATAATACCGTGAGTACACCCCGGGCAATAATGGAGCGGAGCGTCTGTCAATCCTTTGGTCTTTTCAAATACTACCATTGTTTCGCTTCTCCTTTTTCGATTTTTTGAATTGCGGAAAGCACTTCGTCGGGGCTCATAATCACGCCGCCCGTTCTACCGTAGAAGTATACGGGTTTTTTACACCCTGTCGCAAGTTTGACGTCGTCGACCATCTGCCCCATATTGAGTTCCACGGAAAGGAAAGCCTTTACTTTGTCTGCCGCCTTATTCAAAACTTCCTTCGGGAAAGGCCACAAAGTTATCGGGCGAATCATACCGACTTTTAACCCTTGTTTTCTCGCCGCCACTACTGCGTTCTTTGAAACGCGCGCCGCTATGCCGAACGCCACGACGCATATTTCCGCATCGTCCATCATAAACTCTTCGTACATAACTTCGTCGCGCTCGATCGCCGCGTATCTTTCGTAACGGGAAACGTTCCACTCTTCGAGTTGCGCGGGTGAAAGAGAAAGCGAGTTTATAACGTTTCTGCCTTCGTGATTGCCCGTACCCTTGGTCGCCCAAGGTTTATCATACGTCTCAATAGCGTTAGCGTCAAGGCTTACGGGTTCCATCATTTGCCCCATCGTTCCGTCCGCAAGTATCATTGCGGGAACACGGTATTTATCGGCAAGGTTAAAGCCCTTAAACGCCATATCAAACATTTCCTGCACAGACGCGGGGGCTAAAACTATCAGGTGATAGTCGCCGTGTCCGCCGCCTTTCGTCGCCTGAAAATAATCCGACTGCGAAGGCTGTATTCCGCCGAGCCCCGGGCCGCCCCTTTGAACGTTTACTATAAGCGCGGGCAATTCGCAACCGGCAAGATAAGAAATTCCTTCGCTCTTTAAAGAAATTCCGGGACTGCTGCTGCTCGTCATCGCTCTCACGCCGCAAGACGCCGCGCCGATAACCATATTTATCGCGGCAATCTCCGATTCCGCTTGTAAAAACGTACCGCCGATTTTCGGCATACGCTTTGCCATGTATGCCGCAACTTCCGTCTGCGGCGTTATCGGATAGCCGAAATAATGCTTACATCCTGCCATTATTGCCGCTTCCGCCAAGGCTTCGTTTCCTTTCATTAAAACTTTTTCGCTCATTTTACACCTACCTTTCCACCGTTATGACCGTATCGGGACACATAAGCGCGCAACTCGCGCAACCTATACACTTATCCTGTTCCTTGACTCCGGCGGGGTGATACCCTTTTGCATTGATTTTGTCTTTTTCCAGCGAAACTATGCCTTTCGGACAAGCCGTAACGCACAATCCGCATCCTTTGCAACGATCTTCGTTAAAAATAACCTTTGCCATTTTTTACTCCTTATATTACAGCCAGTCGCCGTACTTTATCGGTTCGACGGGCAACACCTTGTCAGTTTTTTCCTTCGCTTTTTCGCAAAGTCTTCCCGTAACAGCGGAAAATTTGACGGGAATATTTAATTTTTCGCCCAACTTCTCGCAGAATTCTTTGCCGTAAAATATATGCTCTAACGTCGTTTCTTCGCCTAAATTAGCGTTGTTTACTATTCCCGTAAACTTTATTCTCGAAACTGTTTCAATTTCGTTTTTGACGTCAATCGCCCCCGCGATGTCGCGCGTTTCGGGACGAAACGGATTTACCACTAAAAAACAATCGAAATCGTTTTCTTCGTTGATTTTCTCGTAAAACCTGCCGAGCGCAAGCGCGCCGCGTTCGTCGCCGCCTACGTCCAGCACCGCGCGCCGAGACTTATCGTCCACCATTTTATATGACGCCGCGTTCATTGCGGGAATATCCACGTTTGTTTCGGCATACGGCGAAACTATTAGTTCCACACCCGCTTTTTCGAGCGTTTTATAGGCGTCTACAGTTCTGAAATACGGGTTTACGATATCGAGATCGTAAATACTTACGGGAAAGCCTTTTCTTGCGAGCGCAAGAGCGTAATTTACGGCGCAAAAAGTTTTACCGCTACCGTAATGCCCCATAAAAAGCGCAACGCGTTTATCGAACATTAAATTTTCACCTTATAGCACCAGTTGCGTTCGTCCTTGATTCTGCCCCACTGTATTCCCGTAAGTTCGTCGTAGAGTTCTTGCGTGAGTTTACCGATTTTATTATCGGAAACAACGTAATCTTTACCTTTATAATACAGGTGTCCTATGGGAGAAACGACTGCCGCCGTTCCCGTGCCCCACGCTTCTTCGAGTTTACCGCTTTCTGCCGCGCTTGCTAATTCGTCAACCGAAATAAGCCTTTCGGAAACTTTGTACCCTTTTTCTTTTAATATTTCTATTATGGATTTTCTGGTTATACCGGGGAGCACCGAACCCGTGAGCGCGGGCGTTACCACTTCGCCGTCGATTTTAAACATAACGTTCATAGAGCCGACTTCTTCGATATACTTTCTTTCGACGCCGTCGAGCCACAAAACCTGCGAAATACCCTGCGATTCGGCTCTTTTTCCCGCTCTTAAACTTGCCGCATAGTTTCCGCCGCATTTAGCGTACCCCGTACCGCCGCGTACCGCCCTTACGTCTTCGCTTTCTATGCTGATTTTTACGGGATTAAGCCCTTCCGCGTAATAGTTTCCGACGGGCGAGAGAATTATAACGAATCTCGCATTATGAACGGCATGTACGCCCAAAGATTCGTCGTTGCCGAACATAAACGGGCGGATATATAAAGACGTTCCCGCGCTTTCGGGTATCCACTCGTAGTCGAGATCGATAAGTTTAGTAAGCCCTTCTATCCACATATCTTCGGGAATTTCGGGAAGGCAAAGACGTTCCGCGGAATTATTCATACGTTTGAGATTTTCAAACGGGCGGAACATTTGATAACCGTCCGATGTTTTATAAGCCTTCATGCCTTCAAAAATTTCCGCGCCGTAATGAAATACGGTTGACGCGGGATGTATAGGCATATACCCGAAAGGAACTATTCTCGCGTCGTGCCAGCCGTTCTTTTCGTCAAAATCTGCAACAAACATATGGTCGGTGAAATATTTACCGAAACCGAGTTTATTAGAATCCGGCTTGTCTTTTAACGTTTTCGCTTTTTCGATTTTTATTTCCATAACAATGCTCCTTTTATTGTTTCGTAATATTTTTTATCTTATTTGCCGCGTCTTCGCGCATTTTATACTTTAATATTTTACCCGCGGCGTTCATCGGGAAAGCGTCCACAAAATCAAAGTATCTCGGAACTTTGTGCTTTGCTATATTCGCAACGCAAAAATCGCGCAACTCCTTTTCTGTAAGGCTCTCGCCTTCCTTTACTATAACGAAAGCGTACGCTTCTTCGCCGTACTTTTCGTCCGGAACGCCTACCACCTGCACGTCGCTGACTTTCGGGTGTGTGTATAAGAAATCTTCTATCTCTTTGGGATACAGGTTCTCGCCGCCGCGGATTATCATATCTTTGAGCCTGCCCGTTATCCTGTAATTGCCGTCGGGCATTTTAAGCGCCAAATCGCCAGTGTGTAACCAGCCGCCGGCGTCAATCGCCTGCGCCGTTTCCAAGGGCATTTTATAATACCCCTTCATTAAGTTATACCCGCGCGCCACAAATTCGCCCACGGTGTTATACGGCAACTCTTCGCCCGTTTCGGGATCGACTATCTTACACTCTATATTCGGAAGATTTCTGCCGACTGTATTCACTCTGACTTCCAAACTGTCGTCGGTAGAAGACATTGTGCACCCGGGGGACGCCTCCGTCTGTCCGTAAACGATAGTTATTTCCTTCATATTCATTTTGTCGACAACTTCCTGCATTACTGCGACGGGACAGGGGCTGCCCGCCATTATACCCGTTCTCATATAGGAAAAATCCGTCCTTTCAAAATCGGGATGAGAAAGCATACCGATAAACATTGTCGGAACGCCGTGGAAACAGGTTATCCGCTCCTGATTTATACAGGCAAGAGCGGGTTTCGGCGAATAATACGGTAACGGGCAAATGGTAACGCCGTGAGTTATCGACGCCGTCATAGCGAGCACCATTCCGAAACAATGGAACATAGGCACTTGTATCATCATACGGTCGGCGGTAGAGAGATCCATCCTGTCGCCTATACACTTGCCGTTGTTGACTACGTTATAGTGAGTGAGCATTACCCCTTTCGGAAATCCCGTCGTGCCGGAAGTGTATTGCATATTGCATACGTCGTGCACGTCGACGGCGTTAGCAAGAACAGCGAGTTCTTCTTTTGAAACCGTCTTCGCTCTGTCCATAAATTCCGCAAAGGTAAGCGAACCTGCCTGTTCAAAACCGACCGTTATCACGTTGCGCAAAAACGGCAGACGTTTAGAGTGGAGCGGTTCGCCCTTTTTGACCGATTTGAGTTCGGGACACAATTCGTTGATTATGCCCGCGTAGTCGGAATCTCTGTACCCCTTAATGAGTACGAGAGTATGCGTGTCCGACTGCTTTAAAAGGTATTCCGCTTCGTGAATTTTGTATGCCGTATTAACTGTAACGAGTACAGCGCCGATTTTTATCGTTGCCCAAAAAGTAAGATACCACTCGGGCACGTTGGTCGCCCACACCGCAACGTGGTCGCCCTTTTTAACGCCCACGGACATTAAAGCGCGCGCGACAACGTCGACTTCGTCGCGGAATTCCGAATACGTACGGGTATAATCGAGCGTTGTATATTTAAATGCTATCTGATCGGGAAACTCCTTTACCACACGGTCTAAAACCTGCGGAAAAGTGCAATCGATAAGCGTTTCCTTTTCCCAAATATATTTGCCCGTTTTAGTTTTGTTGTCGTAAAGCCCGCTACGCCACGACGGTACGGATTCAAAACCCGACATATACCCCGCAAACTGCGGCAATACTATTTCCGCGTCGCCAAGCCCTTCCAAAGCGTCGGGATAGAGTTCGAGCGACATAAAGCCTTCGTAATTGACCGAACGCAAGGTAGCAAAAACCGCTTTAAGCGGCAACTCGCCTTCTCCGAGCAAACGGTAGCAAGCGCCGTTTTCCGTCTTAACGCTGTCTTTAATATGAATATGTTTTATATGTTTGCCGAGATTTTTAACCGTCTTATCGGGGCTCTCGCCTGCAAGAGCGCAAGTATGGTACACGTCCCATACGGCGGAAAGATTGTCGCACGCAAATTCTCCGAGCGTTTCCGCTAGGAGCGAAGTGTCGGCGTATATACCCATAGTTTCGATAAGCAAAGTAACGCCCGACTTCTCCGCGTCCGAAAGAACGCGTTTTACCACCGATTTCACGTTAGCGTCACAGTAAGCGAAGTCTTTATCGTCCGCCGCAAACGCGTGCAAGCGTATGTACTTACAATCAAGGTCTTTCGCGAGCGAAATAAGCGAAAGAATTTCTTTTACGTTTTTATCTTCGCTATCGCCGGCAAGATTACCGACGGCGTCTATACAGGAAATAGTTACGCCGTTTTCAAACAGTTTCTTTTTGGTTTTAGATAAGTTCTGTTTCGCAAACGGTTTTTCCGCGCCGAACACGGTCGAAGAAACGTCGTGCAATTCAAGACCGAAAATTTTATTTTCGTTAAGTAATTTCATCAAAACGTCGAAAGAGAGTTTCCAGCCGTTGGTTGAAAATGACAGGTTCATTTTTTACTCTCCTCGTATACTATTTTATTTATAGCGCCGAGATAAGCGCGGATAGAAGCGCCGACTATATCGGTAGAAATTCCCCTGCCCGAATATATTACCCCGTTATGGCGCAGTTTAACTATCGCTTGTCCCATAGCTTCTTTACCTTCCGTTACCGCCGACAGGTCGAAATCGTCGAGTTCGATATGTCTGCCGGTTACCGACTCGATGGCAAGAAACGCCGCGTCAACAGGACCGTTGCCGTACGAAAGTCCGCTGTGCGACTTGCCGTCTTTTAAGAGAGTTATGCTTGCGGTTGACGGCAAAACGTTGCTCGTGTACACGGAAAAGTTTTCAAGCGAATAAGTTTCCTGCACTTGCAAAGCGTTAGCCGCGATTATCGCGTCGAGTTCTTTGGTGTTGACTTCTTTCTTGTCGGAAAGTCTGATAAACTCGGAATAAACCTTTTTAACGTCGTCGGCGCCCAAATCGTAACCGCGTTTTTTTATGATTTTCGACAGCGCGGAAAGCGAAAGTTCTTTTGAAAGAGATTCGACTTGCTCTTCCGAAACGCTCGTCGCGGATTTTTCGCTTTTAACGGTCGAAAGTTCTGCGATAGCGGAAACAAGGCGTTTAATAGCCGTTTTATTAAGATTAGTGTCGTAACCGCGTTTTACGCCGATATTTTCCATTGCGGCGGAAATTCTTTCGGTAGAAGGCAAAGCGTCGGTTTTAACGGAAGAAACCTTTATTCCGTCGGCGCCCGCGGCGATTGCCGAAAGCGCGTTCGCAACCCCCATTCCGAGAACGTCGCTTGCTCCGACAACGAGATTTACGCTTGCAATTTGCGGAACGTTATCGATTATACCCTTGACGAACGCAGTGAACTCTTCGGGGAGCATTGTGCCCGCGATATCGTCCACCGATACGGTCTTTGCCCCGCACTCTATCGCCGTTTTGATAGCGCCGTATAAAAAGTCGGGTTCGGCGCGCGTCGCGTCGACCAAAGAAACTTCAACGTCTTCGCAAAGGGAAACCGCCTTTAAGATAAGCGTTTTTAATTGTTCCAAAACCGACGCGGGTTTTTTACCGAGCGTATATTCCATTTGTATGGGCGAAACCGGAATAACAACGTTAAGCCGTTTTCTTTTCGCGCCCGCTATCAGCGCATAATTCGCTTCGATCTGTTCCGCCGTATCGCCCGAAACGCAGGACACTACGGATTTACCGACGCAATTACAAATCGTTTTTATTAAAATCTCGTCCGCTTTATCGCTTTTGGAAGGGTTAACTTCGATACAGTCAACGCACAGTTCGCTAAGTCGCTTCGCTATTTCCAGTTTTTCTTTAAATGACAGTACGTTCGCCATGCCCGTACCGATTACTTTCAGCGACGTGTCGCATATCGATATTTTTTTCATAATACCCTCCTCTATTAGTGATTGAATAAAAAAACGCCCGAACTGAACAACAGTTCGGGACGAAATAACCGCGGTACCACCCGTTTTACTGCGCCTTGGCTAAATTTAACGTTTTTAAGCCGCGCAATCTCTCTATTTCCCCTTAACGCGGGGTTACGAACGCAATTACTCGGTTTCCCTTTCACCACGCCTGCAACGGAGTGAGCGACCGTATCGGTTCCGTCGGCTTACACCACCCGCCGACTCTCTTTAAGCCCCGAACTACGGAATATCTCCGTTATCGCATTGAATATTATTGAATATATTTCTTAACAAAATATTTTTTTTATAATTATAACGATTACGCCTGACTTTGTCAAGCGTTTTAAATCCGTTTCAATCAAGTTTAAGCAACGTTTTTATATTCAGCGCCAAAATCTTTTCTTTTTCATTATCGGAAAGCGAAAGTTTATTGAAACGCTCTATCTCTTCACTTGCGTCCCACATCGGGAAATCCGTACCGAAAAAGAATTTTTCCGCGCCGAATTTTCTTATTAAACCTTCCGCCTTTTCCGCCGAAATAAACGGCAACGACGAACAAGTGTCGAAATACACGTTATCGAGCCCCATATAGCAATCCACTTCGTCCCAACAGCGATAGCCGCCGAAATGCGCGCCGATAAAATTGACGTTTCTATACTTTGCGGCAATTTTCGCAAGTCTGTGCGGTTTAGAATACTCGTATCTGTTGTCGCCCGTGTGAAACAATATAGGAAGTTTATCGCCCGCCGCGCGGTAAAACTTTTCCGCGTTTTCGCCGTCGATATAAAATTTCTGAAAATCGGGGTGCAACTTTATGCCTTTGAACCCGTTTTTTAAACACCACTCGATCTCTTCTTCCACCTGTTCTTCCGTAAGATCCTGATGCAAAGTCATAAATCCGAGAAATTCCGGATGCTCGTCTATTTCCTTTTTGATGAACTCGTTTATCGACCTGACCTGCGCCGCTTTCGTTGCGCAAGAGTGCACGACAAACCGAGAAATTCCCGCCTTTTTACCGACTTCGATAAGTCTGTCGGGAATTCCCGCAGGCATCGCCATTTTGATATCGTAAAACGCTCCTATCGCGTCCGTTGCTTTTGCCGCTATCTTCGCAGGATAAATATGCGCGTGCGCGTCAATGATTTCCACTTGTATCTCCTTCGTCTAAATAATCTTTAAGATAAGAAATGTCGAGCGACCACTCGGACACTTCGTTTCGCCGCCTATGTTCTTCGTTAGCCTTTTTAAGCGCCGCGCGGTATTCCGCGTAAGTCGCGCCGTTTACTTTTAAATAATGATTTTCCGCTTTTTCGATATTGCCGACAAGCGATGTTCTGCCTATGTGTATAACGCTGTGGCAATCCTTACACACGGCGATAATGCCGATAAGTTTCTGGACGCCTTTTTTCTCGTCGTAACTCCACTGCTCGTGCGCGTCGAGATAATTAGTTTTTTTCCCGCAGATTGCGCACTTGCCGCCCGCCCTTTCCTTGGCTTTCGCTTTAATGTAATTCCACTCTTTTGCGGAAAGCACGGCGCGAAGATTAGAATACCAACACCCGTCGGGCACAAGTTCGATTTTAAGTATCTTTTTGTCCATTTAGTTTTTCCGCTTCGGTTACGCTATCCGCGATTCGTGGCATACAAGATATATTATCTGATATTCCGCGGACAGTTGTTTTACAAGTTCCAGCGCCGCGACCGTTTTTCCGTCGTCAAGATTATAGAACGGGTCGTCAAGTATTATAAACGGTTTTTCAACGGTAAAAAGAATATCCGTAAGCGCAAAACGCTTGCATATTTCAAATAAATTACGGTATCCCTTGCTGAAAAATTCCGTTTCCCTTTCCGCCCCCGCTACATTTACCGAAACTTTCATATCCGTATCGATAGCGACGGAAATATCCGCGCCCGAAATCTTACCGATATACTTATTAAGGCTGTCCTGCAACGGCGTTCTATATCTGATTTTAAGCGCTTCGTCCGCTGTATTCAAAAATTCCGCCGTTAAAGTCAGAATTTTTAACTCTTTTTCGCACTCTTTAAGTTGCTCTTTAAGTTCCGCCCCTCTGTTTTCGATATCTAAAAGGCTGTCGGATGCATTTTCAAGCGCGTCTATTCTCGATTTTATCCGTTCGGCTTCGCTTATCTTGTTTTTATACCAGTCCGCGGCGATTTTCAGCTGTTCGTTCAGTTCCGAAACGCTCTCCGTATCACCGCCATTTACCGCGGCAAAATCCGAAAGACTTTTAAGTTCCGAAGACCTTTTTTCTATCGCTCTGTCGCACTCATCACGCATTTTCACGGCGTCTTTTAAAAGGTTTAATTTTTGTTGATATGACAAATTGTTTTCCGAAAAACCGAACGCCGAAAAATACTCGTCAAGCCCGCGTTCGAGTTTCCGTTCGCTTTCTTCACACTCGGAAAACGCGCGTTTTTTACGCTCGTATATCTCCGCAAGTTTGCCGTCGCTCGTTTTTAAGTCAAAATATTTCTTCCTTGACGAAACAATATAGGCAAAAGAAATCAACGCGGCGATTACCCCCGCTACCGCAAAAGAAAGCCCCCAAAGCCCTGCGGTAAACGCAAGAATTATTCCGCACGCAAACAAAACGCACGCAACAGCGAGAACGATAAATAGTAATTTCGGGATTTTCGGCGCTTTGTCAACCTTTGCTTGCGGCGCATAATCTTCGAGATCCTTTTTCAGCGTTTCTTTTTTTACGCTCATATCGTACAAATCGCGAATACACTTTTCGCAATCGTCAACCTGCTGTTCCGTAACGGTTTTATCGTTTAACACTTTCTCCGCGCGCGATTTTTCGGCATTTAATTCCGCAATCTCCGCATTTAGAGCGTCATAACGTTTTTTTCGCTCCGCAGCGGCTTCTCTTTTGCCCGCCGCTTCCACGCGTTCGGTAAGCGATTTTATCTTCTCTCCGAGAGTTTCGCTTTCGCCCTTTATTATCCCTAAATCGGTTTTTAAACTTTCGATTGTTTTTACCGATTGTTTAGCGCGCTCTATATTTTCTTCCGTCGCAACAAGCGAACGTTTCAAATCGGCTATTCTGCCTTTATCTCCGCGAGATTTCAATTCTTTTATTTTTCCGTCGAGCTTAAAAAGCGCATTATCGAACGCGTCCGAATCCTGTATTTCGCACACTTCGTTGAATTTTGCCGTAATGCTCGTATTGCTTTTTATTTCAAAATCTTTTTGAGAAAAATACGTCGTTGATAAAAACCCTTCTTCGTCTATACTGAACACGCGCTTGCCGAGATTTTCCACCGCTTTCCCTTCGGTATAAACTTTATTTGTAGAAAGGTCGTAAAGTTTTACAGCATCTTCGGACGATTTCGCTCCGAAAAAACGCTCTATTTTATATTTTCCGCCCTTCCACTCGAAAGTCAGATTGCCGCCGAATTTTTCCGTCGAATTCCACGGCGCGAACTTTTTTCGCTCGTTGTCGTCTATCCCGCGTTTAGAGTCGTCAAGTCCGTAAAACATCGACTTAATAAAAGACGCGAAGGTGCTTTTCCCCCAGCCGTTATCATGCTTTACGGTGTTTAACCCGTCCGTAAAATCAAAGGAAAAATCTTTCAACTTCCCGAAAGAAGAAACGTAACAGTTAATTATTTTCATATTACAGTTCCCCCTTTAACGCGTTCAGCCCCGTCAGAATCACGGCATTTTTATCTTCATCGGAAAGGTCGCTGTTTAAGACCGTCCGCACAAACTCGCCGCGCACCGATTTATCAAGAGCGTAATCATCCGCGGATAATTTTATGACGGTTTTATCGTACACTTTTGCAAAAAAGAAATTTTCGTTTAATCTTGCCGACAAATCTTCTCTATCGACCAAAAACTCCGCCGAGTGCGAACCCGTAATTACCGCTTTTACGAGGCTTTCAGGCGGATATTCGCCTTTCAATTCTTCGATAACCTTATTGCGGAAAGTATAAAAAGAACTCTCGTTTTCCACGTTAAACTCTTTTTCGGCGAAAATCCTACTGCAAAACGGTACGAATTTTTTATCGACTTTTCGCCCTTCGACGTTAAGCAACACAAATCCTTTTACGCCCGTTTCGTCAAATCCCCTGCCGTCGGGACAACCGCAATAAGCGTAAGTTCCACGCTCGTCGATTTTCCCTTCCGAATACGAGTGGATATGCCCGAGCGCGAGATAGTCGATGTTTTTATTTTTAAGCATCGGAATACTTACGGTTTCCGCCGTTTCTTCCGACTTATACCCCAGAATTTGCCCGTGCATACAGACGATATTGACGTCGCCCGCGTCGAGTTTAAGGTTGTCGTAAACAAACGGCGCGTTGAATTTATCGAAAGTTATGCCGCTTATAGCGACATTATCATACTTAAAAGTCGTCCACTCGTTTTCAAAGATTTTAAAATTCTGCGGTAACATTTCCTTACGCTCTTCTAAAAAAGCGGCGTCGTGATTGCCCGAAAGATATAAAAAATCCACGCCTTCGGTGTTTGTAATCGCTTCTATAAAACGCCCCGTCGTTTTCTTTGAAACGCGCCGGCTGTCAAAGGCGTCGCCCGCTATTATCACGACTTTAACGCTATTCTCTTTCGCGTATTCGCAAAGGCGCTCGAAAGTATGTAAAATCTCATCGCGGCGGATCTTGCTTTTATCTGACGGCAACGTGTCGATCACGGAATCGAGATGCATATCCGCTGTGTGAATAATTTTCATATTTAATCTCCGATAAGAATATTTCTATTTCTTTCAGTTACTTTATTATTTTATTACTTTTTTTAAAATAAGTAAAGCGTGTAAAAACAAAAAAACCGACGTAAACGATTACTTTCGGTTTTTTATCGCTATATTAACTATATGTATGTGCTTATGCAATCAAAGAAGGCTCTTTTTCTTTGCGCATATCGGTTTTATTCTCTTTTTCACGTTTAAGGTTAAAACGGTAAAGCGAGTGAAGTTTAGGAAGATTATATCTGAGTATCATAAGCGGAAACAGATTAAGCATCATGTTTACAAATCCTACGGGAACACCGACGGAATACCAATGCGCGGGAAATAAAAGGCATACAAGATATCCGCAGAACATACACGCAATATGCACGACGATCCCGTAATTCGCTTCGATAATATACCTGCCTATATACTCGTTGTTAGCGGGTTCTGCTATCCTGTTTTTGCGAAATCCGGTAAAACAACCGAGTTCTATTACCTTGTCTTTCCATTTTTTTATGCCGAGCCTTTCGTAAAAACGCCGCTCTCTCCTACCCGCCGCAAACCGTTTTTTATCGAGTGAAAACCATTTTTTCGGCAATATCCACCTTACTATCGTGGCAAAAATGCCGTCGATTAAAATAGCCGCGATAACCGACATAGCAACGCTGAAAACAACTCGCCACACGTCGCCGTCAAACGTCGGTAACGCAAACAGACAATTCATTGCGCCGATAAAAACGGACGCTGATAAAACGATCATCACGTAAATCACGGCTATTCTCCAAAGTTAAACATCAAAGTTACGCCTTTTCTCATTTGTTATTCTAATAATTTTACGTTGCGCTTCTCATCATTAAACGTTTATAGTTGTTTATGCCGACAGTGTGCCTGTGCGCCATTTTTTGCAGATTGATAAACGCAATACTGTCTTTATCCTTTTCTTCCTGCGTATAATTGTTGCGCATCTTTAAAAGATCGTCGTAAAAAGGCGTCTTTTTAGCGTATTTCCAGAACGCGTCCTGATAACGCACGTTATCGTAATGCCAAGGTTTAAAATTAAGTTTATAATGTATAAGTTTAATATCTTTGTCTTTAAATTTCTTTTCCGGTATCGGGGTTTTGTTCCAACCGATATCGAGATGCTTTACTCTGCCTTTGCAAATAACGTTCAGATAGTCCTGATCGGGCGCGACTTCAAACTTATGCCTTAACATAAGGTCGATAAATCTTTGTTCAACGGCTGACTTTATATATTCTTTGGTATTTATAAGCAAAAGCCCCGAATTGAAATATTCCATACGCGGAACATCCAAAAACTCTTCCGCATAAGTGCCGAACACGTCGAAAAAAGACATCGCTTCTTCGTGTACGGCGCCGAAAATATTATCCCCTAAATCGGTTTCATACAACTTTGAAATATCTTCCAAAAAGACCATATCGCTGTCAAGATACAGTATTTTATCATACTGCGGGAAAAGCGACGGAATAAATATTCTGTAATATATTGCGTTCGTATAATAATCGCGGAGCGCCGTTTTGTCCTTAATTGCGTCCATACGATCGGCAACGTCCACATATTCGACGGAAAGGTCGTCCGTCAATTCTTCCGCTATACTCGTTATCCTTTCTTTGTTGCTTTCGGATATCCCCGTATTTAAAATGTAAATCTTATAATAATAGTCAGTCGACGCGTTGTCTATTATCGACCTTAAAGCAACGCACAAAAACGGCGCGTAATTGTCGTCGACGGCAAACACCAACGGCATTTCTTTTTTATTATATATATTCGTCATTTTTTCTCTCCTTAAAATTTACGCGCAAAACGCAAGTCTCTAATTACGGCATTTCGCGCCCTGTTTTGCAATTTTTATATTTAAATTGTATTGCAAGCGGCTTGATTTTACAAGTTTTTAAGGTAGAACCTTTCTTCCGCGGCATAGAATATACGTAGAATTGCAATTCTACTTTTACGAGAGTTAATTCTATCGACTAAAAAACAAGCGAAAAACCGTTGATTTTAACAAAAAAATATGCTATTATTGCTATATGAATACTGTTAAAGAAACGCTTCCGCAAAATCTCACGAGATTAAGAACGGAACGCAACATGACGCAAATAGAAGTTGCCGAAAAACTGAATTACACCGACAAGTCGGTTTCTAAATGGGAACGCGGCGAAGCAACGCCGCCTATCGACGTATTAAAAGACCTTGCCGATTTATACGAAGTAAGTCTCGACTATCTTGTAACGAACGTCGAAAACGATTCTTACGACAAAAAATATACGAGCCGAACAAACAAACGCAATAAAATCGTAATAACGTTGCTTGCCGTTTCGCTCGTATGGATTTTAGCAACTGTTATGTTTACATACGGAATTATATTTATCGATGAAGTGTTATGGATATTATTCGTTGCCGCAGTGCCTTCTACCGCGGTCGTACTGTTGATATTTAACTGTATCTGGGGAAAACGGAAATTTACATTTATTCTTATTTCGGTATTGATATGGACGGCTCTCGCCACCGTATACCTGACTTTTTTAACTTTAGCATATAATTTATGGGCCATTTTTACGATAGGCGTTCCGTTACAGATTGCAACCGTGCTTTGGTCTCAACTTAAAAAATCGTCGTAATTAAATTTTATATAAAACCGCGCGGCAGCCGATTT
>CAJOMP010000003.1:0-16556 GCA_905235785.1 uncultured Clostridia bacterium | reverse complement strand
TAATTATCAATAAGTTATGCGATTTTTTACTTCTGCTTATATGTATTAACGTTACGGTGAAACGTCGATTTCGTCACCGAGCGAAACGGTTACGCCGTTCACGGTTGTCGGATATTCGGAAGATATGCTTTCAATGATAACGGTAATATCTTCGTCGGAAATTACGGTAAATGCAAACGTCCCGACAATGCCGCCACCTGTCGCTTCGGTATACAAATAGTCGCTCGTAACGTTTCCGCCGTAATCCACGTAACGGAAACCGAACACCGCGTTGGACGCCGAAGATGGCGGCGTTGTTACCGCTCCCCCGTACTGCGTCGGAACGGATATTTCTACCCCGTCTTTTTTTGCGGAACAAACGGTATTCACGCTTAAAACGTTTCCGTTAACGTCTTTATTATATATACTTACGGTTATTATTTCGTAAACTGAACCGACGCCGTTTACGGTTTCGATTACCGTAACGCGTTGCTCCACCGTTTCTTCTATTCCCGTTAATTTAACGACGATGGCATTGCCCGCGGTCTGCAAATGGCTCGCTTTACGCATAAGCAGCGCGGTATAAGCGTCCGTTTGAGCGGTAGCGAGAGTAACCGTTTTATCGCCGGTTGTAACAACCGTTTCCGCCAAAACGGCAGGCGGCACAGTTCCTACGCCCGACAGGTTAATACCGTCGGGATACTCGTATTTATACTTGACGGTGGTTTTTGTTTCTACTGTCTTTTCTCCGTCATACTGCAATGCGCTCGCGGATATGTCGAGATACATCAGATATCCGCCGCCGCTCTTTCCGCTCACCGTGCCGAGCGCGTATTCACCCGAGTTTACGGGTATTTCAAAATAATATAGCGCATTGTCTACGGGCGGTTGTTCGGTAAGAAAACGCATATCGAACACCAAATTACCCGCGTTCGTCGGAATAGCCTGATTATCGAATCTGTAAACGTACTTATTGCTACCCGGCATGTTCGGATCGTAATCGAGATTTTCGTAAATGAATTTTATCTCTCTTATCGAAACTATACTGTTTCCGTTTCTCACGACTTCATGTAGCGAAAAGAAACTGTCCGCCCAACTGCTGTTTGTTCTCGAATAGTATGACCCCGCGAAACAATTTATAAAACCTTCCTCTTTGACCCTGAAATTTATCGAACTCGTCGGCAGTTCGTAATTATTGTAAGAAACGCCGTTTATAAGAGCGTTGCTCATTGTTACCTTGTTGTTCGCGCTGATGCTCGAACCGACGAAATGTATTCCGTGAATAAAATTTTCACCGTAAAGCAAAGAATCCAAAGACAGTCTTGAAGGATTGTACTTCGTAAGTCCGAGCGCGGTTGGGGTCGTTGCGTCGCTTTTATTTATTCCGTACACCGCGGAAGCGGAAGTCGGCGTATGATTGCCGTTGAACCCTTCGAGTTCGTCTTTTATAAGAAGAAAATTTCCCGAAGAATAATTTGCGCCGGCATTTGTTATTATTTCCGTCTTTGTTTTGTCGTAAGACGGGAAAGTCGTGCCCGTGCCGCTGTACACCTGTTCGCGCGTTTTGTTCACGTCATCCAAAGAATTGCTTATAAAACGCGTTTCGTAAGAAGATGACCTTATCGTACCGTTTACACCGGAAAGACTTTCCGTGCCGCTTACTATGTATCCCGTATTCACGTCGAGCGTCCGAAAATTTTCGTCCACAAGCAACGGAACGCAAGTCCCCGGCATATTAAAATTCTGATTTCTATAAGTGTGAGTTCCTTCGCCGAGCAGATTGTAAAATATACGTGTTGTCGTAGGATTGCCTGTATAATAGGTCTGAACGTTATTGCCGCGTCCTACCGATATTGTCTGATACTCGTCGGCATAATATCCGAAATACTGTCCGGAAGAATAAACGGTATTGCCTGAATTAAGCAAATCGAAAAGCCTTAAATTCAAGGATTTCATATCGATACTTCCGCCCCAGTTGTCGCCCGCGCCCTGCGCCATACTGCCCGGCACGTATGCGGAATCGACATACGGCGCGTACACTTCGGTAAAATTGAGATTTATTTGCGATTTACAGTTTTCTTCGCAATATCCGATAAGCGAAAAATCCGAGTATGCGGAAGTATATGCCGAAAGCGGCAAAATATTTGCGCCGACCGATATCGCTCCGCCCGCTACCGTTACGTTTGAAAGTTCTCCGTTTACGTATCCCGCCGCCACGCCGATAAGCGAAACGTCGTTAAGCGGGTCTTGCGTCTTTACGGTAACGTCGCTTAAAACCAGATTTTTTACCGCGGCGGCGCTTGCGTCAAACGTAACCTGCGTGTTTTTTATTTTACCCACGACGCCGAAAACGCCTACTATCTGAAAACCTACCACGTTCGACGCGCCAACGGGCGGATTTGTTATCAAATTGAAATTTTCCGTATTCGATACGGTAAGGTTGCGTATTGCGTGCCCGCCCCCGTCAAGCACTCCCACAAAAGGATTTTCGGTAGTGCCCACGGAAGGAAGAGTAAAACCCGTCATATCTAAATCTTGCGAAATTCTAAAATACACGGGGGACGGAAGTCTGCCCGCGTTAATAGCGGACTGATCGCCAACCGCCGCGTTATAATATCCGAGATTTTGCAACCACGAAAAATAATAAAACTGCATGGGTCTTGCTATTTCAAACGCCGTCGACGGCGAAAGCCCGTCGCCGCTTTCATAATAAGACTTATGAACGGAAGCGGTCGCTCCGAAATTATTGCTTTCGCTTTTTATAAACCAACCGTTAATGCCGCCCGTTATAAAAACGAGAGAAACCGACATCACAACAATCGATATCAATGATAAAAATATTCGTTTTTTCATATTACTCCGTACATATAACGATCAACTCCGAAAGATCGTTTATAATCGCGTCTACTTCAGACGCCCCGATTATCATCTGATGTTGCGTAACGTAATCGTTGATGAGTTCCGAATCGTACGACATATAGAGATAAGTGTTAAGCGTATCGCGTACCCCCTGACCGTTCGTGTTCCACATAGCGGAAGTAAACGGGCATTCTAAAAATATAAATTCGCCTTTTTCGTACGATACGTTGCCGCCTTGCACGGTTTTAGTGACAAAAGTGCTCCCTATAAGTCCGTTCGCCGCCGCATTATAAAAACTGTTGTTGACCGCATTATACAGCGCGGTATTGCCGTCAGTTACACTCGGCGCGGAAGCAATCTCCGTAAAAGTTTTATCTATCCCGAAACTGAACCGCATTACGCTCGTACAACGGTTTTCAAGCGTACTCGACACAGAATCGTCCGTAAGCGGCTGACCGTTTACGGGGTCAACAGGCGTTTTGTTCCTGTTTATACGCAACTTTATACTGCCGGATTCGGGAATATCGTACGCGGAAAAACTAATTTTAACAAAGACCGAAGTAAAAGGGTTGTTTGCAACAAAGGTTCTGTCATAAGCCTGAAAAGTTATCGCGCTCAACACAAGGTCGGTATTTGCCGTGCCTACGCTCGTATTTTCGTTTTCCACTATATAAGAATATACCGTATAATCCGCAAGGGCGGTACAAGTTTCCACGTGAGATTCAACGCCGCTAATTTCCGCCTTGTTTTCAGACAACAAAAGCCAACCGAAAATATGCGAAGCGAAGAGAACCAGCGACAATATCAACACTGCGGCAGACGCTATAAGCCCCGAAACCGATTTAATATAAGATTTGTTACAATCTTTTTTAATACTCATAAACCGTTCTCCGCGCGCGTTTATGCACTAACTTTCCGCATTTGCCGCCTTTGCGTATTTTATTAAACATTTCAAGGAAATCATTATAACTACCAGCGCCATTATCAATATCGCCGCGTTTTCCATGCTCCCCAAAAAAGTTATTATTCTACCTAAAACCATACTTTGCCAAACCGTTTTGCCCACGAAATCGTCCGCCCTGACAAGATCTTCGTCAGCCACAGGATTGTTTACGCCCTTGGTAACGAGATAAACGCCGTTTTCGTCCGTTCCCTTTTCAATTACTTCGTGAACGATACGTTCGCCCGCCGCCGCGCCCGTTTTGCCTATGAATACGACGCAATCCCCTTCCGTAGCCGACGAAATATCCGAGTTTTTAACGCATATCAATTCCCCTGTTTTAATTTGCGGCTCCATAGAGCCCGAAACAACTATTGAAAAGGAATATCCGAATATGCTCGGCGCGGAATTCGTTATTTCGGCGCGAACTGCCGACGTTACCGCAAGTACGGCAATCGCAGCCACCGTTACTAAAAAAACGTTAGAAAAAATTGCGTATATTTTTTTTAATTTACTTTTTTTGTTAATATCAACGTTCATATTTTTCTTTGAGTTCGGCAAGCCGTTTTAAATCCCTGCGGCGCTGCGCCGCTTCCCTTGCCGCGCGCTTTTTCTCTTCTGCCGCGGCGATTTTTTCTCTTTCTCTCTCTTTCAAGGCGTACTCGTATTCTTTCGCCCTTTTTATAGTCGCCGACTTTTTTTCCCTTATTTTAGCCGCGCGCTCCGCGTCCGACTTCTTTTTTTCAGACTTGCCCTTTCTGATCCGTCTTTTGTCTTCCAACTCGCGGGAAAGTTTTTCGAGTTTAAGCCACTCTCTCGTCTCGCATTTCAGCGTTTTTTCGAGTTCTTCGCATTTCAGTCGCGAAAGTTGGCGAAATCTTTTTAAAAACGCTTTTTGTATCCTTACCCGCTCGTTTTTTTGAGCGATATCCGTGCCGCCAAGTAACAACTTTTCCTTTTTCACAAGAGAAAAAATTACGTCTTTATACATCGCTTCGTTGATTTTGGCAATACTTCGGAAAAAACGCGAGAAAGTAAGCGCGATATCTTTTTCTTCCGAAATCCCGTTTTTGCGCGTAGCCTTATAAAACTCGTCGCGCATCGCCTTGAAATAATACTCGTTTACCGTCTCTTCGCCCACCGCTTTTTTATCCGAAGAAAATTCAGGATAAAATTTATACGCGGTAAGTATTCTGTAATTTTTTTCTGTTATCGCCCTAAACGGTATATCTTCGTAGTCTTTTTCATTAAGCAATCCGTCCGCAAAAAGCGAACGCATCGCCTTGGCGCATACGGAAGTCATTTCTTTATAAAACTTTTCTTCGATCGGCAGATTCTTTTCGCGGAATTTTACCGACACGCCTTCAAAAGTATATCCGGATATGTAAAGCCAAAGTTTATACGCGTTGTTGTAATCGGTATTAAGCCGTATGATATTTGTCTTTATTATAGGCGGGTGAACGGCTTTTTTCGTCGAAAGAAATTTAATAAATTCCGTATTAAGCAGCGCTTTTACCCGCACCCTTATATTTTTTATCCTGTCTATTTTTTCGTCGTTCTGTATTGATAAAACCTTATCTTTCGGGGCTTCTTTCACTTTAAGCCCCATCTTTATTTCGCACTCGCTCTTCCCGAACACAAAAGAAGATATTATCCCCGCGCCCGTTTCGTCAAACGCGTGCATCTTGCTGACTATCTCGCCGTATCTTGTTTCCACGAACGCCGCGACGTGATGCACGAGCGAGCATACGAAACGGTTTTCATATATCGCGAGATCTTCGTCCGTTTCCATGGTAAGTACTTTTCTCGGACGCACGTCTCCGCTTTCGGTTACGTTCTGCACGTAACGTGAATTAGAAGACAAGTGCCTTACCGTTCTCGCCGTGGTGCGTTTTGCACGCTCAACGTCTACAACGAGATCTTCTTCCGCAATAAATTTTTTGGGATTGCGAACTATATTTTCCACCGAAAAAAGCGACTTTTCAAGAGTGGTTATCCAGCCGTCGTCAAGCGTTATCGCTTTGGAAACGACATTGTGGTACACCTTATTGCGCCCGCCCCTTATCGCAGGTAAAACCTTTGGTAATAACGCTGTTTTTTCCTTTTTTACGCTTTGTTGTAACTTATCTGTCTTTTTAATCATAACGTTAACTTATTTTTTGCAATTGTTTTAAATACTCAACCGATTTTTTCATTTTGCCTTTTCCGAATTTCTTGTCAAGAAACCCGATAAGCCCCTGAATCTCCTTTGTCAAAAAAGGAAGATTGAGCGCGGTAAATTTTTTCAGGACTTTCGTCGTTATCATAAAGTCTATGCCGTCCGTCTCGTTGCCCCCGCAAGCCATATACACCGGTAAAAACACGGAAAGTTGTTTCATCATACGGTTGCCGAAACTTATCCTGAAATTCTTTTGTATAAATTCGTCGAGTTCTTTTATCTGCCCCATACTCTTTTCCGAAACGGAATATTGTTTAACCGCTTCATCGAAAAGATGCGAAAGATAGTCTGCGGAACACACGTAATTTTCGGTTACGGGCGCGTCGAAATAATCCGCCTTTTCGTTAAGCGTTATGGCGACCGCTCTATCGTACACCTTGTCCGTTATGGTAAAAGTGGAATCGTCGTTATTCGCCGTTCCTATAAACCAAACGTTTTGCGGCACTAACAGTTTGCCGTAAATAACGTTTTTGGGGTCTGACACGGAAGGCGCGGCGATCAAATCTATCGTCCACTCCGCAACGTCAGGCATTTCCATGATAGAAAGAAAATCCGCAAAATAGTATTCTATACGCGCGAGATTCATTTCGTCTAAAACGATAAAGTTCGGGTCTTCCCTTAACGTGGACTCGTAAAGCCTGCTTAAAAAATCCGTTTCGTTGAATTTTTTTGTAAACTCGTTGAAATATCCTATAAGTTCCGCTCTGTCCCGCCATGACGGCTGAACGGAAATTATCGCGGCGTTGTTGTCGAAAAATTTTCCCATCGCGTAAGGAAGGCTGGTTTTACCCGTTCCCGAAATACCTTCTAAAATTATTATTTTAGACGACGCCATACCCGCGAAAAACAGTCTTATCGTATCTTCCGTATAGTATAAACTCAATTGAGACGCCGCAAAATTCACAAATCTTTTTACAATTTCCGAAAGGGGTATCATATCGTCTTCGGTCATATAAACTTTATTAGGAAACTGTTCGTATTTTTCGTCAAGGCTTATAAGTTTTGTGAACCGACTTCCCGACTCCCCGACAAGCGTTCCGTTTTCAGACTTGTTGCCGTTTGCCTTTTCGTTTACCGTCTGATAAACGGCAGCAGGCGGCGAAACACCGACTTTCAAAGAAAACAACTGTTCTTTTTCCCTTATGAGCCGCTCGGATTCTTCGTGAAGTCTCGCTATCTCTTCGAGCAATTTGTCTTTTTCTATTTCCTTGCTGCGGAATATAAAGTATCTTCTTATTATCTGAAACAGTCTGTACAGAAGGAAAAATGCAAGAAGAACGTGCATAACGGAAACGATTATAAGCAATATCCACGCGACCGCGTTAAAATCGTCGACGTTTTTAAAAATCAACTCGAAATAGCCTATTGCGTCTCCGACGAATATTCGGTAAAAAAAGTTACCTATTCCTTTGAGTAACGACCAGACGTTCTGTAACGCCAGCCATAAAAATTCCACGTAATATTTTGCAAATTCCGACATATTATCACTGATCCTTTCGCTGACTTTAACTTCTGTGTAAAGTTATTTATTACTCCGTTTCGGACTGTTTCTCCCTATCTTCCGATACGGATTTTTTCCGTTGTTCTTCCATCAATTCTCTCATTATCTCCAAGCGGATTGCCTCTTTTTCTTTATCCGAAACCGACCTTGCGCCCGTGTTTTTCGCGCGCTTTATAGTTACAGCGAGATTTACCGCGAAATACGCGACTATCGCAAGAGACGGCAAAACCACGCAACAGAAAAACCCTTCCGACGAGTGCAGAAAATCCGTTACTCTGCCCATCCCGACGAGTTTTCTCCCCGTATATATGCCTACGATATCGGTTTCAAACACGGCTTCGACAGCGTTGCCGACAGACGGATTGTCGCCTTTCGTCGTGTAAAGCCGCCTGCCGTCCGCGCTCGTGCCGACGTCTGTTATACGGTGCGTGTTAATTCTTAAAGCACCGCCTATCATCATATAAAACGATATCACGTCGCCTTCTTCGAGCGCCGATTTTTCCGAGTCCGATAAAATGCGTATCCGAATAAGGTCGCCCTTCAAAAAGCCGTCGGGTTTATCTTCGTTTCCTTCGGGTTTTGCGCCTTCCATCGAACCGCTCTGAACCGAAACGTATGCGTGGCCGAACAGCGGAGTATATCCCTTATTTCCCGAAAACGCCACACTCACCGTCAAAAATCCCGCAAACGCAAGTATCAAAATTATTACTACCGTAAGTATAATTTCTAAAATTTTTTTGCTTTTTACACTCATTGTTCGTTTCCGTGTTTATCTCTGCGGTTATCCGATTTTTTTCGCATTAAAGCGTTTATAGCGTAAAGGGCGGGTTGCGCCGCCCCCACCCTTTACCGTCTACCACATATCTCATTTTCGTTTTTATTTTTTATGCTACGGGAATACTGTTGAATACAAGCCGCAAACTTATCTTATCGTTGAATACGGAGTTAAGACAGTCGCCGTCCGTTCCTTCAAGCCACAGTCTTACGGTTACCGTCGCGTCGAAAGCGCCTGCGGTATTATCGACCGTTCGCGCTATGGGTGTTGCCGCCACATCGCCGGGGTTATCCCCTATATTCGTGTTCTGCGCGGCAAGCGCGTCGGATAACAATCTGATTTCGTTCAACACCGAACACACGTAAGTATCGTTTCTGCCCAAAAGCGCATTGCGGAAATCTCTCGCAAGATTCTTTTCAAGAGTGTTTACGTAAAAGCCTGCCTGAGTATGCGAAAGGTCGTCGTTACCTGCCGCGTAATCGTAAGGCGCCCATACTTTGCCCACGCCGTCCGTTATAAACGACACTCGCGCCGCATACGCCGCTCTTGTAGACAAACTTGCGTTCTTTTCTATAACGCTACTATTACCGTACTCGCCCGCTTCTATGCGCTTCCACGCTTTGACAGCCGTCAACGAATTACCGTCGACATAGTTTATCGCGCTCGAAACGGTATTGCCGTCGCTTATCGCAAGATAAATGTCTTGCTGTGTGGTGGTGCGGAATTTTAAGGTAAACTCAATGAATTTGTTTTCCGCCCCCGCTGTAAACGATATCTCGTTTGCGGCGGTTCCGCCTTCTTCGACGAGTTTTGCGCCCTTATAGTTCTGATCGCCCGTAACGAAAGTCGTAAGATCAGAGAGTTTTATACTCGTAGGTCTGCCGCTGCCGGAATCCGTACCCAACATCTCGTTTAAAATTGTCGCGTTATCCAGATAGGATTTGAATTCCGTAAAATCGTCGCTGCCGTAACGCTGTACCGCAACGTATAACCCCTGCCTGCCGGTCGTTACTTCGGCTTCGAGCGAGTCAATGGCAACCGTACGGTTACTCGTAAACCACGCGAACGTAGTTCCTGCGGCTATTCCCAGCGAAACTATCAACGCTACCGCTGCCGTTACTATTTTTGCCGTTGTTTTCTTCATGTTTCAATTCTCCTTTTGTGTTTTTATTTATAAAACCGTCTGACGCGGCTTTACTCTTTTAATATGCCGTAATATCGAGTTGCAATTTGATTCTGCTGCCAAGTCTGCTGTTTACGCACTCTATATCACACCCTTCTATCCACATTACGAGCGTGTACTTCTGACTTCCGTCCTTTGCAAGGTCGCGCACTTTTATTGAAAATATTTTGTTGTCTTCAAGTTGAAAATCTCTGGTTTCGTAAACCGCTATCGCTTTTAACTGCTCTTTCAGGTAAAGTTCCGCTTCTTCCGTATCTTCGCGCTTTGCAAATATCATATTCGACTCGTCGAAAACGCTCTTTTCGCCCTCTATCAGCATAACTCTTATTATCGGCAAGGGGTCTCCGACGATTCCCGTAATTTTCAAATCCATCAGATAATCCACGTCCCTTACGGAATTGTTTATGAGATAAAACCCGAACGCCGAATACGAACCGACAAGACTGTTGTTACCGGGACTTCTTCTCGCCAAATCTTCCGGCAGATAGCCATAGGAATTGTCGCCGAGCGCGGAAGTTCCGTCAAACGTCAATCTTTCCTTGCGGTGAGAAAGGTCTTCGTAAATACTTAAAGAAAGTTTCAGTTCGTCGTTGTTTACGTTTATAACGAAATTCCCGACTTTATTGCCGTAAACGGTAAACCCTGCGAACAACAGCAGCGCGATTATCAAAATTATTATCATGGCAGTCGATAAACGCATTATTTTCAGCCGCTTTCTCCACCTGACTTTCATTTTTACCCCGCATACGCTACTTTTTTGAAAAAAGTATAAAAAAAAGTTGCCGCAAACAATCGTAAACACGATATTGTTTCAGCAACTGACTACCATATTTTCCAAAAGGAAAACGCAGGCTCTAAAGTTTTGCGTCACGCCATTTCTGGCGCTTTGCCTTTATTTACTTTCATTAAAGCATGTTTTTCGGGTTTTGTCAACCCTTTTTTTCAAAATTTTCTATTTTACTTTTTTTATCCGACGCGAAAAAAACTGTAAAAAACCGCAATTTTGCAAGAGAAAATCTAACTTTTAACGAGTTAAAAGCGCTAAACTTTCCGATTCTTCCGCGATAAAATTTCCCTGAACAAAACCTATCTTAACGGCTTTTACGAGTTCTAAATCGTCCTTACTCTCTACTCCCGTCGCTATTATTTTGACGTCGCCTTTGTCAAAATATCCGACGATAACGTCGATTATCCCGCGCGACAGAACATCCGACCTGCTTGTTCTTATAAAACTCATAGGCAATTTCACCCAGTCGGGCGAAAGATTTTGAAGTTGTTTAAGCGCGTCGGCGTTTTTCATATCGAATCCGTCTATCGCAAGACAGAAACCGTGTTTTTTTAACTTTTCAACGTTTTCGGTTATAGCGTCCGAAACAAATTCGGATATTTCCATAACGAAATCCGATTCCGATAAGTGCCGCTTTTTTACTTCCCTGCGCAGTCCGTCGGCAAAAGACGGCAACAACATCTGCACGTAATTAAAATTCATTGAAAACTTTACGGAAGTTTCGGCTGAAACTTCTCTTTTGAATTTATTTACCGCAAGGCAAAGTTCGGCAAACGTTTCCGCGCCGACTCTGTTAAGATAGCCCGATTTTATTAGAACGGGTAAAAATTTTTCGGCTTTTAAAACGCCGTACTCGGGATGCCGCCACCTTAAAAAACTTTCGTAAGCCACGGTCTCGCCCTTTACGCTTTTTATCGGTTGATAGTGCAACGTGAATTCCCCGCGTTCTATACCGCTTTTCACGTCCCTATATAGTGCAACGGTCTTATCGTCTTCGAATTCCGTTTCGGAAGAAAAAAGACAAAACCCGTTCGTTCCTTTTTTCTCCGCAAAAAGGAGCGCTTGCTCGGCTTCCGATAAAAACTCCCCGAAAGTCAGTTTTTTCGCATAGTCGAAAACCGTCCCCCCAACCGTAAGATCAACGCTGACCTTTATCTGCGTTGAAAACGTTACGGGCTTATTGCCTTCGTCTATACAAAACTCCGCAAGTTCTTTTATCTCGTCGTCATTAAAACGCCCTTCCGAAATTATCGCGAAAGTATCTTCTTTATAAAGACATATTCGCGTATCTTTTACCAGCACGGCGTAAAACCGCTCTTGAAGTTCTTTAAGCATTGCGGCATACTGCGTTTTACCCAAAGAATTAAGCAGTCCTTTTCCGTCCCAAACTTTTATAAACATCAGGAAAAATCCCGAATCTTTCTTTGCGGAACGTATTTTTCGCGCAAGGTATTCGTCAAACCCCTTTTTATCCATCGAATTCAATTTCATTTTTTCCGCAAGATATCTGTTGCGCTCTTTCATTACGCGAAGGTACAAAAACGCGACAAGCGCCATTGCTATCAAAACGGTCGCTATGACGATAATGATATCTACTCCCGACGGCATCTCCGCCGCGCCTAAATTGTATTTTACAAATAATTTTTCTCTGACGTCCATTATTTTCCACTCCTATACTTTGTCGCCGTTTCCGTTTTCGGGTTTTGTTTCTTCGTACACGTAACCCGAAGTTATCATTTCCCGCGCCGTATTCTCGTCCGTCGGTCTTGCTATAAGATAGCCCTGAACTATGTCGCACCCTTGGTCTAACACGTGTTTTAACTGTTCCGCAGTCTCCACCCCTTCGCAAATGCTCTCGTGATTAAGTCTGCGGGCTATATCGACTATCATTTTCGTTATAAACTCGCTGTATTGATTTTTATCTATGTCCTGAACGAAACTTTTATCTATTTTCAGCGCGGATATCGGCAACGCTTTAAGATACCCGAAAGAAGAATACTGCGTTCCGAAATCGTCTAAATGTATCATAATACCGTGTTCCCGCAATATCCGAAGTTTTTTAATCGTTTCGTCTATATCCTGCATAAGGTAAGATTCGGTTATCTCGATGGCGGCGACGTTCGGTTTTAGGTCGTACCTTCCGTAAATTCGCAAAAAGTTGTCCACAAACCCCGTCTGCATAAACTGAACCGGAGACACGTTGAGCGATACCGTTACGCCGAAATTTTCCACGCTTTTTGCAAATTTCAAACCTTCGCTTATGATAAAATTACCTAAAAGCACCATATCGCCGGAGTGTTCCGCGTAATTTATAACGTCTAACGTGTCTATGTTTATCTTTACCCGCTTATTTACGCGGAACAGCGCTTCAAATCCAACTATTCTGTTTTCCCTAAAACTGTATTGCGGTTGATATTCGATATAAAAGTCCCCGTCTTTAAGCATTTTAGGAATATCTATCACGAACATATACCGCGAATACGCTTTCTTCTGCGCTTCTCTGAAAATATAGAAATTACTGTTTGCGCGATTTTCTTCTTTAAGGTCGGTCGCGCGTTTTAATGCCGCGTCCGCGGCGGACGCAACGTATTCGTAATTCCGCGTCGACATAGTATTGTCGCTCAATGCGAATCCGTATTTGATTTTTACTATTACGTTGTTTTCGCCGACCTTTATCACCTTACCGATTTCGGCGAGAATTTTTGAAGCGTCTTTCAAAAAGTACGCGAGCATTTTGCCGTCGGGCTGAATTATACCCAGATTATAATCGTCAAAGCGGAAAGTGTACGCAAATACTCGCTTTACTCTGTCCGACAGCACTTTCAAAACGTCTTCGGCAAAATCTCTGCCGAAAATATTTTTTATTTCCTGTAAATTTTCAAAGTATACTTTTCCCACAAGCACCTGCGGAGATTTTACGAGCGAATCGTAAACCGTTTTCATTGCGTCCTTTTCTTCCGTATCGAACTCCGAGCCGAACGGCACGCACAATTCGCGGGCGGTAACGTCTATAACTCCGCCCGAACTTTTATCCACCACGCAAGCGAGCGTTTTTTCTTCGCCGTAAGACGGCAGATTTATCGCGTAGATCTCGTTTTCCTGAAAACGGTTTATTTTCTCTTTCACTACGTTCGCTTCGGGAAAATCGCTCTTAAAATTTTCGTCCGAATTCAATATTTTGCCTTCCGCGTCGGTCTTAAACCGATAAGTTTTGCCCGAGCCGAAAACGTTTCCGCCCGAAAAATACGAACCGACGAGAACGAAAGCCACGGCAACCGCGCAGGTAAAAACCGACGCAAAAACGAATTTCCGTCTGAACGAACTTATTTTGCCGTACGTCGCCGTATAGTCCGCATACCCGCCGACAAAATAATCCGCGTTTTCAAAACCCGTAATCGCAAGCGCGCAGGTAACGCCGCCTATTTCTACCGTTTTTACGGAAGTTTCCCCGACGTCAAGTTCCGAAGGATAATCAAGCGCCGCCTTTATTTCCGTTTCTGCCGCAATTTCCGCCGCAGCCTGTTTTTTTATAAACGCGGCGCGCCCGCTGTTACTGAAAACCACTAATCCGTCAAACCCGAAAACGGTAAAACCTTCCGTAATTTTTGAAAGGTCGGTAAAAGCAAGGTCTGCGCCGCCGGCAACTTCGGTACTGTAAACGGCGTAAACTTTATCGTCGGAAATTATAAAATTGTCCGCAGAAGAGTTATCGCATATTTCCGAAAGAGAATATATGCTGACGGAGTTTGTTCTTAAACTTTTGCCGACGTTAAAAGCGGCAACGTAATTTTTGCCGTCGATCACAAGAACGTTATCTTCGGTAACGTTTCCGGTATAATCGGGTAGCGCCGTTTTGCCGCTTGCAAGCGCTTCGTCAAACCTTAATGCTACGCGGCGTATTTCTTCAACGTAACCGTTTTTTATACCTTCTTGCGCCATTGACACCGCGCCTTGATACATAGTAGCGCCGAGAACTAATTCCACCGTAATAAGCACGATAACAAGTATCGTGATTTTTAAGAGTTTCATTTTGTTCTGTTTTTGCATTTGCGTTTTCCGTTTCACCGAGTCATCCCCCTGAAAATTAGTAAAACCGTGCGCGCATAGTCCGCTCTACAAATAAAAATGCGAAACTTATACCTATTTAAAAGTATGATAACATGAAAAAAGCAAAAAAACAACCCGAATTTTTTTCGGGCTGTCTTTTCGCTTGCAAATTCATAACGAAATTTTACTTTAACAAAAACGAGAAAAAACAAATTTTAGCGCGTATTTTACGGCATCGTAAATTTAATTTAAATTTTTCTTCAACGCGATTTTTTCCGCATACATAGCGTCGTCGGCGCGATCGAACACGTCGCTCACACGTTTATCGCCTTTCATATATTCAGCCATCCCGCACGCGATTATCGGGACGTTTTGTCCGCGGATTTTTCTCATCCGTAAATTTATTTTCTTCACCAAACTATGTCTGTTGACGTAATCTTCGCCCCGCAATATAACGGCAAACTCATCGCCGCCCACCCTGTAAACGAAAGTATTTTTAAAAATACCGCAAACCGTCTTTGCCGCGTCCTTTATAAATTCGTCGCCCGCTTTATGCCCGTTTTTATCGTTTACTAACTTTAAATCGTTGATATCGCATACGACTAACGCAAATTCAACGTCGGCGCCGCAGGATATCTCCGAATTTAACTTTTCTTCCGCTTCGTTGTAAGCGCGCTTATTCTTTACGCCCGTAAGCGTGTCTTCGTTAGCCTGTTCGCGCGCAATTGCCAGTTCATCGGCATAAAATTGTTCCCGCTTTCTCTGTTCGTCTATATTCTTAACGCCGATAAGTATATGATGTCCGTCTTTATCGTACAAACGCAAGGCTTTAAGTCTTACGTAAATCGGTTTTCCGCCTATCATAAGCCTATATGATATGCCGAATATCTTACCGTTTTCCGTTTCCTTAACGAGAGTTTCCGTATTCATAGTAAGAAGAAGTTTTTCTATGTCGTCTTTATATATCACACGGCGAATATTCCTTGCGCAATCCTTAAAAAAGTCGGCGCCTTCGTTTTCTATTTTCAATTCTTTATAGTCTGCGTGCGAACTGTATTCTATGTAATTACCGGTGTCTGCGTCAATGTAATATATGGCAAAATAATCTTTTGACAAAACCTGCGCTATGCGTGAATACGTAAGCCTTTCTTTTTTTGCATGCTCGTATTCTATCTGACTGCGCATCTGTGCGTCCACATCGCTTACAACGGCTACCAAACAATCGCCGTCCGCATTTTTAATTCGGATCATTTTGATCTTAACGTAAAACGACCTATTCTCATAAAAAAGCCTGCAAGTGAAAATATCGGTTTCGTTAGACGACAGTTCAGAAAGAATTCGCGATTTATCGAACATATACAGAACTTTTTCGCGGTCGTCGATGTGCACGAACCGCTTTACGAAACTACGCATAAAACGGAAAAAATTCATACCGTCGATATTTAATTTTAAATTGAATTTATGCGAGTCGTCCGAATACCTTTTATATGTGTCGGACACGAGATCTACGTAATAAATGATAAAATAATCTTTCGATAACGTATTTGCAATATTTACGTAATGTGATTTATCGACATCGCTTTTGAGAGTAAAATCAAGTTTGTATCCCAACTTTTCAGCGATTCTGTTGAGTTCAAATATATCTGATTTAAAACTTTCTCTATATCGTCCGAGAATATCCGCCTGTCCCTTATCTTTATCTGATTTTGCTTTATTCTCTAACGTGTTCATTATATCTTCAAAATTTTCTTCGAAAGTCTTATCGCTCATAATCACTTTTCTCCGAATCCGAATCAATCACGGAATTTCTTATAGCCAAACATATCATAAATATAATAACAGGAAAAAACCCAAAAATCAATATTTTCATATTAAATTATCGTTTTTAACTGTTTTTTAGACTGAAACGCTTGAAATATAGCGAATAAGTTGTCAAACACGGATAAAAAACTCTTAAAAAACTTTCAAAGCAAAAGATTTTCCGTGATAAGGAAGAGCAGGCTGCAAAGTCTTTGCTCTTTTGAAAAACAAAAGAGCAAGACCAAAAAGCCTTGCTCTGACGTGTGTCTAAACGTAGATAAGAATACAATTTCGTACCCCTTCGTACTCCTGCCCGTTGTTCGTACCCTTTCGCACCCCTATAACAGGCGAAAGAAAAGCATCTCGACAAAGAGACGCCTTAATATATGGTTACAATTACATTTCTCGGTTTTTTGATAATTTCATTTTCTTTAAATTCAAATGCAAAATGAGAGCAGAAGCGATTG
>CAJOMP010000002.1 GCA_905235785.1 uncultured Clostridia bacterium | reverse complement strand
GATAGTGATATACGGCGCTAACGGTGGAAGATTAGAGCATATTTTAGGCAATATCGCGCTTTTAAAAATTGCGCAAAAAATAGGCTTACAGGCTAAATTAAAGACGGACGGGAATTTTGCGGAATTAGTCGGGAAAGGCAAAAAAGTCATGCAAGTAAAAAAAGGCGGCAAAGTTTCTTTTATACCGTACGGCGGCGATTGTAAATTCGTTAAAAGCGAAGGGCTTTATTATCCGCTTGACAATTTAACTTTAACGCCAGCCGACACGCGCGGGATAAGCAACGTAGCGGTAAATGGCGAAATAGTATTCGACATTTTAAAAGGCGAAACGCTTATAATTTATGAAGAGAAACATTAGACGGAAAAATTTAATGCCCGTTGCGCAAAATTTTGCGTAACGGGCATTTTTAATAATTAACGGTTTTTATTATTTTTCTTCCGACATATCCGATAGGCTTAAGGGGTTTAATTTTTGTATCTGACTTGTAAAACTCTTGGATGAAAATAATAACAAACCTACGAATATGCAAATTAACAAATCGGGGAAGACGTAAAGTGCCTGATATGTCAGGCTGTAAATCGCAACGGGTGTTCCTTCGGGCGCAAAAGTGCCGAAAGCAAAAATTCCGGAGATAAAGTGCATAATAAACCTTCCTATGCCCGCTACGATTGCTCCGATAAGGAATTTTACTTGCGGATATTTATCCCATTTTGTAAACGACGCGAATATTCCCGCAAGACCTATGCAGGCAAATGCCGCAGGATAGTCGAGAATAAATTGCGCGGGGTGAAGGATATAAGTATCTTGTACCGCTTGTAAAATTCCGTAAACCGTACCCGCAAGTATGCCTTTTTTAACACCGAAAGCGTACGCATATATCATAAGCGGCAAAAGGGATGCAATAGTTATCGCCCCGCCTTGCGGCATTTTTACTACCCGCAAATATGACAGTGCAAAACTCATTGCAACACAAACTGCGGCGTAAGAAACGGATTTCGTGGTGAATCCGCTTTTATCTTTTTTACCGAATATGATAGCGGTTACAATAACGAGAGCGACGGCTATAAAAGCGAAGATGTACAAAGCGACGGAGTTTACGTCTTCATTTGTAAGGCTTGCAAAGTGTACAGCGATACAGGCGATTGTAGCAATTATTGCCGCGCCGATTACACAGGCGGAACAAATTAAAATAATTTTATTTTTCTTTATTACGATCAGGACAGCGCAAACGGTGATTACCGTTATAAGAATAACCAGGGGTATAAAAAGAATAGGAACGATTCCTTCTTCCGCAAAAGAAAACGAAAGGAAAACGACGCTTAACGCGGCGGCGTAAATTACCGCCGATATTAAACTTATTTTTAAAAATGATTTAGTGTCTTTACCTGTTTTTTTCAATGAAAAAAACGTTGCGATAAAGGCGACGGCAAGCGCCAACGTCAGCCAGATGGCAACGGAACGCACGGAATTATGTGCGTTGTCGAACAGAACGGGATACCAAACCGCTTGTTCCGCTAAAAGATTTGACAACATAAAAAACTCCTTCTACGCCTTAAACACAAAAACCGCGCCCATATCGGGCGCGGTCAAAAGACTTGTTGCGGTTACGCGATTTCCTTCAAGAATTACCTTGCGGATTCAATGGTGTAATCTCAGCCTTTCGGCACCCACGGCGAATATTTAATTTTATTGTCTTAATAATAACACCTTAATCGACTTGCGTCAAGCGTTTTTTTATGGTAAAATTAAAATCACTTATTTTTCGGGGGGAATTGCGTATGTCAAAGTTTTTCGCATATTTAAACCGTATGAAATATATAAAGCGTTGGTCGCTTATGCGTTCTATACGCGAAGAAAACATTATGGAACACAGCGAAACGGTGGCTGTTATCGCGCACGCGCTCGCGCTTATTACCAATAAAATGTTCGGCGGGAACGTCGACGAGAAAAAAGTCGTACTGCTTGCGCAGTATCACGAAGTCGGCGAAGTTATAACGGGCGATCTTCCGACGCCGATAAAATATTTTAATCCCGAAATAAAGACAGCGTATAAAGACCTTGAAAAGGGCGCGTGCGAACGCATTTTGTCTATGCTGCCCGAAAGCATCAAAGGCGAATACGCCGAATATATTCTGCCCGACGAAAATACCGAAGAGTATAAACTCGTAAAGTATGCGGACAGGCTTTCCGCCTATCTTAAATGCGTCGAAGAAGTTAAAGCGGGTAATGCGGAGTTTAAAAAAGCCAAAACTTCGATAGGGAACGAACTTAAAAACAGCGGCAACGCGGCGGTGGAGTATTATCTGAAAGAATTTGCGCCTGCATACGAACTTTCGCTCGACGAACTCGACTGAACTTATATCCGCGCGGAATATTTGTGCAAATTATACAATACCGCTTGCGTTATTTATTAAAAATGACTATTGTAAAAAATGTCGATTTAAGGTAAAATAATATAGTAAAATACAGTCGTAAAAACGGCTTACGATGGAGGAAAGTATGGCAAGTTTGAATTTAAAGAACATTTATAAGGTTTACCCGTCGGGCGTAACCGCCGTATCCGATTTCAATCTCGATATCGAAGATAAAGAATTTATCGTATTCGTCGGGCCTTCGGGTTGCGGAAAATCCACGACGCTCCGTATGATCGCGGGACTTGAAGAAATTTCTTCCGGCGAATTGTATATAGACGGCAATCTCGTCAACAACGTCGCGCCGAAAGACAGGGACATAGCGATGGTTTTCCAGAACTACGCGTTGTATCCGCATATGACCGTTTACGACAATATGGCGTTCGGTCTTAAACTCCGCAAAATGCCCAAAGCGCAGATCGACGAAAGGGTTAAAGAAGCGGCGAGAATTCTCGGTATCGAAATGTATCTTTCGAGAAAGCCGAAAGCGCTTTCCGGCGGTCAAAGACAGCGCGTCGCGTTAGGCCGCGCGATAGTCCGCGAACCGAAAGTTTTCCTTTTGGACGAACCGCTTTCCAACTTGGACGCTAAACTCCGTTCGCAGATGAGAACGGAAATCACCAAATTGCACAACAGACTTGCTACCACGTTTATTTACGTTACGCACGACCAGATAGAGGCTATGACGATGGGTACGCGTATCGTCGTTATGAAAGACGGCTTTATGCAACAGGTCGATACGCCTATCAATCTTTACGACTATCCTATCAATCAATTCGTCGCAGGATTTATCGGCACTCCGCAAATGAACTTCTTTACGGGCAAACTTACCGGTACGAAAACTAACGTAAATATCGAATTCGGTCTCGATAAGATTAAACTTCCCAAAGAGAAAGTAGCGCTTATCGTTAATCTCAAAAAGTATCTCAACACCGATAAAGAAATCGTTTTCGGTATCAGACCCGAAGACGTGCACGACAATCCCGAATGGATCGCCCGTCACGAAAGCGCTCCGTCTATCGACGTTAAAGTCGACGTTATCGAAGCGCTCGGTTCCGAAACGCTTTTATACTGCAAGACCCGTTCTATCGACGACGGAGAAGAAAAGAGCATCGCGGAAGATATCAGCAACCTTATCGCGAAAGTTGACAGCCGTTCCACGACCGTCGCAAACAGCGTGATAAGCATCGGGCTCGATATGCGTCATTGCCATCTTTTCGATAAAGAAACGGAAGTTACTATTCTTGCGAAAGACGAAAACAACAAGGCGGAAATAGAAGCGCTCCAAGCAAAGCGTGAAGAAGAAGAGGCAGCAAAAGCCGCCGCTGTTGCCGAAAAACAGGCGCAGGAAGAAGCGAAAGCCGCTTCGGAACTCGAAAAACAAAGACGCAAAATGGAGAAAAAAGCCGCTAAAAAAGGCGCGGTAGAAGAAAAACCTTCCGAAGAAGATAAAGCGGAATAAAATTTAAAACCAACAAATTATTCGGGGTCGGCAACTTTGCCGACCCCGAAAGTTTTTTAAAAAAATTAAGCCGCCCTGTCCGAAACGGACAGGGCGGCTACGCTTATTTATAATTGACCTAACAGCGATATCGCTACCGAACAGTAAATAATTAAGGACAGCGCGTCTACGATAGTGGTTATAAACGGCGACGCGACGACCGCGGGGTCGAGTTTGCATTTTTTCGCTATAAGCGGCAAAATACAGCCGACGAATTTTGCCATTACTATCGTGATAAACAAAACTCCCGAAACTATTGCGGCAATCCCTGTCGTTATATTTTCGTTATATATTCTGTCGATAAACATTATTTTTACAAAACATACGACGGCGACTGTCAGGGCAAGCAAAATCGCAACTCTTAATTCTTTCCAGATAATTCTGAATATATCCTTAAATTCTATTTCATTGAGCGCCAGCGCGCGGATTACGGTAACGGACGATTGTCCGCCGGCGTTTCCCGCCGTGTCCATAAGCATAGGCACGAACGCGTAAAGCGCTACGCTTATGGCGGCGAGTTTGTTTTCATAACTCGAAAGGATCATACTCGTAAAAGTCGCGGAAACCATAAGTAATAAGAGCCAAGGTATGCGCGCTTTCCAGATATTCCACACCGACTGTTTAAGATAGGGCTTTTCGGTAGGGAGAATTGCCGCCATCTTTTGGATATCTTCGGTCGCTTCTTCTTGCAGAACGTCGACCGCGTCGTCGACGGTTACGATACCTACTATACAGCCTTCTTTATCCACGACGGGGAGCGCTAAAAAGTCGTACTTTGAAAGTTTCATCGCAACGTCTTCTTTGTCTTCCAAAGTTTCGACGGAGATGGGTGCGTCGTCCATCACGTCGCGGATAATATCCGTCATCTGCGAAAGCAGTAATTTTTTTACCGTCGCAACGCCGATAAGGTGCTTTTTGCCGTCGGTAACGTAGCACGTATAAATTGTTTCGGAATTTATGCCCGTTCTTCTTATTTTGTCGAACGCTTGCGCCACGGTCATATTCGCGGAAAGGGCAACGAACTCCGTCGTCATTATAGACCCCGCCGAATCGTCGGGGTACTCTAAAAGTTCGTTTAACTGTTTTCTGTTTTCGGGCGTTGACGACGCAAGTATACGCTTTACGACGTTCGCGGGCATTTCTTCGATAATGTCGACCGTGTCGTCAAGGAACATATCGTCTATAACGGCTTTAAGTTCGGTATCCGAAAAGGCTTTAATCAGGTGTTCCTGCGTGTCGCTGTCTATTTCGACGAAAACGTCGCTCGCGAGTTCTTTGGGAAGTAACCTGAAAAAACGTATCTGGTCTTTATCGTCCAGATTTTCTTCCATAAATTCCGCGATATCCGTCGGTTCCATATCGAGAAGGAGCATTCGGAGATCCGCGAATTTGCGTTCTTCGTAAAACGCGGTGAGTTTTTCGTAAAGCATTTCAAGTTCTTCGTTCATTTCGCGCCTCCTTTGCCGCAGCGGGGTCAGTATTTTTGCGTTAAAAAAACCCGCCTGTATCCGACGGGTAAAAAATACGAAAAAATTTTCGCAACCATACTGGTTTTAGCACCGTAGGGCTGTGTAATTGCGTTGGAATAAGCCTTGTTTTCGACAAATTCTGTTAACCTTCTAATGGTGTCTCCACCACTTCGCGGTAGCAATCCGTATCCCTATGGTAGCCTTACCTACCGGACGACGTTTATTTTATTTATTTTAAGTTTACTCTCTTTAAATAATATTGTCAACAATATTTTATTCGTTCAGCGAATTTTTTGTTAAATCGCCGCTCACTCGTTTGCCGATTGTACCGTATAGGCGATATCGGTATTGATTTCTCTTAACGCCTCGTAAAAATCCCCGTAATATTTTTCGCTTATTACCGCAACAGTATATTTTTCGCCTTTTAAATACATTACGAGTTTGTTCTGCGCTCTGAATTCGGTCAGTTGAAATATATCGTTTATATCTGTTTTAGAATAAAAAAATCCGAAACGGCAATAAAGGTATTTGCCTTTTATAACGTATCTTCCGTATGCCGCTACGGCGACCGTCAGAATAAATACGGCAAGCGACAATGTCGCGACTATCGCGGCGAACACGGTTTTCGGCGTATTTTCGCCCGAAAACTTTATTACGTCGAACACGTTTACCGCTACCGACGCGGCAAAAATAGCCGCAACCACGATAAGCAGAACCCACGTTAAAGGCGAATATCTGAATACAAATTTTTTCATCATTATTCCTTTTGATATTAAAAATTGATTAAATACTGCGCTCATTGCCGTTTGCAAGCAAACGGCGCGGGCTTAATGCAATACTGCGCTCGAAAACCCTTGCAAGCAAGTTTTCTCGCTTGTATTATATCACTATTATTTCCGATATTCAAGCAAAATAAACGTTTTGCTGTTTAACACGGCGCGGGGAAAAGGTTTTTCGGGTTATTATTAAGGTTAATTGACTTGCGGGTCAAATTGTGTTATCATAATTCCATAATTATATAAAAAACATATAAGGGGTAAAGAAAAATGATCACTGCCGACGTAATAGCGTTAGTTGCGTTTTTATTGTGTCTTGTGTTCGGTTCGGTTCTCGGATTCGGCAAGGGACTCCGTTTGTTTACAGGCGGGGTGTTCGGCAGAATTATTTCGGTCGTAATCTGTTATTTTTTGTTCGGCGTCGTGTTGAGTTGGGGCTTTGTTCAGGATCTTCTTTTAAAATTTACCGATATGCTTGCGGCGCAGGACAGTTGGATTTGTAATCTTTTACTGAAAATAAGGGTAGATCTGATAGTTTTCGCGTTGGTTCTCTTTGTTGTCGTGCAGATTTTAAGAAGACTTGTCGTGTATATCATTTCTAACGTTATGGAAAGCAACAATAAAGTCATAAGCGTGCTTAACAGGCTTTTGGGCGTTGTGTTTTTAATCGCGTTCGCAATCGTTTTTATGCTTATCGTTTTTCAGATAATCGCGTGGGTCGGCGGAACCGACGGCGCGTTTTACGACGGTTTGAAAGGCAGCGCGTTCGGACTCGATAAAATTTTTACGGATAATCCGTTAAACGCGCTGTTTGAAAACATACGTCTTGCGCCTGCGGGCGCGGGCGAAAGTACGGGCGCGTAACGTGTTTTCACATAGGAGAAAAGTTTTGAAGTATGTCGATAGATTTCGTATTCCGTTTTCGTATTTAAATGTCGGAGAAGAACTTTCCGTTATAGGCACGGCGCAGATTATAGAAAATAACGTATGCGCCTTTTTTGCGTCTTTCGGCAAGGATAACGGAACGTTAAGCAAAAAATACGGTTCGATTTGGGTGTTCGTCAAAAATAAATTCAGAAAATACTCCAAAGCCGCGTGGAACGAAGAGATCGTCGCGGAATCGTATTTTACCGAAAAGACGGCGGCGACAGTCGTGGTTGATACTGTGGCGAAAAATTCCGACGGTAAAACCGTGTTTGCGGCAAGAACGGAAGCGTGCGTTATAGACCTTGCAACGCAACGCATCCGCCGCGTATCTTCGGTAGATTTTCCGGAAGATATAGAAATTTACGACTCTGTGGCGGGGTTTGAATTTACCCGCTTTGAAAAGTCTGCTCTTACGGAAAAATACGGTTTCAACGTTCCGTCCACGTCCATAGATGTTTGCAAGCATCTGAATAACGTGGAATACTTGCGTTTTATTTTAAACAATACGAGCGTGGAAGAAGAACTTGCCCGTCCCGTGCGAGAAACCGAACTGAATTTCGTAAATCAAGCGCGGGAAAAAGAGTGCCTTACGGTTTTAAGCGGTGAAACGGACGGATACGAGATATACGAAATACGAAACGGCGAAAAAGTAGTCGTAAGGTGCAGAATATCGCGAGACGGCTTTTAATAATTCGTTTTTAGCGCTTTGCTGATTTTAATTTTACTCGGTGATTACAAATGAAGAAGAACTATGTTAAGGCGGATTTTAAATGCAGCGCGTTTTTCGGCAACGTTTTTTTAAATAGCGGGGATAGCGCGGTCTATTCAGGAAACACCTACGACGTATTGATGACAGACATTTTTGAAGGGTGGTGGCTATAATGAAAAAAACATTATCCTTTGTTATGTTACTTGTCTTTTTCGCGGCGTCGTTTTTTGTTTTTGTCCCTGCGCGAGTTACGCGTTCGGACGGGAATAATATTTTGACAATAAGCAAATTTAACGAAATCGGGGATTTAAATGACGTGGAAATAGAGGAAACACCTCTTTATATATCGGTTAGTTTTTCAAACTGGGATACGTCGCGGTTTAATGTAAACTCACTTGACGGTGGCAACTATTGCGCGATAGCGAAAAGCGACGATAAAAACCATTTGTTACACACCAACGATCCGATAAATCTTGAAGAAGGGATATACAGGGTAAAATTCAGCGCGGCGATTTCGGGCAGATTCAAATATTTTATTTTCTTGGAGAAAAACTCCATTAAAACCTACTATACAGAAAATACGATTGCAGGCGACGGCGCTTTCCACGACGTTTTCTATGATTTTAAGTTGTCCGAACAAGGAAATTACGTTTTTTATCTAACGGTATACGATAATACAGATTACCTTTATGTAGACGATATAGAGTTATTGACTTTTTGTTCGGACGAAAAGACGGACGAAAACCTGATAACCGAAAACGGCGCTTGTATAAGAACAAATCCCGATATGTCAGGTTTGCTCTTTAAAGGCAGGGTAAATAAGAGTTTCTACGACGATTGCGCATCTTTGCATACGGGCGTAAAAGTCGGTATGATAATCGCGCCGACAGATTTTCTTAACGATTGTCCGTTTACTTACAGCGCGCTGTTTAGCGCGAAATCCGTTCTTTTATGCGTTGCAAGTAAGTGGAACAATTCCGAAACTGCGGATACGAACGGGTATTATGGTTTCAGTTGCGCGATAGTTAAAATTCTTCCGTATAATACGGACAGAGAGTTTTCCGCCCGCAGTTTTATAAGTTATACGGAAAACGGCGAAACTAAATTTATTTACGCGGATTATGATCAGGCGTATCACTCGCGTTCGGTTTACGGCGTGGCAAAAGCCGCTCTGAATAGCGCCGCGACGTTAAACGAAGGACAACTTTCCGCTGTAAATTATTTTTATAACATTGTGGAAAAACCGACTCCTACAAGCGCGAGTTCCGACGGCAACACGTTTACTCTTAACTTTTCTTCGCTTAAAGGGTATTTTGTGCTCGATTACGACAGAACGGCTTATGATGTAATTGTAACAGCATTTACGGTGAAAACAAGCAATAAGTTGGGCGATTTTAATTCCGCTTCCGGTATGTATAAAATAACCAGCGAAAGAGACGTAAGCATAACGTTTACCGTTACCGATAAAAACGGCGTAGCCGTGTACGATTGTCCCGTAAGCGTGAAAATTTATAACAACTGACAGGTAAAGGTTAAAAATGATTTCAAAAAGTAAAGGTCTTAATCTTTTAGGGCAATTTCTGTTGCTTTCCGCAACCGTCGTGTGGGGAAGTTCGTTCATCATTTTAAAAGAAACGATAGCAACTTTACCGGCGCTTTACGTTATAGGGTTAAGATTTCTTTCGTCTGCAATATTACTCGGCGCAATTTTTTTTAGAAGAATTAAAACAATAAACCGTAAAACTTTTATTCACGGAATTTTTCTCGGGCTTGTTTTAAGCGGGGCGTATATTACGCAAACGCTCGGCTTAAAATATATCGGCGCGGGTAAAAATGCTTTTATCACTTCGCTGTATTGCGTTATGTGCCCGTTTATGCTGTGGATAATGTTCGGGGTCAAGCCTAAAAGTTATAACGTTATTTCCGCCGTGTTGTGCGTTGCGGGTATAGGGCTTGTCGCGATTTCCGGTGCGGAAACAGACGGCGGGAACGTTCTTCTCGGGTCTTTGCTTACTTTTATCTGCGCAATATTTTACGGATTGCAGATAGTTTTAACGGGTAGATATCACGAACAGAAAAGCGACGTTATAGGGTTGCTTGTGGTGCAATTGTTGACGGTAGGAGTAATAATAAGCGCGAGTTCTTTGGCGTTTGAATTGCCGTTTTGCGGAATTAACGCTTATCGGATAAATACGGAACAGATTTGGCGGATATTATACCTAACGCTTGCTTGTACGCTTTACGCGCAACTTGCGCAGATAGTGGGACTCAAATTTACGGAATCCAATCAAGCGTCAATAATTCTGACTTTCGAAGCGGTGTTCGGCGTGATATTTGCAATCTTGCTCGGCGACGAAAAAATAACGCCGATACTTTGGGCGGGGTTTGCCGTGATATTTATGGCTACGCTTATAAGCGAACTTAAAATCGATTTGATAAAGCCGTTTGTCAAGAAAAAGCGTTTACAGGACGGCGGCGGCAAGGAAAAAGACGATATAGATTAAAAAAAATTGTAAAGAGCGCTGATTTTACTTGAAAAAAAGTTCGGGATATGATATTATTGTAAGCGTTCGGGGACGTAGCTCAGTTGGTTAGAGCGCATGCTTGACATGCATGAGGTCATAAGTTCGAGCCTTACCGCCCCCACCACGTCGGAGCAAGGCTTTTTGGTCTTGCTCTTTTGTTTTGCAAAAGAGCAAAGACTTTTCAGCCTGCTCCTCCTTTTCCCACAAATCTTTTGTTTTACAAAATCTTTGCGGGAGCCCTATTTTTTATAATAGTTATTTCGGTCAACAAAGACAAAAGCAAAAGGGACTGCATTTTGCAGTCCCTTTCGTTATGGTGGGGGCGAGCGAGTGAACTATCGTTCGTCCGCCATGTGACGGGCAATCTTGGTTTCAGGATGACAAGAAAAGAGCGATTATCACGCTCGCGTTGCTCGCTCGCAATGACAGAAAAGATGAGATTTCTACGCTCGTTTTGTTTGCTTGTAATGACAGGATGACGCGTAATATGTTTTACAAACAGCGGCGGAACGCATAATTTACGGGGCGGACAATTTGTCCGCCCCGTAAGGATATAACCGTATTTTTTATTAAACGCTTATTTGCACTCGTCTGCTTTGCCCGCGCAACCTAACACGTTTACGAGTTTGTGACGGACGATTTCCTTAATGTTCGCTCTCGCGGGTTTTAAGTATTCGCGCGGGTCGAACTTGTCGGGATGTTCGTTGAAGAATTTACGGATAGTTCCCGTCATAGCAAGTCTCAAATCGGAGTCGATATTGATTTTGCAGACCGAAAGACGAGCCGCTTCGCGGAGTTGTTCTTCGGGAACGCCGATAGCGTCGGGCATTTTGCCGCCGTTGTCGTTTACCATCTTAACGTATTCCTGCGGAACGGAAGAAGAACCGTGCAGAACTATCGGGAAGTTGGGAAGACGTTTGCTTACTTCTTTTAATATATCGAAACGGAGCGCGGGGGGAACTAAAATACCCTTTTCGTTTCTCGTGCACTGTTCGGGTTTGAATTTATAAGCGCCGTGCGAAGTGCCGATAGCGATAGCGAGCGAGTCAACGCCCGTTTTCGTAACGAATTCTTCCACTTCTTCGGGGCGGGTATAAGAACCTACCGCGTGGCTTACTTCGTCTTCGATTCCCGCAAGAGTGCCGAGTTCGCCTTCGACGACAACGCCGTGGTCGTGCGCGTATTCGACGACTTTCTTGGTTTCCGCAATGTTTTCTTCAAACGTGTGCGAAGAATAGTCGATCATGACCGAAGTAAAACCGCCGTCGATGCAGGATTTACAGGTTTCAAAGTCGGGGCCGTGGTCAAGGTGCAACACAACGGGGATGTCGGGGCACTCGATAACCGCCGCTTCGACGAGTTTAACAAGGTAAGTGTGGTTCGCGTAAGCCCTTGCGCCTTTGCTGACTTGCAGAATTACGGGCGCTTTTTCTTCCTTACACGCTTCGGTAATACCCTGTACGATTTCCATGTTGTTTACGTTGAACGCGCCGATGGCGTAACCGTTCTTGTAAGCCTGTTCAAACATCTTTTTAGAAGTTGTCAATGCCATTTTATTTATCTCCTGAAAAATTTTTATTTCGTTTTCGACACGGTTTTCGCCTTAAAGCCGAAAACCATAATAATAATATCAAATATTTTGCAAGTTTGCAAATAAATTTGCAAGGTAGCGTAAAATACTTTGCAAAACTTTTATGAAAGTTGTATCATTATAGGGTAAAAAACATAAAAAAGGCAATAATCAAGGAGTATATTATGCAGGACGAAAGGATTGTAAAACTCGCAAAAAACCTTATTAAGCACTCTTGTAAACTGAAAGCGGGAGAAAAGGTGTTGATTGAAGCGAAAGGCATAGACTATATGCTTGTCAACGCGCTTATTAAGGAAACGTACGCCGTCGGCGCGTATCCGTTCGTAGAAATTTTCGATAACCGCGTCAGCCGCGAACTTTTGCTCGGCGAAACCGAAGAATACGCGCGGCTTAAAGCCAAGTACGACGCTTTCCGTATGAAAGAAATGGACGCGTATATCGGTATTCGCGGCGGCGAAAATTGCAACGAAAACGCCGACGTGCCGTCCGATAAACTGCAAATCGAAAGCGAATTCTATTCTCATCCCGTTCACCACGAAATCCGCGTGAAAAAGACTAAGTGGGTGATACTTCGCTATCCTAATCAGGGCATGGCGGAGCAGGCGGGTATGAGCACGGACGGTTTTGAAGACTTTTATTTTAACGTTTGCAATCTCGACTATTCCAAGATGGATAAGGCTATGGACGCGTTAAAAGTCAGGCTCGATAAAGCGGATAAAGTGCGCATCACCGCGAAAAATACCGATATTTCCTTTTCGATAAAGGGCATAGGCAGCAAAAAATGTTCGGGCGACCACAATATCCCCGACGGCGAAATTTACACCGCGCCCGTAAAGGACAGCGTGAACGGCGTTATCACCTACAACGCTCCGTCGGTACAGAACGGTTTTAAGTACGAAAACGTTTCGCTTACATTTAAAGACGGAAAGATTATAAACGCGACGGGCAACGCGCCCGATAAAATAAACGCTATCTTCGACACCGACGAAGGCGCAAGATACGTCGGCGAATTTGCTTTCGGCGTAAACCCCTACGTTGTTAAACCTATGGGGGATATTCTTTTCGACGAAAAAATATCGGGCTCTATCCACTTTACCCCCGGGGCGTGCTACGACGACTGCTATAACGGCAACGTTTCCGCAATTCACTGGGATTTGGTTCTTATTCAGACCGAAGAATACGGCGGCGGGGAAATTTATATCGACGGCGAACTTATTCGCAAAAACGGACGGTTCGTTCCGAGCGATTTATTGTGTTTAAATCCCGAAAATATAAAATAACCCGATAAAAATATTTGACTTAATTTCAAGCAAATTATATAATATTTAGGAAAATTATTAAAAACATATTTAAGGAGAAACAAACAATGTCAAAAGTTACCAAAGTAGCAATCAACGGTTTCGGTCGTATCGGCCGTTTGGCTTTCAGACAGATGTTCGGCGCGGAAGGGTACGAAGTAGTCGCCATCAACGATCTTACCAGCCCCAAAATGCTCGCTCATCTTTTGAAATACGACACGATGCAGGGCAACTACGCAAGATCCCACAGCGTTGAATATAAAGACGCCGTTCTTGCCGAAGACGGAAAGACCGTCGTAACTCCCGGTTCTATTATCGTAGACGGCAAAGAAATCACAATTTACGCAAAAGCGAACGCGGCTGAACTTCCCTGGGGTGAATTAGGCATCGACGTCGTTTTGGAATGCACGGGCTTTTATACTTCCAAGGCGAAAGCGCAAGCGCATATCGACGCCGGCGCGAAGAACGTCGTTATTTCCGCTCCCGCGGGCAACGACCTTCCCACTATCGTTTACAACGTAAACCACAAAACGCTTACAAAAGACGACCACATTATTTCCGCGGCGTCCTGCACGACCAACTGTCTTGCTCCTATGGCGAAAGCGCTTAACGATTACGCTCCCATCCTTTCGGGCATCATGACGACCGTCCACGCTTATACGGGCGACCAAATGATACTTGACGGACCGCAGAGAAAGGGCGATCTCCGTCGTTCGAGAGCGGGCGCTATGAACATCGTTCCGAATTCGACCGGCGCTGCGAAGGCGATAGGTCTCGTTATCCCCGAACTCAACGGCAAACTTATCGGCGCGGCGCAACGTGTTCCGACCGCTACCGGTTCTACCACTATTCTGATCGCTGTCGTTAAGGGCAAGGATATCACGAAGGAAGGCATCAACGCGGCTATGAAAGCGCAGGCTACCGAATCTTTCGGATACAATACCGACGAAATCGTTTCTTCCGACGTTATCGGTATGAAATACGGCTCGCTCTTCGACGCTACCCAGACTATGGTCAGCAAGATCGACGACGATACATATCAGGTACAGGTAGTTTCCTGGTACGACAACGAAAATTCTTACACCAGCCAGATGGTAAGAACGATCAAATATTTCTCTGAAATCAAATAAGATTTTTAAGAAAACAAAATCAAGCGCCCCTGCAACAGCAGGGGCGCTGAATATTTTAAAACTTTTTTTAATAGCGTCAGGTGTTATCAAAATTTAATTTCGTCGTCGTTGCTATTCTTCGTTTCTTTTGTATTTTGCGGTTCATCTTTTATCAGGAAAAGCGCGAATATCGCCATCACTAAAAAGCATACGACGGCTACTATTACCGACGCCGCAAGCATAACGCCCGAACTTGCGCAAGCCGTCGTCATTGCCGTAAGCATTGCGATTCCTACGCCGACAACGTCCGTATACCAAGCGGTTTTTATGCCGGTAACCCGCACTAAAAGCGTAAGCGTTCCCGCAAAAGAGAATATCAACATAAGCCAATTTGCCGCGGTTCCGCCCCAGAAACATATGAAGAACAGGTTATAGGCGAATTCGTATATCACGAAACTTAACGCGAGTTTGACAAAAGGTTCGTCTTTATCTTCGTTGTTTAAAAAACTGAAAAGTACTTTGCCGCCGAAAAGGGTAAGGAAAACCGCCAACGTAAAACACAGTAAAAATTTTATGAATAAAAACACGTTCACGGTTACGTCGCCGTTTATGCCGAGAATTGCCTGAATTCCCAAAATAAAGTATAGAATCGCGGCGATAGGCGCAAGCGCAGAACCTACGATTGCAAATATTCGTTTAAGCGTAGTTTTAACCATAATTTCACGCTCCTATAAAATTATTCTACGCTATCATTATATAATTAACCGAAGTTCTTTGTCAAGAAAAGCGCGCAAACTGAATATAAACGACTTTTACCCTTTTTTCACGCATTTGCCGGTAAAAGCGTCCTGAAACATCATAAAATATCCGTCGCCTTTAAGGTCAAAGACCGATAACGGCACGAACGAACAGTATCCTGCGAGTTCTTTGGGCGGCGTTTCGCGGTACGCGGACGGCACGCCGTAGCAGATGTATTTTTCCTTGTCGTTTTCCTTTATTACGCCCACAACGTAATACTTGCCTTCTCCGTAATATACTTTTGCGAACCGACTTCCGTTTATAACGCTTTGCAAAGCTTGTTCTTCCGGAAATTTTGCGAAAATCCCGTCGAGTTCGCTTTTTACCGTAAGGTAGTAGGGGGTGTTTTCGACTCCCGTATCGTCCGTTTCATTTTCAGTAAGGTCAAGGTTTTCTTGGCTTTTTTTCTCTTTTTCCGCGCGGACGCTATCTCCGCCATCGTTTTTATTTCTAATATGCTCATCGGATAATTCCTTTATTCTGTCGAGTTTTTGTTCTATTTCTTCGCCGTAAGAATAATAATTTTCAGTCGCCACCGCTTCGTCGTTATAAAGCGTAAAAGGCGCGTCTTCCGCGGCGCTTTGCTGTGATTTTACGTTGCTTTGTAAAGGCGGCGGCGAATTTTTCTCTGCGGTAAACTCTTTTTCTCGGTCGCGTAGTTTTCTTTCCGCTATGATTTCGCCGACGACTACCGAACCGTATTCTTTAAGGGTCATTTTAGCGTCGTCGCTCTTTTGATAGGCGATAAGTAAAGGCAAATCGTCTTTTATCGCCCATACGCCTACCGAAACGCCTTTATCGAGCGATATTCCGCTTTCCAAGTGTTGGGCGCAAGACGACGGAACTTTGCCGAGATCTTTTTCTATCACCGTTTTATCGTCGCAGACGATATACAGTTTATACGTTCCGTAAGTCAGCGCAGAAAAACCGATTAAAGACGTAAGTACGGTAAGTATCCCGTTTTCTTTTTCCAGCCTGCAAATTCCGCACACGGGTCTTGCGCCTACGGAATAGCCTTCCGCCATCTGTTTTATCACGACGATTTTTTTATCGAACACTTATTTACCGCCTTATACCGTAAGTTTATATATTCATAATAAATATATATGCTTTACTTATACGAAAAATATGTTGTTTTGACGTTTAATGCCGAAATAACGTATAAAAATAGTTTTCGTCTAAAAGAAAAACTTATAGTTTGTCGCCTGTTTACAGTTTACTTTTTACAGCAAAAATGATATAATACATATAATTATAATGGGGGACGATGAAAAATTTTTAAGGAGACGTTTAAAATGACGACTAACAAAAAACTTCTGGCATTTATCGAAGAAGCGCAAAATCTCTGCGCTCCCGAAAAGGTAGTATGGATCGACGGCAGCGAAGCCCAACTCGAAAAGTTAAGACAGCAAGCCGTTGACGAAAAAATACTTATTAAACTCAATCAGGAAAAATTGCCCGGTTGTTATCTTCACCGCACGACCGTAAACGACGTCGCAAGGGTAGAAGGCAGAACTTTTATCTGTTCTAAAAATAAAGACGATTCCGCGCCTATCAATAACTGGATGGAAACCGAAGAAGCGTATAAACTCTTAAAAGGACTTTTTAAGGGCGTTATGAAAGGCAGAACTATGTACGTTATCCCGTATTCTATGGGCGCTGTCGGCAGTAAGTTCTCTAAAATCGGCATTGAAATCACCGACTCTATCTACGTCGTTTTAAATATGGCTATAATGACCCGCGTAGGTCAAAAAGTGCTCGACGCGCTTGGCGACGGCGACTTTATCAAGGGCTGGCACTCTTATGCGGAACTTTCCGAAGAAAAGAGATATATCTGCCACTTCCCGGAAGACAATACCATTATGTCCATCAACTCCAACTACGGCGGCAACGTTTTGCTCGGCAAAAAGTGCTTTGCCCTTCGTATAGCGTCCTATCTCGGCAAAACCGAAGGCTGGATGGCGGAACATATGCTTATTCTCGGCATCGAAAATCCGAAAGGCGAGATAAAGTACGTGGCGGCGGCGTTCCCGTCGGCTTGCGGCAAGACCAACCTTGCTATGATTATCCCGCCGGAAATTTATAAAAAGAAAGGTTATAAATGCTGGTGCGTCGGCGACGATATCGCTTGGATAAGAGTCGGCGAAGACGGAAGACTTTGGGCGGTTAACCCCGAAAACGGTTTCTTCGGCGTTGCCCCGGGAACGAGTATGAAATCCAACCCCAACGCGCTTTTGTCTACTAAAAAAGGCACGATATTCACTAACGTCGTTGAAAACTTGGACGACGAAACTGTTTGGTGGGAAGGTCTCGATAAAAACCCGCCGAAAAACGCGCTCGACTGGAAAGGCAATCCCTGGAACGGCGATATGAAAGACGCCGACGGTAAGCCCATTAAAGGCGCGCACCCGAACAGCAGATTTACCGCTCCTACGGTAAACTGTCCGTGTTTATCCGATCAGTTCGAAGCGCCGAACGGCGTTCCGCTTTCCGCAATCATCTTCGGCGGAAGAAGAGCGAAAACCGCTCCGCTCGTTTATCAGAGTAAAGACTGGAATAACGGCGTGTTCGTCGGCTCTATTATGGCAAGCGAAACGACGGCGGCGGCAACGGGCGCTGTCGGCGTAGTAAGGCGCGACCCGATGGCTATGCGTCCGTTTGTCGGATATAATATGGGCGACTACTTTAAGCACTGGATTGAAATGGGAGAAAAGATAACGAATAAACCCAAGATATTCAATGTCAACTGGTTCAGAACGGACGATAACGGCAACTTTATTTGGCCTGGGTTCGGCGACAATATGCGCGTGCTCGACTGGATACTCGCGCGTTGCGAAGATAAAGTCGACGCGAAAGAAACGCCTATCGGCTACGTTCCTTACGCAAAGGATATCAATATCGAAGGACTTGACGGTATAACCGAAAAGACTATCGAAGATTTGCTCTCGGTCGATAAAGAAAACTGGACGAAAGAAACCGAAGGAATAGAGAGTTTCTACGGCGAACTTGGGGAAAGAGTTCCGAAAGAACTTTACGACGAACTCGGAAAATTAAAAGCGAATTTGAAATAATAGTAAAAAAGGGGGAAAGAACTGTTTTTCGAATCCGTTCTTTCCCCCTTAAAATTCCCCTATTTCCGAAAACTCTTTAAAGGAATAAATTATACAGGCTCGGCAATTTTGCCGAGCCTGTATATAATGATTTTTAAATAGCATTTACTAAAAGTCGCTTTTTGAGTGTTTAGATAATATTTGATAAATCCAAATAAATATCATAGTTATAATAAGGCATACACTTATTATTTGAGATGTTGACGCCCCTAAAATAAAACCTCTTACGTCGTCACCCCTGAAAAATTCTAATATAAATCGTATTATAGCGTAAGCAACTACGTAAATTGCGGTGCAGACGCCGCGCGGTTTTGTTTTGTAATATATTGTCACAATGGTGATATACAACAAGAACAGCGCGCCCGATTCGATAAGCTGTATCGCAAGAAGTGGCGTTCCTATTGGTGTGTTGGGGTCAACGGCGTTCGTATAGGTTATCGACAAAAATCCGTTATGCGGGATACCAAAACAACAACCGGATATAAAACACCCTATTCTGCCAAACGCATGCCCTAACGGCACGCTTACGGCAAACACGTCGGCAAAATCCGCCAATGGTAATTTATAGATTTTACAATAGAGTAAAAGTCCTAAAAACCCGCCTACAAGCCCGCCGTAAAACACGAAACCGTTTTTGATTACATCAATAAAAGGTACGTGATAATCTATAATGTAGTTTATTGAAGTAATTACGGAAAGCAGTTTTGCCCCGATAATGCCGAAAATTCCCGCAAATATAGTAGCACATAATATATCAAATTTTTCAATATTCCGTTTTTTGGCACGAATTAAAGCGGTTAAGCCGCCGATTAACAGTCCGAAAGCAAACAGTAAACCGTAGTACGGGATTTGTTTGCCAAATATATTTAAATAAGGATTCATAAAAACTCCTTAATACGATTTTCAAATAGCAAGCAAGTTTAATACTACGTGCTTGCTATTTTAGGGTTTACATATTAGAGTAATCTACTTATGTTATCCACAGCACTCGATACGCACAGTACGCAAATTCCGCACGTGAAAAAGTCGATTGCGGTGAATATGGTAGCGATTATTCCTATTACCAATCCTGCGGTAGCAAGTCCGCTCTTCTGCTTTTTACCTGCAACAACCGAAAGCACGAGTCCCGTAATTGCGATGGGTAAGCCTAAAATCGACAGTATCGGAAAAACGAATGAACCTATCAATGCGCTTACCACGCCTATGATGCTTAAAATTAATCCAGCGACAGCCATTTTAACCTCCTTTGACCGAAAATGCTCGACCTTTTTTATTCAAAACGAATAATTTGTTAAAAAATAATTCATTTTGAATTATTTTAGCACAAAAACCAACAGTAGTCAACTCGTTTTGAGTAAATAATAAAAAAATTTTTCATTTTGAATTAAACTAAAAATAAAAGGTGAAAAAAATATGTTTAGATTAAAAGAATTAAGAGTGGAAAACGGGTTAAAAAGAAGTGAGTTTGCAATGGCGGTTAATTTACCTGCGACAACTGTTGCTAATTATGAAAATGAAACAAGGCAGGCGCCATATGAGTTGTTGATTGTTTTTTCAAATTTTTTCAGCGTTTCGATAGATTATTTGCTTGGGAAGTCGTCGGATTATGAAAAGGAAACTGACGGGGAAAAAGAAGTGTTATTTTTAAAGCAAAACGAGAAAGATTTATTGCAATCATTTAGACAATGCTCGACGACAGGGAAAAGCAGGATTTCGGAATTTGCTAAGATGTGGGCGGATGTTGAGAGAAAACAGTAATAGTAAAATCAAATATTATTTTGAAAAAAATTCGTAGAGCCTTAACGTATAAAAACCTTTTGTAAGGGGTAAAACTCGGGTATCAAAATAAAAAGGAGATTTTTTATGGGCAAAAATATGCTTACCACAAAAGAAGCGACGCTACTTTCCGACGTTTTAATCTACGAAGAAAGCGCGTGTAAAAAAGCAAGATTATACGCAAGAACGCTGACCGACAAAACTCTCGCGGACAAGTTTAATAAACTTGCCGACAACCACGAAAGACGCTTTAACGCGCTGTTTGAATTGTTATAAGGGGGAAAATATGGATTATATGAAAGATATTACTTTAAATGAAAAAGACAGTTTGCAAGATATGTTAAATCTTGAAAAAAATCTCGCCAAGGTTTATTCTACGGTAATGACCGAAGGCGTGAGCAAAGGTTTCAGAACGACTATCAAAAATCACTGGAACGAAACGGTAGAAGACCAAGCGGACGTGTACTTTATGATGACCGATAAGGGTTACGCCGAAGTGCAATCCGCGCCCGAAACGACTTTATCCGAAGAAAGAAACAAGTTCGCAAAAGTTAAAAGCGGGCTTGCTTAAACCTGTGTCTTTGCGAGGGGGACAAGCAACGACGGGCAAACGAAGCAATCTCGGAGATTGCCGCGAACGCAAAGCGTTCTCGCAATGACCTGAAATTTTTTAAATTGCGTACGGGGCAAAGCATTATTGCTTTGCCCCGCGGGTTTTTAAATTTTAAAGTTTTATTCTTCTTTGGTTGCGTTTACAGTAGTATTTTGTTTTTTATTTAATATAAATTTAGTAACAAATAAGCAACCTATCATTATCGCGATTGAGAGCGGCAACATAACGTACCAAACGGTAACGAACCCCGCTATAACAAAGCATACGAAAGAAACGATTGCCACGTATATTGCGTATGGGAGTTGCGTGGAAACGTGATTGATATGTTCGCACTCCGCGCCTGCGGACGACATAATCGTCGTGTCGGAAATAGGTGAGCAATGGTCGCCGCAAACCGCGCCTGCAAGACAAGCGGAAATGCCGATAGTGAACAAGGGGTTTTCCGCCGGGAACATAGCCGTAATTATCGGAATAAGTATACCGAAAGTTCCCCAAGACGTACCCGTTGCGAACGCCAAAAGGCAAGCGACAAGGAAGATTATAGCGGGTAACAGTTTCGCAAGCGTTTCCGGCACGCCCGCCATAAGGTTGCCGATATATTCCGCCGCGCCGAGTTCGCCCGTGATGTTTTTAAGAGTGGTGGCAAACGTCAATATAAGCATTGCGGGAACCATTGCGAAAAATCCTTGCGGTAAACGTTTTAAGGCTTCGCTAAAAGGTACGACTTGTCTTGCCGCAAGATAAATAATGGTAAACACAACGGTTATAAGTCCAGCCCAAGGCAGCGCAACGGTTGCGTCGGTGTCGCCGAAAGCGTCTATAAACGATTTGCCGTCGAGTATTCCGCCGTTATAGATGAGTGCGAATACGCTTACTACGATTAAAACAGCAATCGGAATAATAAGGTCGAAAACTCTGCCTTTGGCGTTCGGTTCGGACATATGTTGTTTAATGCGTTCACCCGAGAACAGGTCGCCGTTTTCGGCGTTTTGTTCGTGTTTTTTCATCGGTCCGAAATCGAATTTCATTAAAATGATACCGAGAACGAAAACGAGCGTTAAAATCGAGTAAAAGTTAAATGGTATTGCCGCGATAAATAAGTTTATGCCTTGCCCGTCCGCCGCGTATTGCGACACAGCCGCCGCCCAAGAAGATATGGGCGCTATCATACAGATAGGCGCTGCGGTTGCGTCTATTAAGTACGCAAGTTTGCTGCGGCTTATCTTATACTTGTCCGTAACGGGGCGCATAACGGAGCCGACGGTCAAGCAGTTGAAGTAGTCGTCGATAAATATCAATACGCCGAGAACAAACGTGCATATCGCCGCGCCGACCTTTGTCTTGATGTGTTTTTCCGCCCAGTTTCCGAACGCCGCGCTGCCGCCCGCTTTATTGACGAGAACGACCAAAAACCCGAGTTCTATAAGGAATATGAAAATTCCCGCAGTACCGGCGACCGCACCGATAAGTCCTTTATAAACGACGTCGCCACCTTCCGCTGAAACAGAACCGATAACCAAGTCGGCTATACCGAGCGGTGCAAAATTCGCCGCGAGAATCGCGCCCGATAAGATACCGATAAACAAAGACGAATACACTTCTTTTGTTATCAGCGCGAGAGCGATCGCTATAACGGGCGGCAAAAGCGCCCATATCGTGCCGTTGCCTTCGTTCTTTGCCGCGCCCGTGGCGGTAAGTACCACAAGCAGAGTAAGAATAACGATTGCGGCGCAAAGCACCGTTATCGTCTTCTTGTTAAAAAACCTGTTTTCTTTTAACATAACCTTCTCCTTAAATTTTTTCGGTTAAAATTAAAAAAACACGGTCTATCAAATAGCCGTGATTTTTATCATAGGTATTTAATAGCGCAACGCGGGGATAAACCCAGCGACAGTCGTAAACGTATTTCGCTTACGCCCAGAGCGAAAACTTCGGGGTAAATTTCCGTCTTCGGCGACTTTTCCTTTCCCGCGCGGAACCGTTAACCCCGTCCGCGTTTGTCATAAAAGCCGCGCCTCTATTTATTTTTACACGAATAATATATAACTTTATTTGCGCATTGTCAACAATTTCAGTCAAATTTCGCAAAAGATTTTTTATTATCGCAAGATTTTACGATTTTCGGGGAAATCGCTTGACGGAAAAATTTTAAAGTTGTACAATGAAACTGCAATTTAACAAGAAGGTTTTCGGCAAACACTTCTATAAAACAACCGAGCGTGAGAGAATTTTACTCCCCGTTTCGCGCGTTTGCCGAAACGGGGAGTTTTTTATGGAAGGAAAAATGCAAGAAAAGCAAAAAAAGAGTGTTTTCAGCGAACTTTTAACAACCCGCGCTTTGACTCGCGCGGGGATTATTGCCGCCCTGTATGCGGCTTTGACGTACGTTTTCGCGCCCGTTGCTTACGGACCTTTGCAAATCCGTCCCGCCGAAGCGCTTTGTATTTTACCGATATTTTTTATAGAAGCCGTGCCGGGGCTTTTCGTCGGTTGCGCCTTGGCAAATCTGCTGTCCGGTTACGGACTGTACGATATAGGTTTCGGCAGCCTTACCACTCTTGTTGCGGCTATTCTTACTTTTGTTATCGGTTTTCTGCTTAAACGCAATCTGCTTTCCGCGATTTTAGGCGGTATTCCGCCCGTGCTTTTTAACGCCGTGGTTATTCCGTTCGTCATAATTCTCGGCGATGCGGAAACCCCTATGGCGGCGTACTGGACGATGTTCGGCGAATTTATGCTTACGCAGTCGGTTTGGATCTACGCGCTCGGGTTACCGCTTTATTTTGCCGTGCGTAAATTGCGCCAAAAAGGTGTGAAAGCGTTGTTATAGTTTGAACTGTTTAACGAAAATTTTTATTTTATATTATATAATGTTTATTTTCGACCCGCGTTTTTGAACTCGGGTCGAAAATAATTTTTAAAAAAATCAAAAATCACCTTAAAAAGCGTTGACATTAAAAATGAAAGATGATAACATATAACCATATTAACCGACTATGTTGGTAGGTAAATAAAGACAGACAAGGAGCACCGAACAATGAGTAATTATAAATTTGAAACGTTACAACTTCACGTAGGACAAGAACAGGCGGATCCCGCAACCGATTCGAGAGCGGTTCCCATTTATCAGACGACTTCTTACGTCTTTCATAATTCCGCGCACGCGGCGGCGCGTTTCGGCTTGGCGGACGCGGGCAACATTTACGGCAGACTTACCAACTCCACGCAGGACGTTCTGGAAAAGAGAGTGGCGGCATTAGAAGGCGGCGTAGCCGCGTTGGCGCTTGCCTCCGGCGCGGCGGCGATAACGTACACGATAGAAGCGCTCGCGCAGAAAGGCGACCATATCGTTGCGCAAAAGACCATTTACGGCGGCAGTTATAATTTGCTTTCGCATACTTTGCCTAATTACGGCATAGACACGACTTTCGTCGACATACATAACTTAAAAGAAGTGGAAGCGGCGATAAAACCGAATACCAAGGCAATATTTACCGAAACGCTCGGCAATCCGAACAGCGATATTCCGGATTTAGACGCGCTTGCGGCAATCGCGCATAAACACGGCATACCGCTCGTAACGGACAATACTTTTGGCACTCCGTATTTGATTCGTCCTATCGAACACGGCGCGGATATAGTCGTTCACTCGGCTACCAAGTTTTTGGGCGGGCACGGCACCACGCTCGGAGGAATTATAGTAGATTCCGGTAAATTCGATTGGAAAAAGTATGCGGATAAATACGCGCCGATAGCAAAGGCAAATCCGAGTTATCACGGCGTATCTTTTGCTGACGCGGTAGGTCCCGCGGCGTTCGTAACGTATATAAGGGCGGTAATTCTTCGCGACACGGGCGCGGCGATTTCTCCGTTTAACGCGTTCCTTTTGTTGCAGGGCGTCGAAACCCTTTCGCTCCGCTTAGAGCGCCACGCGGAAAACACTAAAAAAGTAGTGGAATATCTCGCAAATCACCCGAAGGTCGCGAAAGTCAATCATCCTTCGCTTGAAGAACATCCCGATCACGCGCTTTACGAAAAATATTTCCCGAACGGCGGCGGTTCGATTTTTACTTTCGACATAAAGGGCGGGCAGAAAGAAGCGCACGCGTTTATAGACGCATTGCAAATTTTCTCGCTCCTTGCGAACGTTGCTGACGTAAAGTCGCTTGTAATTCACCCCGCAACGACGACGCACTCGCAACTGTCGGAAGAAGAACTTAATGCAAACGGCATTTATCAGAGTACTATACGACTTTCGATAGGCACGGAACACATAGACGATATTATCGCGGATTTGGAACGCGGCTTTGCGGCGATATAGCGATAGCGTAACGAATTAAAAAAGCCGTCGGCGTAAATTTACGCCGACGGCTTTTTTAAGGACGAAAGTAAAACTTTCTATTTTCAGTCTATTACCTTAAACGGGTGATAAATCGCCCATACGAGTAAAAGCCATAACGCCGATATACCGACGAGCGAATAAATTATTCTGGAAACGACGGCGGCATCGCCCGCGCCGAAAATCATCGCCACGAGATTGATGTTGAATATGCCGACAAGTCCCCAGATTATCGCGCCGATGATAACCAGACTGAAAGCAATAATCGTAGTAAACTTCATATCTTCCTCCGAAACTTATTATGTGAAGTTTTCGGCGGGATATACGGTTTTGATAAAATTTTCCGTTTAATTTTTTTTGTTTTGATTTTTGACCCGTTTTACGAATTCGTCGTGATTTCGCATAGTTTCGAGCATCGAAGATTGCAGCGGCGGAAAAGTTGCCCTTTTTTCCGCCATTTGGGTCTCGGATTTTTCCGCCGCGGCGGACGGGGAAAAATTGCCGCCGTCTGCTTTTAATCCGTCGTTTTGCCGTGTCGATTGACCTAAAAGCGAACTTAAAACGTTAAAAATGCCGAATTTATCCATTTTACCTTACCCAAAAAACAAAAAACGCGCAAAAAAACTTAAAAATCATTGCAAAAACGCGACGATTAGAGTATAATTGTTCTACGAGATTTTTTTAGATTATACGTTCTCGTACATTTATTTATATTCGGTAACTACAAAAATGTTGACCGATATCGGAGAATATATGAATAAACTGACAAAATGCTTATTGACCGTTTCTCTGTCCGCGGCGCTTGTCGGCGCAGCGGCTTGCGGAAACAGCGATTCCTGGAAAGGCACGGATTTTACCGATTACGGTACGGCGATAGTTTCGACAAACGGCGGTTTCGTTGCCGAAACCACCAAGTACGTTTATTTTATAAACGGCATCGGGTCGAGTTCTTCCGACAACACGTTCGGAACGCCCGTTAAAGGCTCGCTCGTTGCGGCGGATAAAAGCAACCTTAATAGTTCGCAGGTGGTTATTCCGGAACTTATGACGGCGTCCGATTACGAAGCGGGCGTATATCTTTTCGACAGCGGTGAAGAAACTTACGCTTACTACGGAACTCCGAATACGGAGAAAAATTCTTCGGGGCAAGTCGCGTCGTCCGAACTGACATTTAAAAGGACTCGTCTCGACGGCAAAAAGAGTGAAAAACTGTTTACCGTTTCTTCGCTTTCCGTTAATTACAGAATAGCGCAGGCGGAAGACGGTACGGTTTATATAGTGTATTACGATACGGCAAGCGCTTCGTTGATTTCTTATAATTGCAGTACGAAGAAAGCGACTACCATAGCGAAAACCGACGATAAGACCAACGAAAAGACCGATAGCGGAGAATATCTTTCGCTCGGAGAATATAAATTTCTTGACAACGGCAATGCGGCGCAAGTCGTTTATACGCTGACTGCTTACACGCAGGAATATTATAGCGCGCAGGCGGAACAGGACGGTTACGCAAGACAGACCGCAAACTACAATTATATGTATTTATACACGGCGGGCAAAGACGCCGAGTGTATCAGAGACGGTAAACCCACGGGCGAAACTTACGCGCTTAAATCAAACGTAGACGATTATCTGTTTTATACGGCGACCCCGTTCGGCGGCAGCGCTAAAACGTACGGCGTAAAATTATCGGATACGGATAACAAGACGGAAATAAATTATCAGGATAACGTTAAGGACGGTATGATAATAAAGTCTTACGAAGAAGTGTATTATCTCGATACCGACGCGGGTCAGGTGATAAAAAACACGCTCGTTAAAACTGATACGGTAACTGAGTACAATACCAAAGCCCCGATATTAAAGGATGAAAAGATAAGTTCGCTTATCGACGTTGACGATACTTATATATATTGTTTTAATACCGACGGATATATTGCGGCTATAAATTATACGGATGGCGACGATTACGGTAAAACGGTAAGGATCTCCGAACGTTCCGCATCCGCAAGTTGGTACAAGCCCGAAACGTTTACAATAGGCGAAACGAAGAATATGCTTTTTGCGGACAGTTCGCAAGAAGGCAATTCGTATATTTATTATTCCGACCTTAATAAACTTTCAACTCCGAAAGAAGTCACAACCGACGACGGTGAAACGGATTACTATTATCTTGAAAATTCATTTATCGGCGAAAGACCTGCGGCGGACAGGGCGGCGGTTGTCGCGGCGAAGATCAGCGCTATCGAAACGCCGCTTGATTTAAAGAAAGGCGACGACGGCAAATATTATGCCGAAAGCGTGAAAACGGCGCGCGCGGCTTATAATGCGCTGGACGACGACGCGAAGGCTAACGTTTCCGAAAGCGACGTTAAAAAACTCGAAAACGCGGAAAAGGCTCTTGTGCTTGCCGACGCGTTTATAAAACTCGAAAAGGTTACGGATTATAACAATTTAAGCCAGACCGAAAAAGACGCGCTGACGTCGGATTATAACGCGGCAAAAGAAATCGTCGAAAGTTACGGTAGCGATTTCGGCAGTATAGCGGACTTTTTAGGCGATAAATTAAACCTTAACTATTTTTATCAGCAAACGGGTAATAAATTAAATTCTACGGCGGAATAATTCGCGGTTTATATGCAGTTGAAATAAATCTAAAAAACTTTTAATAATAAGAAAAACACCTTGGCAAAATTTGTGCCAAGGTGTTTTTGTTTACTGACTTATGAAATATATTCGTTTTAATAAAAACGCAAAAATATTGCAAATTGTCAATAAATTACTAATGATATCGAAACTTGTCGAAAAATAGGGATTTTGAAAAAGTTATGAAAAATAAGCGAAAAATTACTTAAAATTACTTTCTTTTTGTCCAAAATTGTAGTACAATAGAAATATCTTTTAAGGAGGATTACATAAATGAGTAAAAAAACAATCTTTATTTTACAGGACAGCAAAGAATCTTGTGAAGAAATCGCATCGCTTTTTGAAAAAAGCGAAGAGTATTCCGTGATAGGCGCTTCGACGGACGGAATATCGGCAATCGCCACGGTTGCGGAAAAGCGTCCGGACTTTCTGATTACCGAACTCGTTATTTCAGGTTACGACGGGCTTTCTGTAATAGACAAAGTCAAAAATATGGGCGTAGATACGAAAGTTATCGTGCTTTCGGCGCTTTGCAGAGAAGAAATCGTTTCGCGCGCGGTGGCGGCGGGAGCGGATTATTTTATGGCAAAACCCGTAAATTACGACGTACTTATCGAAAGGATGAAAGAAGTGTATTCGGGCGGGGACGCGATAAGGCGCAATAACGGCGAAGGGCTGCACAGAGTTTCTTTGGAAGAAAAGATAAGCAAAATATTCATTAACGTGGGAATTCCGCCGCATATAAAGGGCTATTCGTTTTTAAGGGAAGGCGTTTTGATGGCGGTGGAAAATCCTTCTATAATCAATAATATAACAAAGCAATTATATCCTATGATAGGCGAAAGATATCAGACTACGCCGAGTAAAGTAGAAAGGGCTATCCGCCATGCTATAGAAGTTGCGTGGAACAGAGGCAGAATAGACAATATAAACAATATATTAGGCGTAAGAGCGTACGTCGGCGCGGATAAACCGACGAACGGTGAATTTATCGCGCTTATTGCCGACAAAATGCTTTTGGAAAAGGGTTAATAAAAAAGAACCGACCGTAAATCGGACTTGTTGAGAGTTAAACGGAAAAATATTCGCGATTTTAACAAAAAAAATTTAAAAACTTGGTTAAAAACAGTTTACAAATAAAGCGCATATAGATATAATACTATCAACCGAAACGAATATTATATAATGACAGCCGTTAAAGCGGGTTTCGGTTATTCCTATAAAAGGGAGAGAAAATATGCCAAAATACGTAAAATGTCCGAGATGCGATCTTAATTATATGTTAGAAGGCGAAGAATACTGCGACGTGTGCAAGGCGGAACTGAAAAAAGCGCCGCCGCTCGTGTTTGCGGTCGACGATGAAGACGACGAAACGGAAGGCTTGGAACTTTGTCCGCGTTGCCATAGAAATTATGTTAAAAACGGGGAAACGCTTTGCGAAGAGTGTTTAAAGGAAAGCGAGATAGACGTTGAGCCCGAGCCCGAAGACGACGATTCGTGGAAAGAGTATATCGACGACGACGCGCCGGAAGACGAAGAAGAGAGCGAAGAGATGCTTTCGCTTAACAAACTTGCCGAAGAAGAAGGCGAAAAATTATTCGACGACGAAGACGAAGATGACGAGATAATCGATAGCCCCGAAGAGGACGACTTCGATCTTCCCGACATCGACGAATCGGATTTTACCGAAGACGACGAAGATGATGAGGACGACGAAGACGAAGATGAAAGCGACGAATAAAACTTACGGACTTTTTTGAGAACAAAATATTTTTCGCGGCTTAACGCGTGCGTTAAGCCGCGAAAATTTTTAAAAAAAGTATAAAAATTTTTTCTGCGGCAATAATAGACGTATGATAAAAACAATGTCGACTATTTCGCAAGTCAAAGAAATTATAGGTAAAATGAATTCGAAAGAAGTGGAAGTTACCGTAAATCTCGGCAGAAACAAATACGCAAAATTTACGGGCGTTTTATCGGGAGTATATCCCGCGCTTTTTACGGTAAAACCTTTCGATAAAGATTATCGCGGAAAAACGTCGTATTCCTATTCCGAATATCTTTGCGGAAAAGTCCGATTAAAAGAAACGGCTCTGCCTAATTGATTTTATATAAAACGACGACTTAACAATAACACCTAAAAACTCGTTTCCGCTCCGCGCGCGAAATTTTTGCGCGCGGAGCGGAAATATTTTTGGCATATTATCGAATTACCCGCTATATACTTTATTGAACAGAATTTTGTGTTAAGGAGAACATTATGCCGATAGAACCTGTTTTCGAGAAAATAATCGCAAAGGAAAAGGTGGGAGAAGTCGTCTGTCAGGTTAAAGTTGAATGCAAAACGGACGTTAATGCCGATACGGTCGAAAGAGTGCTGAACGATAACGCGTATGCGTCGGTAAATTTGGTGAGCGTAACGGACGGGCGCGCGGAGTTTACGGGTAAAGCCACGTTTTTCATATGTTATCAGTCGGACGGCGTAATAAGAAAATGCGAGTGCGGCGCGGAAATCAAAGACAGCCTTTTGTCCGACGCGATAGCGGAAGGAGATACCGTTAAACTTTCTTGGGAAACGGATAAATCGGAAACCGACCTTTCGGGACTTAAAATGTCTGCGTCGGTATACCTTACCGTGAAGGGGGAAATTTTCCGCAAAACCGAATATTCCGCGCTTTCGGGCGGCGAAGGAATATATTGCGACCTTAAAGGCGTGAATACCGTAAAATCTTACGGAGCGGTTTCGTCCGTTTACAATACGGAAGAAGAATTCGAACTGAGTTTTCCGGTTGCGGAAGTGTTGTCGCACAGGGCGGAAGTCTGTCTTACGCAAGTTCAATGCGGCGTCGGCACGGTTATCTGCGACGGAGAAATTTATTTGACCGAAATTTTATTGCAATCGGGCGATAAAAACGATATAATAAGAGAAAACAGGATTATTCCTTTCAGGGCGGAAGCGGAGTGCGAAGACGCGATGCCGCAACTTTCCGCCACTTGCCGCGCGCGGGTCAAATCGCTTAAAACCGACGTCAGCGTCGACGAAGACAAAAACGTTTCGGTGCTTACCGCGTTTGTTTCTGTCGATATCCGCGGCGAAGCGTTCGCCGTGGCGGAAGAAACGGTAGCCGCAGACGCGTTTAATTCGGAAAACGAATTGACACTCGTAAAAGAGCGGATAAAATTTACTTCCTTCGACGCGCCGCAGAGTGTGTTTTGTAAATTGAAGGGGTCGGCGGCGATAGAAGACGTAGGCACTGCGCGTATAATCACGGTAGCAAACGAAAAAATCGAAGTTACAGCGGTTTCCGCAAATTCCGACGGTATAACGGTTGCGGGCGTGATGGGCGTAAACGTTCTTTTAATGTCGGACGACGGAAAAGTGTTTACGAGAAAGGCGGAAACGCCGTTTGAAACGGTTGTTGCGGCTAAGGCGGAAGGAACGGCAAAGGTTATAGCCGCGCCGAAAAACGCTATCGTAAAACTTATTACGCTCACGGAAATAGAGTGCGAAATTGAAACGGTGTTTACCGTGTACTGCGAAAACGAGTTTACGACAAGCGTCGTTACGGCGGTCGAAACGGGCGAATTAAAACCCGAAACAAACGCGGCGGTCAGCGTTTATATACCGCTTAAAGGCGAAGGACTTTGGGATCTCGCAAAAAGGCTTAACGTCTGCCCCGAAACGCTTGTTTCAACAAATTCCGACTTGCAATTTCCGCTTACGGGAAAAGAAAGGATAGTAGTTTACAGACAAAAATAAAAGGCAATAATTTTTAACAAATGAAAAAAGTAAAAATCAGGATACCCGCTAAAATCAATCTTACTCTCGATATAGAAGGCACTCGCGACGGCTATCATCTTCTCGAATCGCTCGTCGCGTCCGTCGATGTTTACGACACCGTGCGAATAAGAGCGCGCAAAGAAAACGTGATAAGCGTATCGTTCTGCGGTATGAACGTCGGCGTAAAAGAGAAGAACAGCAACGCGTATTTCGCGGCGGAAAGTTTCAGAAAGGAATTCGGCGTCGGCGGCGCGGAAATCGTTATAGAAAGGAATATCCCCGTAGGCGCGGGGCTCGGCAGTTCTTCGGCGGATATAGCGGGCGTACTTCTCGGTATGGCGAAACTTTACGGGATAAGCCGAGATCTTTCGCAGATTGCGAGCGGGCTCGGCAGCGACGTCGCGTATATGCTTAAAGGCGGCTATGCCGTGATGCGCGGCAGGGGCGAAAAGGTTGAGAGCATAAGCGGAGTAAAACGCAGATTTTACGTTCTTATAGTAACTGCAACAAGCGGCGTTTCGACCTTGGAAAGTTATAAAAATTACGATAAAATCGGCAAACTGTATCCGAAAAACACTTCGGCGGCGGTAAGCCTTTTGAAAGAAGACGACGCGGATAATTTCTTTACCGTGCTTAAAAACGACCTGTTTGAGAGTTCGGCGAGCCTTTTGCCGGAAATAAAGAATACGCTCGAAAGATTAAAAAAATACGGCGCGGCGGTGATGACGGGTAGCGGTTCGGCGGTTTACGGCATTTATAAGACCAAAAGGGAAAGGGATAAAGTGTATAAAGAGTTGTTTTCGGAATACGGCGACAGGCTCATTAAAGCCGAAACACTGTAAAAATAATAAATTGACTTTATTAAAGAAACCTTCGGGTTTCTTTTTTTTACGCGGCGGTTTTTAAAAACCGCCGCGATTACCGTATAAAAATTACACAATAAGGACATAATCCGTATATTCTCATTATAAGGCGGTAAAATAAATGAAAAAAATCTGCATAAGTTTTACGTTGTGTCTCATAATACTTTTGTCGGCGTTTGCGGTAAACGCAAAGCGTCAAGACGTTACTCATACCGAATATTTAAGGATACATATCCGCGCCGATTCCAACGAAGAGCAGGCGCAGGCGGTAAAATACAAGGTAAAAGACGCGGTCGTCGATTATCTTGCGCCTATTATCTGCGAGTGCGACACAAAACAAAAAGCGGAAAACGCGATTACGTTAAACCTGTCGGGTATAGAAGCGGTGGCGGATAAAGTTCTTTCTGAACAGGGGTTTGACTATAAGTCCCGCGCTAAAATCAATACGGAAAATTTCCCGACGAGAAATTACGGTAATTTTACGCTTGAACAGGGGTTTTACGACGCTCTTATTATAGAACTCGGCAGCGGCAAAGGCGACAACTGGTGGTGCGTAGTCTACCCGCCGCTTTGTTTTACGGGCGCGGGGACAAAATACGTATATAGGAGCAAACTTCTGGAAATTATAAAGAACTTTACGATAAAATAAGGAGACGTTTTATGAAAAAATCAATTAAAATAATAGCGCTGTTACTTATTGCCGTGGCAATGGTGTTTTCGGTAAATATTGCGGCGGGATATACTCCCCAAAGCGCGTACGCCGCGGTGATAAAACAAGGCAGTAAGGGGGAAACGGTCAAGACGATACAGCAAAAACTTAAAAACTGGGGCTACTATACGGGCGCGGTAGACGGCATTTTCGGAGCGAAAACGACCGCGGCCGTCAAATCCTTTCAGAAAAAGAACAAACTTACAGTTGACGGCATAGTTGGGGCTAAAACGCTTGCCGCGCTCGGCATCAAGTCTTCGTCGTCGGGGGCGACTTCGTCTTACAGCGACAGCGACGTCAATCTGTTAGCCCGTCTTATTTACGGCGAAGCGCGCGGTGAAAGTTACGTGGGACAAGTAGCGGTCGGCGCGGTCGTTATGAACAGGATAAAGAGTTCTTCTTTTCCCAACACGATGGCGGGCGTAATATATCAGAGTTACGCGTTTACGGCGGTCGCCGACGGACAGATAAATCTGTCGCCGGACGCAAACGCTAAAAAGGCGGCGCAGGACGCAATGAACGGTTGGGACCCGACTTACGGCGCGATCTATTACTATAATCCGAGAACGGCGACAAGTCAATGGATATTTTCGAGAACCACAACCGTAACTATCGGCAATCACGTTTTTGCCAAATGATAAGGGGGGGATAATGATGGAAGATAAAAATTTTGTTTCGGAACAGGAAAAAGATTTTGTTTCGGCAAGCGCAAGGCGCGATTTTGCCGCGGCAAAAGAAGATATGAAAACGCAAAAACAACTTGAAAAAGAGCATCTTCGCGCAGAACGCTATAAAGAAAGGGCGGCGGCGCGAAGGGAAAAGGCAAGACGGCGCGCGGAAATAAAAGAACAGCGCGAATATGTGCGTAAAGAGCGGAAGAGATTAAATAAAGAACGGCAACAACAGAACGGGCATAAAAGCGGTAAAAACGGCGGACTTATCGCCGCGGTGATTTCGCTCGGTATAACGACGGTAATACTGTCGGCGGTGTTAATATCTTCTACTTTTATGCCGCAGAAAAATACCGACGTGATTGAAACGGCTTACAGGAAGTCGTTTTACGACACGGTGGTGCAAGTGGACAATATGGATTTGAACCTTTCAAAGACGCTTGCGACGCGAGATAGCGGCGCTATGCAGACGTATTTAGTCGACCTTGCGGTGAACAGCGAACTCGCGGAAAACAATTTGCAACAATTGCCGATACAAGACGAAAACAAGTTTTATACGACGAAAATCGTAAATCAGGTCGGCGACTACGCAAAATATCTCAATAAAAAACTTATACGCGGCGAAAAACCGTCGACTGCCGATTACGAAAACCTTAAAAACCTGTACAAAGCGAACCTTGCTCTTAAAAACGCTCTTCAAGCGGCTATGAAAGATATGGGCGAAGATTTTGAATTTGCGGATATCGGCAGAAAGTTCGAAGGCAATTCGGTGCTTAAAAATCTCGACGAATTACAGGAACTTTCGGTAGAATATCCCGAACTCATTTACGACGGGCCTTTTTCGGACGGCAGAGACAGCCTTGAAATCAAAGGACTTGACGGCAGGCGTATAACCGAGGCGGAAGCGAAAGATATTTTTAATTCAACGTTTTCAGAGTACAGTCCGAAAAACGTAGAATTTACGGGTAAAAGCACGGGCAGGATTCCCGCTTACGGGGTGCAGGGCGAAATCAACGGAGATATAATCTACGCGCAAATAACGGAAACGGGCGGTAAAATGATAATGTTCTCGTATTCGGGCAGTTGCGGCGCGGTAAACTACGGCGAAACCGCGGCGACCGAAAAAGCGCTGGCGTTTATCGGCAAAACGGGTATTGAAAATATGAAAGTCGTATGGATAAATCTTTCTAATAACGTTTACACGATAAACTTTGCGCCGGAACTTAAAGGCGCGATAATTTATCCCGATCTCGTCAAAGTGCGCGTCTGCGCCGAAACGGGTATGGTAATAGGGTTTGAAGCGACGGGTTATTACACTAATCATACGGAAAGAACGGTAGGCGTTCCCGCGCTTTCAAAAGCGGAAGCGAGAGCCAAGGTTTCTGACGATATCGAAGTTAACACCGCGCGGCTCGCGATAGTTCCCACGGGCGAGAGTTCGGAAAGGCTGTGTTACGAATTTTCGGGAGAAATGGACGGCGACGTTTATTACGTGTATATTGACGCTATATCGGGTAGACAAGTGGAAATGTTCAAAGTCATAAATTCCGAAGAAGGCATGCTTTTAATGTAAAGTGTTGCAAAAATATTCTGTATAGTTTATAATGATACCGTTCGGGGAATATCCGAACGGTATTACTCTTAAAAGGGGAAATTATGGAGTACGTTATCGAAACCGACGCGCTTACCAAAAAATACGGCGAAAAATTCGCCGTAAACAAAATGTCGGTGCACGTTAAAAAGGGCGACATTTACGGGCTTATCGGTAAAAACGGCGCGGGTAAAACAACGCTTATGCGCCTGATTTTAGGGCTTGCCACACCCGATTTCGGCAGTATAAAACTGTTCGGGAGCGAAAATTTAAACGCCGAAAGAAAAAAGATAGGTTCGCTTATCGAAACGCCGGCGTTTTATAAAAACGAAACGGCGTTTGAAAATATGAAAAGATTTTCTTATCTTGCCGAAACTTCCGAAGACGATATAAAGCATATTTTGGATTTAGTCGGCATAGGCGACACGGGCGCGAAAAAAGTCGGTTCTTTTTCGCTCGGTATGAAACAGCGGTTAGGCATAGCGATAGCCCTTCTCGGCAAACCCGAACTGCTCGTTTTAGACGAACCGATAAACGGGCTCGACCCCGCGGGAATAAAGGAAATGAGAGACCTTATACGCAATCTCAACAGTAAAGGCGTAACGTTTATGATTTCAAGTCATATTCTTGACGAACTCGGCAAAATCGCAACTAACTACGGAATAGCGGAAGACGGCGTGTTGGAAGAAATTTCCGCAAGCGAGTTGGCGGAAAAAAGCCGCGCCGCGCTAAAAATCACGGTGGACGACGGCGCAAAGGCGGCGGCGGTTTTACGGGCGGAATTTTCCGATTTGATATTTAATACTGACGGCAACACCGTCGACGTTTCTTCGGACGTAAAAGACGTTTCGGAGGTAAACGAAAAGTTGGTAAATGCGGGCGTCAGGGTTTACGAACTTAAAAACGAAAGCGTTTCGTTCGAGGACTTTTTTATCGGAAGGCTGGGAAAGTGATATGAAAGATTTGTTAAAATTTGAATTCCGTAAATTAAAAAGGCAAAAATCATTTTACGTTATTCTCGCTATTATGGTGGCGCTCGTCGTTCTTTCCGCGGTTATGTCCAAACTGCTTGAAAGTCTTGCAAGCGAGATAGACGCCGTAGCGGACGCTATGGACGGCGAAAGCATCGCGATTACCGGCGCGGGAACTGTGCTCGGAGTGGTTTCCGCGAGTATGTTTTCGACGCTGTCGGCGATATTTACGGCGATTATCGTGTGCGGGGATTATGAAAGTCAGGTAATCAAAAACGTTTATGCGCGCGGATATTCGCGCGAAAGTTTTTATTTTGCTAAACTTATTTATATCGTCGTTACTACGAGTATTATGTTCTTTGCGGCGGTTGCGGTATCCGCGATTTTAGGCGCGGCGCTGTTCGGAATAAGTGAGAGCGGCGGCAGAATAATCCTGCTTTTGGCGATACAATATATTGCCGTGGTCGCGGGCGCTACTATGTATTTTGCGATAAGCGCGTTTATAAAAAAACTCGGCGGTTCTATCGCCGCCTGTATAATAGCGCCTATGCTCGTTTCGCTCGTGCTGTCGCTTTTGGATTCCGCGCTGAAATTAAACGACTTTACTATCGCCGATATTTGGCTACCGTCTTTTACGACAATACTTTCAAATATCGGCGTAGCGGATAAAAAGATCGCGCTTTGCGCCGCGCTGTCTGCTGTTTACGCCGCGGCGTTTATATGGGCGGGGTTTGCGGCAAGCAAAAAGTCGGAAGTGTAGCCGTATATTAAAGAAAAAAATCAACGCGCTGAAATTATAACAGCGCGTTTTCAAGTATCAGTTTATCGAAATTTATTTTTTCCACAAAGTCGTCGGCTTTAAATTTTACGTTATTGTACTTCGCGTAATTAAAAAGATGCGTTTTGATAAGTACCGGTGTGGGGCAGTCGAGTTTTTCGCAAATATCCCTTACGTAATCGAAAAAAAGCGAGTAATCGGTAAGCCCTTCGCGTTCGTACACGAATTGTTTTATTATCTTACCGTTTTTCATTATTTTTGCCCAAATTCTTACCATAACCGAACGCTCCTTTCGCATATTGTACCATAAACGGAACAAATACGCAACCTATGGCGCGGTGGCGGCGGGGGATAGTTTGCAAAAATCATTATTGCCGTGGAAAAATAAGGCTATGTAATTGACAAATGTCGTGTAAAAGTATAAAATATATGTATATCGCTAAAATGGAATTAGTATCATTTTTATGATATTTCCGTTAGGCAATAAATGCGCGGGGGTGGCTAAATGCGCGAACTTGCGAAAAACGTGCTTAAACTTTTGGGCGAAAACGCCCGTTATTCTTATGCCGAAATGGCGGATATTCTGGGCGCTGACGAAACGGACGTTAAAAATGCGGTCGAAGAACTTGAAAAAACCAAAACGGTCGTCAAATACGCCGCAATTTTAAATACCGAAGTTTTGCACGAGAGAAACGTGCAGGCGCTTATCGAAGTAAAGGTCGCGCCGCAGAAACTCAAAGGATTTGAATCCTGCGCGGAAGAAATCTGTAATTTTTCCGAAGTTAAAAGCCTTTATCTTATGAGCGGCGGTTTTGACCTTGCCGTTTTCGTAGAAGGCAACGATATCGGCGCTATCGCGAAGTTCGTGGCGGAAAGACTGTCCGTTTTAGACGGAATAGTCGGCGTTGCTACGCATTTCATACTTAAAAAATATAAAATCGAAGGGCAGATCACCCGTCCCGACGAACCGAACAAAAGAGAAATAATTCAGGCATGAGAGATTTTGTATCTGAAAGGGCAAAACGCGTTAAACCGTCCGGCATACGTAAGTTTTTCGATTTAGCCGCGGGGCGGAAAGACGTTATATCTCTCGGTGTGGGCGAGCCGGATTTCATAACGCCGTGGTATATACGCGACGCGGGTATTTCCGCGCTCAAACGCGGATACACGCAATATACGTCGAATAAAGGTCTTGTAGAACTCCGCGCGGAAATTTCGGAATATTTAAAAGACCGCTTTAACGTGTTTTTCGATAAGGAAAATATCGTTATAACCATGGGCGCCAGCGAAGCGATAGATATTTCGCTCCGCGCCGTAGTGGACGAAGACGACGAGATTTTAATTCCCGACCCGAGTTACGTTTCTTACGGGCCTATCGTGGAACTTATAGGCGGGAAACCTGTTTCCGTGCCGACAAGCGGCGACAACGGATTTAAATTAACGCCCGAAAATCTCGAAAAAGTAATAACGCCGAAAACGAAAGCGCTTATATTTCCGTATCCTAACAACCCTACGGGCGGGATAATGGAAAAAGAGTACATAGAAAAAATAATTCCGATAATTTTAAAGCACGACCTTCTCGTTATTTCGGACGAGATTTACGCCGAACTGACTTACGACGAAAAGCATTGTTCGATAGCGTCTTTTCCGGAACTTGCCGACAGAGTCGTACTTATAGGCGGATTTTCAAAATCGTTCGCAATGACGGGTTGGCGTATAGGGTTTGCCTGCGCGCCGAACGCCGTTTTTCAGGCGATGCTGAAAATTCATCAATACGCGGCGATTTGCGCGCCTATTTTTTCTCAGCACGCGGCGCTTGCCGCTCTGAAACTCGGAAAACAGGAAGGTTTCGGCGCTGTTACGGAGATGCGTGAAGAATACGACAGGCGCAGACGGTTTATGCTCGGCGTATTCCGCCGCATGGGGCTCGAATGTTTTGAACCGAAAGGGTCGTTTTACGTTTTTCCGTGCGTTAAAAACACGGGGATCACGGGCGAAGAATTCGCCACGCGCCTTTTATGCGACAAGTCCGTGGCGGTAGTCCCCGGGTCGGCTTTCGGTGAATTCGGAAAATATTACATACGTTGCTCTTACGCGTATTCTATGGACGCGCTTAAAACGGCGACGGATAAAATCGCGGAGTTCGTGAAGGAACTCCGCCTAAAATAACGGTCGTAAAAAACCGTCAAGTTAGTAGCAAGAAGAAATAAAACTTTGGCGCAAGTCGGTTTTATAAGGAGTAAAAGATGGATAAAATTATTGTTGTTGGCGCGGGGCTTTCCGGCGCGACGATCGCGCGGCTTTTTGCCGACAGCGGTAAAGACGTTACCGTTGTGGATAAACGCGCCACAATAGGCGGCAATGCATACGATTATGTGGATAAAAACGGCATTACCGTTCAACCTTACGGCCCGCATATATTTCATACCAAGGAAAAAGAAGTCTTCGACTTTTTATCCCGTTTTACCGAGTGGAACGCTTACGAACACAGGGTTCTCGCTAATATCAAGGGCAAATTAGTTCCCGTTCCGTTTAACCTTACGTCGCTTTTCGCGTGTTTTTCAAAGTCCAAGGCGGAAAGAATTTATAAAATTCTCGTCGACGAAGTGGGACTCGACAAACAAGTGTCTATCTTGCAATTGAAAGAACATGAAAACGCGGAAATTCGCGAGTTCGCCGATTACGTTTATAACAATATTTTTTATAAATACACCAAAAAACAATGGAAAATGAAACCGGAGGACTTGGGCGAAGCGGTTATGAGCAGAGTTCCCGTGTACGTTTCGTACGAAGACAGGTATTTTACCGACGCTTACCAGTTTATGCCGAAAAAGGGTTTTACGGAAATGATAACGAATATGTTGCGCCACCCGCACATACGCTTAAAACTCAATACCGACGCGGAAAAAATCTTTTCGTTTGCCGACGGCAAAATATATCTCGAAGGCAAAGAGTTTGACGGCATAGTCGTTTATACGGGTAGGGTAGAAGAAATTTTCGGCTATAAATTCGGCGCGCTTCCGTACAGAACGCTTAAATTCAAATTCAAAACTCTTAACCGTTCTTCTTTCCAGAAAGCGGCGGTCGTCAATTATACTACGAGCCATAAATTCACCCGCGTAACCGAATTTACCAAGTTCACGTGCGAAAAGAAAGATAAAACCGTTATCGTCAAAGAGTATTCTAAAAAGTGCAAAAAATCGGATATGCCTTATTATCCGATACCCACGGAAGGCAATTGCGCGCTGTACGGTCAATACAAAAGCGAAGCGGCAAAATATAAGAAATTGTATCTTTTAGGCAGACTTGCGGACTATAAATATATAAATATGGACGTTGCGGTGTTAAACGCGATGAAACTGTTCGACAAAATATCCGAAGACAACGTTTTTGCCGAAGAATAAAAATAGAGCACAAAATTTCGCGAGCCCGATTTAATAAAATCGGGCTCGCGTTTTTGTTGCGTTTTCGTTGCGGTTTGTCAGATTTCTTCTTCGCTGATTGCCGCTACCGGACAACTTAACATAGCGTCTTTAACTTCGTCGTACGTTGCCACGGTCGTTTCCGAAATCACGACAGCCTTTTCGTCGTCGCCGATTTTAAAAACTTCGGGGCAGATATTTTCGCACATACCGCAACCTATGCAAATGTCCTTATGTACTTTTGCCTTCATGACCGTTCACCTCCGTATTTTATTTTTTTATATTTTAACATAGTTGCGGGCTTTTGTCAGTAAAAATCGTTTCGTCTTGCGCTTTTTAAAGGAAACGATACAAAATTTTAATAACAGTTGCAAATTTATGTATCCTGTGATATAATACTTCTATCACGCTTTTCGGACGAAAACTTCTATGAATTTATCTGAAATTATAAAACATTATTCTTTTAACGGCAAAAATCCTTCGTGCGCTCCATACGGTGAAGGGCACATTAACGAAACTATGGTTTTGACTTTTTCGGACAGTTCCGAAAAATACATTCTTCAACGCGTCAACGATAAAATCTTTAACGTTGCGGAATTGATGCACAATATTACTATCGTTACCGATTTTATAAGAAATAAAACTGCGGAGCGCGGCGGCAACCCTGACGAAGAGTGCCTAACCGTGGTCAAGACAAACGACGGTAAATCTTTTGTTCAAACTTCCGACGGGTATTACAGAATTTACCGTTTTATAAACGGAATTTCTTATCAGGTTGTAGAGAACGCCGATGATTTTTACAGATGCGCGCAGGCTTTCGGCACTTTTGCAAATCTTCTTGCGGAGTTTGACGCTACGAAACTTTACGAAAGCATACCTAAATTCCACGACACCGAAAAACGTTTCCGCGATTTTATGGCTTCGCTCGAAAAAGACGCGAGCGGCAGGGCGAAGAACGTTCAGCAAGAAATAGACTTCGTGCTTAAAAGGAGCGGTTATTGCGATAGAATAACGTCGCTGCTTGCCGCAAAAAAGATACCCGTGCGCGTTACGCATAACGATACCAAATTAAACAACGTTCTGTTTGACGAAAAAACGGGAAATTGTATTGCGGTTATCGATCTTGACACCGTTATGCCGGGGAGTTTGTGCTACGATTTCGGGGATTCGATACGTTTCGGCTGTAATACGTCTACGGAAGACGACACCGACTTATCAAGGGTCAATTTCGATATAAATCTTTTTAAGGCTTTTGCGGAAGGCTATCTTACCGCAATAGGCGACGGGATAACGCAGGCGGAGAAAAATCAACTTGCTTTCAGTTCGATTTTAATGACTTACGAGTGCGGTATGCGTTTTTTGGGCGATTATATCGACGGCGACAAGTATTTCAGAGTATCTCGCGAAAATCACAATCTCGACAGAGCGAGAACGCAGTTTAAACTCGTGAGCGATATGGAAAGGCTTTTGCCCGAAATGGAAAAAATAATAGCCGACATAAAATAAAGTTGTCAGTAAATTTTACGCCCCCGCCGCAAGATTGCGGCGGGGGCGGTAATTTTAAAAACCGTTTTAGTTTTTACGCGTCTAAATCCATAGTTATATTGAATTTATACTGCGGGAAAACCGTTTCGAGTTCTTTCTTTATCGTTGCCGTTTCCGCCTGCATATCGGGCGTTTCAAAATCGAGAATAATATCCACGCTCACCGTCGCTTTTTCTTTATTCAGATAAAAGCCGTGGACTTGCAACACCGTTTCGTGCGTGGCGATAAGGCTTATAACGCGGGATTTTAGCGCGCGGATTTCGTCGTCTTTGGTGTTCATTGAATAAATGCCGATACCCGCCATTATTACGCCGTGCTTTGCGTATACGTTGTTCGAAATACGGCGTTCCATATCGTCTATTTCGTCGGCAGTCATATAATCGGGGACTTCAACGTGAATAGACGCGACGTGTTTTTCAGGTCCGTAACTGTGGATTATAAGGTCGTAAGCGCCGTGAACGCATTCGTCTTCGCAAACGGTATTTTTTATCGCGTTGACAAGTTCTCTGTCCGCCCTGCGCCCCACTATTTCGTTAAACGTTTCGATAAGCATCGAGATCCCCGCTTTAACGATAAATAATGAAATGACCGCGCCGACGTAGGCTTCGAGACTGATTTTTCCGTCGGTTGCAACGAATACGATAGCGGACGCGAGAACGGAAGTCGATAAAACCGCGTCGAAAAGCGCGTCCGTACCCGACGCGGTGAGCGCCGAAGAATTGACTTTTTTCCCTACCGCGCGGAAATACAGACCCAAGCCGATTTTCACGATAACCGCCACGCCGATAATTATGAGCGAAACCAAAGAATAATCGACGTCTGTCGGAGTTATTATTTTTTTAACGGATTCGACGCAAGCGGTGATACCCGCGTAAATCACGAGCGCGGCTACTATCATAGCGCTTATGTATTCCACTCTGCCGTGACCCAAAGGGTGCTTTTTATCGGGTTTTCTGCCCGCAAGGAAATTGCCTATCATTGTAACGAGCGAAGAAAGCGCGTCGGACAAGTTGTTTAAAGCGTCTAAAATTACCGCGATAGAACCCGAAATTATACCTACCGCCGCTTTAAAACCCACCAGCAGGATGTTTGTGATAATTCCTATAAAACTTGTTTTAGTTATCGCCTTATCGCGAGAAACCGCTTCTTTTTCCGCTTTGTTGCTCATAAAAACCGCCTTTTCCGATTTTTCGATGAATATATTGTAACACTTTTCGTTATGAAACGCAAGGCGAAAATCGATATTACCTATTGACAAAAAGTCGGAAATATTATAAAATAATTGTAATAAAATAAAATTTGCAATAATAAGCAAACGGAGGGAGTTTAATGGTTATAACGATAGGCAGAGAATTCGGCAGCGGCGGCAGAGAACTCGGCAGACTTTTGGCGGAAGAACTCGGCATAGAATATTACGATAAAGAGATAATTACCGAAATCGCAAAACGCACCGCTCTTTCGGAACAGTATGTAAAACAGGTCGTCGAAAAAAATCCGCACGAATTATTCCCTATATCCGTGGCGCATACGTTTTCGTATATAGACACGCAGTCGCTTCAACTTACCCGTATGATTTTTATGGAGCAGGAAAGGGTGTTAAAGCAAATGGCGCAGGCGTCCGACTGCGTTATTGTGGGGCGTTGCGCGGACTATATATTGCAGGACTTTAAACCTTTTAAGATATTCGTGTACGCCGATATGGACAGCAAAGTGGAAAGGTGCTTAAAACGCAACGAAAAAGCGGATAATTTACCACGTAAAAAACTTATACGTAAAATAAAGGCTGTTGATAAAAACAGGGCGAGATATTACAATTATTACACGGGCAAAAAGTGGGGCGATATATTAAATTACGATATTTGCATAAACACGTCGAACGCGGATTTAAAAGCGATTGTTCCGCACCTTGCAAAAATGGTAAAAGAATAATTTATTAGCGATAACGATTTAAAATAAAAAAGCAGGTTGTTAAAATTTTGCAACCTGCTTTTTTATTTGTTCTCTGTCATTGCAAGCCCTTTGGGCGTGGCAATCTCTTTATTGCTACTTTGGTATTTAAGACCTTCCGCAAAGGTCATAAAATAATTTTTCCGTTTTTCGTCCAAGGCTCGGTAAATTTTAATGATTTTCTCTTCTTCCTGCGTGATGTAGTTTTGCGCGATACCGTTTATTTGTTCGTCAGTATCGAGCCCCAGCGCCCTTTTTATCGCGTTCACCGTGTCGATCGTGGGGTTTTTTGTTTTCCCGCAAAAAACGCTTTTGATAGTAGATAAAGGTACGCCCGACAATTCACTCAAACGCATATAAGTTATTTTTTTATCTTTCAGAATTTTTTTGATATTTGTTATATCCATATTTTAATTTTACCTTTAAAGTATATTATTCTCAACTTTTTCTTGTTTTTTACTTGACAAGACTAAAATTCAAGACTATAATAAACGCATAAAAGTATAATTTTATATACTAAAATTTAGAAAAGTGTAGAAAAATAAACAAAAACAGGAGCGTTTATATGAAAAAATTTTTGTCGGTTTTGATTTTATGCGTTATTTGTATCGGTTGCGCAATCGGCTTTGCCGCGTGCGATAATTCGGCGGATAATCGTAATCAGCAAATATTAAGCGTGTATAATACGTACGTCGCCTATGCGGAAGAAAGCGGCGAAACACCGCTTTCTTATGAAGAGTGGCTTGCAAGCATTAAAGGCGAAAAGGGCGATACAGGCGCAACGGGAGCGCAGGGCGAACGCGGTGAAAACGGTGCAGACGGAAAAGACGGCAGGGGAATTAAAACTGTTTATATCGATGATAACGGTTGTCTTATCGTTGTTTACACCGACGATGAAGAACAAAACGTCGGAAAGATAAGAGAAACTAATGATAATGCAGATAAACAATGGACGGATATAATTGATGTAAATCGTTATGGCACGTATACGTTTTCGCAAGGAACGATGGTTACCGACGGGCAGGAAAGTGCTTTTCACAAGGGAGAGACTTTTTTAGGTATTTCTTTGACTGAAATGTCTTTTATGGCAGTAATAAGTTCTGAAGGGATTGGCGTTTGTATTTCTGTGTATGATGAAAAAAATAATGAAATGGTATTAAAAGGTATGGAAACTTTTAGGTGCAACTTTGCCGAAGATGAAATTATTATTGAAAACGATACATTAACTTTTATTGATAGTTATACTATATTTGATGTTAGTTTTGACGGTGATAATCTTGTTATCGTTCTGAGATATGAACGTGACGATGATATGCAAAAACTTGTTTTTGACAAATATAACGACAATACAGAACTTGAATATGATAACGCGTTATATATCGGCACGGACGACGTTAAGTATCTTTTGGGAGCAAAGTCACGATATATTACAAGTTGCCAGATACATCCTGAAACGAAAATAATCAATCAAAATGCCTTTGCTAACTGCAATAATTTAAGAGAAATTTTTATTCCGAGCAGTGTAGAGATAATACTTGACGGCGCATTTCATAATGAGATTACTCCGGAAACAAGTACATTGGAAACGGTAACTTTCGGAGAAAACAGCGCATTAAAAATGATAGGAGACCATGCGTTCGAAAATTGTAGAAGTTTAACAAGTATAACGATACCGGATAGTGTTGAAACCATAGGGGATTGGGCGTTTGCGGGCTGTTCTCTTGTAAATGTAACGATAGGTAACAGCGTTACGAGTATAGGAGAAAAAGCGTTCTCTTGGTGTAGCGGTTTAACAAGTATAACAATCCCTGATAGCGTAACGAGTATAGGAGATGAAGCGTTTGGCTGGTGTGATAATTTGCAATATAATGAATATGAAAACGGTTTCTATTTAGGTAACGATACTAATCCTTACGTTATATTATTTGAAACAGATGATAGCAATGTAGATTATTTTGTTATACACGAAAATACGAAAGTTATTTATAGTGGTGCCGTGTGGTGCAATGATATAACGAGTATAACAATCCCCGACAGCGTTACAAGTATAGGAGATTATGCGTTTTATGGTTGTTACAGGTTAACGAGTATAACAATAGGAAACAGCGTAGCGAGCATAGGAAAAGGTGTGGTCGATGGTAGCAGATTAATTAGTATCAACGTATCTGACAACAATACGGCATATAAATCAATAGACGGCAATTTATATAGTAAAGACGGTAAAACATTAATACAATATGCGATCGGTAAAACCGATACCGAATTTACGATACCCGATAGCGTTGAAACCATAGGGGAAGGGGCGTTTGCGGGCTGTTCTCTTGTAAATGTAACGATAGGTAACAGCGTTACGAGTATAGGATATGATGCGTTTGAAGGTTGTAGTAGTTTAACAAGTATAAGTGTAGGACAGGGAAACCCGAATTACAGCAGTCAGGATGGTATTTTATATAATAAGGGAAAAACTGAAATAATATCCGTTCCGCAATGCATAAGCGGTGCTGTATCTCTACCAGACAGTGTTACGAGTATAGGAAGTGAAGTGTTCTATAATTGTAGTAGTTTAACGAGTGTAACTATCGGTAGCGGCGTTACGAGTATAGGAGAAAATGCGTTCTTTGGTTGCAGCGGACTTACGAGCATAACTATCCCCGATAGTGTTACGAGTATAGGACAGCTTGCGTTCTTGGAGTGTAGCGGACTTGAAAGCATAACGGTAACGGAAGGGAATACAAAATACAGAAGTGAAAACAATTGTTTAATAGAAAAGGAAACGAATACTTTAATATTAGGTTGTAAAAACAGTGTAATCCCCAACGGCGTTACGAGTATAGGAGAATTGGCGTTCATTCGTTGTAGCGGTTTAACAAGTATAACAATCCCTGATAGCGTAACGAGTATAGGAGATGAAGCGTTCTCTTGGTGTAGCGGTTTAACAAGTATAACGATCCCCGACAGCGTTATAAGTATAGGACGGTTTGCGTTCGATTTTTGTTATAATTTAGAAAGCGTTATTGTTGAAAATACCGACGGGTGGACAGTTAACGGTAGCGCAATATCGAGTGCAGATTTAAGCAATCCCGAAACCGCGGCGCAGTATTTAAAAGATAATTACTGTTATTCTGTTTGGACGCGCAACGTGAATACCGAAGAGAACGGGCATAATGACAATAACGACGAAAGCCAAATTTCTCCGTTTTTCTCGGAAGAAAATTACGGTACATACGTGTTTTACAGTCTTGAATTTGCGTGGTTAACGAGCGAAGGTAATAAACACGACGAAACTGTAACTAACAGGGGCGACGAATTGTATGGGATTACTTTCGATAAATATGATGACATTGTTATTTTGAACGCCGACAGTGTGATAGGTATAGGAAAGGGGTATGATATGGCAGGCGTAGTACCGGTTTTTGACAGTTTATACAGTCAGACATTAATAAATTTTAACGAACTTGATTTTACAATAGAAGATAATAAGATACATTATTTTAATCAAGACGATGACGAGTGTTACCTTTATTTTGAAAACGGAAAACTCGTATTCGAAGATACTGATATAAAAGAAGGGGGATACAGTAAAGGTGTTTTTGAAAAATACAGTGATATTGACACGCTTGAAGAATACGGTAACGCCTATTATTTAAACATTGACGAAGAGAAATGGTTGCTATCTGCAAAATCCGACGATATAACCGATTGTCGCATACACGCGGATACGACGATGATTGCAAACTATGTGTTTAGGGATTGTGATAATTTAGAGAGCGTTATTTTTGAAAACACCGACGGGTGGACAGTTAACGGTAGCGCAATACCGAGTGCAGATTTAAGCAATCCCGAAACCGCGGCGCAGTATTTAAAAACTGATTATTATTATCGTGTTTGGACGCGCAATACTGAAATCGGCTGATTGATTTGACAAAACGGCGTGATTTATTGTATCATATTTTACACATAGGAGAATTTTTATGGCGGAGTGGCTCAATAATACTTTTTTCGGGTTGGATAACGGCGTGTTTAACGCCTTTCATAATTTGGCGGAAAGCGCGGGTGGGTTTTTTACCCCGCTCTTTCGTGCGGTATCGATAATAGGCGAAAAGGGCATTATATTTTTCGTTTTAGCGATTGTTTTAATGCTTTTTGCTAAAACCCGTAAAAGCGGCGTATGTGTGTTCGGGGCGCTGGCAATAGGGGCGATAATAACAAGCCTTATATTAAAGAACACGGTGGCGCGCGTAAGACCCTATCTCGCAAGTGCCGAATACGCGGAGTTTTGGGAATTCGTGGGCGGTAAAACGTCCGACAGTTACTGTTTCCCGTCGGGGCACGCGACAATGATTATGGCGGCGATGACTGCTATGTTTATTTGTTTTAGCAAAAAGTGGTCTTGGGTCGGCTTTGTAGGTGTGCTTTTAATGGGCGTATCGCGCGTGTATCTTGTTGCGCATTACACTACGGACGTTATCGGGGGAATTATAGTAGGCGCGGTTTCCGCGGTGGCGGCGTATTTTATAACGAAACTTATATTTTTCCTTTTAGAAAAGTACAAGGATAAAAAATTCTGCGCGTGGTGCTTGAATTCCGATATAAAATCGCTGTTCAATAAAAAATCTCTTCCGGACGACGACGTGGAAATAAAATAAAAAAACGGTTATTAAATTACGGGCGGCAACTAACAGTTGCCGCCCGTAAAAATTTTTAAATTATAATCAATAGGTCAATTTTTTCTTATAGAACTCTTCGTAACGATTTACCCAAAGTTCATAATTTTTCTCGCGCATTTTTTCAGCGTTTTCCTTTTCGGAAAGATTTTCGTCGGGGTAAATCGCGGGGAAAAAGTGTATATAGTATTCCTGTACGGGAAAGCCGTCGTCGTCAAAAAATTCGCTGTCTTTCATACAGATAAACGCGGGGATAACGGGAACGTTATTTCTCGCGGCAAGCCTGAACGCGCCGATTTGCATGGGGCGCGGCTTTCTGTAATTGAACCACATGGCTTGTTCGGGGTAAATAAGGATTTTTTCACCGCGCGTTAAAAGCGTTTTTACGCCTGCGTAAAACTTTTTCATTGTTTCAAAGTCCGAACTTAAAGGCAAGGTGTTCGCGTGGCGCATCATAATCCTTATAGGACCTTTGAAATTGGTATAGTTGCCTTCTTTTATTACTTTATAAACGTATTGCCTTTTACGCAGTACGGGTTTTAACGCTTTGTAAACTGCGTAGTTATCCCTAATATTAAAATGATTGCAAGTTACTATCGCGCCGCTCTTTACCGCCGCCGCGTTATTTAGACCCGTTATTTCTTTTATGATAAATTTGTTTTTCTTTATCATACTTTCAAAAAACGTTCTGCCTAAAAAGTTGGCAAAGGCTGTCATAATCTTGCTCGAAAGTTTTTTGTTTATATAGTCCACGTCTTGCGGGCGAATAGTTGTTGCGGGGGGATCGTCTTCGACGTCTTCGTTGAATCTCCCCGCCTTTTCGTATTCTTTTATCTTTGCAATAACTTTCAGTTTTGTTTCAGATTGTTCCATTGTTAATATCCGCTTTTTTATCGAACCACAGTTTTTTGAACGTGCGGTCGCTCGATTTTATTTGCTCTATTGCTTTTACAAGGTTTGAAAACATTTCTTCGCTTTTCTTTCGGTTTTCTTCCGAATAATTTTTTAATCCCTGTAAAAACGCCTTTATAATTATTCTGTTTTTATTGTCGGTTTAACCTTCAAACGTTACCTTTTTTCCGTAAAAGTCGACTATAATTGTTCCGGGACCCGTAGACGCGCCGACAATCGGGCCGACGTATCCTATATGGAATTTAATGTTTTTATCGCCGAGTTTTGCGGCTATAATTTCTTTAAGTAAAATGGCGTCCTTTTCGCAGTCGGCGTGGGCGATGAAAATTTCGTCGTGATTGTCCGTGATGATTTCGTCGGCTACTCTTTCGGCTATTTTGTCGAACGAAGTCTGTCTTCCGCGCACTTTTTCTATGGAAACGTTTTGTCCTTTGATGTCGGAAACGATTATCGGTTTTACGCTGAGCATACCGCCGAAAAATGCGCTCGCCGCGCTGATTCTGCCGGAAAGTTTAAGGTAATGCAGACTTTCCACCGTTGCTTCTTGATTATAATTTAGTTTTTCGCGTTCTATGGAATCCGCGACTTCTTGTATGGTTTTTCCGTTTTTTTTCATATGCGCGGCATATATAGTCATAAGCCCCAGCGCGTAACTCGAATTGAGAGAATCCACGCATAAAATCTTTACGTCGGGATATTTTTCTTTTACGTTTTCCGCCGCGACCACGCTTGCTTTGACCGACGCGGAAAGCGCGGAAGAACAGCCTATATAAAGGATATCGGTATTTTTTTCGGCGTAAGTTTCAAAAACCGTTTCGAAATCTATTACCGAGATCTGTGAAGTTTTAACGCGTTTGCCGTTGCGCATAAGATCGTAAAAATCTTTCGGAGAGATAATTTTCCAGTCGAGATCGGCGGCGTATTCCGCGTCGTCTACCGTAAAGCGCATGGGAATATATTTTATGTCGAATTTTTCTCTCAATTCTTTTTCCAAATCGCTGCAAGAATCTGTTAGAATAACGTAATCGTTCATAATATTTTCCTCTTATGTAAATTATTGGAATATCAGTATAAAATCGTAAACTTCCTGTCCGCCGTCAAGGTCGTAATATTCGATATTTTTGAATTCGCCGGAAAAAGCGCGTACTTTATTTTTTTCTTCTTCGGTCACGTTTTTGCCGAATACGGTGATTAAGAACGGTTTTTCTTTAATTCCCATTTTTTCGGCAAGCGTTTTAAACGCCTGAATTTTATCGGGCGCGGAAACGTATACGGTTTTATCGGTAAAGCCGATATATTCGCCCGTTTTTATGTCTACGCCGTTTAAATGCGCGTCGCGTATCGCCGCCGAAACCATACCCGTCGCTACGCCTTCCATATTTTCGATAAGAATTTTTTCGGCTTCGTCCGCCGTTTCCACGGTAAAGTCCGCCATAGACAGCGCGGCGTAACAATCGCCGATATTTTTCGTTTCTATGACCCTTATATCCGCGCCTTTGTAAATTTGAGCCGCTTGTTTTGCGGTAAGAATAACGTTACCGTTATTCGGCATTACGAAAATATGTTCCGCGTTTATTTTTTCAAAACCTTTTATAAAATCTTCGCTCGAAGGGTTGTTGGTTTGTCCGCCGTTTATTATTTCGTCAGCGCCTATTTCTTTGAACATCTGCGCAAGCCCTTCGCCCGAACAGACCGCTATCACGCCGAATTTTTTGCGCGGCTTTTCAACTTTTGCAAACGCAACTTCTTCTTTTGCGGCGGCTTTAAGCGTTTCGCTGTGTTGAAGCGTCATATTTTCTATTTTTACGGTGAGAAACTCGCCGAATTTTTGCGCAAATTCAAGCGCCTTATACGGGGTAAGGGTATGTACGTGCACTTTTACTATCGAATCCGTTTTAAACGCAACGATAGAATCGCCTATTCCGTTAAGATAATCTATCAACGTTTGCACGTCGAACGCGTCTAAGTCGGTTTTCGCGGTTTGTAAGCGGAGTAAAAATTCCGTGCAATATCCGTATTCCATCACGCTGTTTTCGGTAAAAAGCGAGAAGTCGAGATCCTGTTTTACCGCCGTCGGGTTTTCGTCCGCAATATCCAGACCGTTACCTTTCGCCGCGCATCTCATCCCATCGATTATGTAATAAAAACCCGCGCCGCCGCTGTCTATAACGCCCGCTTCTTTTAATACGGGCAGAAGTTCCGGCGTGTGTTCCAGCGAACGTTTCATTTCGGTAAGCATATCGTCGAAAAACGCGGTAAGCGTTTTGTTGTCGGTAAGGTTTGAGTATGCGTAATTCACCGATTCGCGCGCGACGGTAAGGATAGTGCCTTCTACGGGTTTAACTACCGCAAGATAAGCGGTTTTAACGCCCTTGTCAAACGCTTTAGCAAAGTCCGCAATAGAAACTTCGGCACGGTTTTCCAGCCCTTTGGCTATCCCGCTGAAAAGTTGCGATAATATAACGCCCGAATTTCCGCGCGCATTTAAAAGCATACCGTCGGAAAGGGCGTTTGCCTTTTTGCCTATATCGTTGTCGGCAATTTTATTCAGCCCCGAAAGTCCGCCGTAGATGGTGTGATACATATTATCGCCCGTATCTCCGTCGGGGATGGGGAATACGTTTAAGTCGTTTACCGCCTGAACGTGCTGTTTAAGTTCCGCGACGCCGGAAACTACGAGCGAAGCGAACAATTCGCCGTCTACGGTTTTATTCTGTGAAAAATCCATATTCTGCTCCGTATGTGAATATATCGTATTTCAAAAACGAACCATAATTTTTATCGTGTAATATTCTAACAGAAAAAAATAAACTTAATCTAAACAAAGGGAAAATTTGCTAAAATTATGGCAAGTATTGTCGGCGTTCGTCGGAATTTACGATATTTTTGCCTGCCAAAAGATAAAAAACAAAAAAAATCTTGGGTTTTTGTGCAATTTGTGATACAATAATATTTATATGTGGGAAGTATTGCTCGACGCGGCTTTGGATAGCCTTAAAATTTTTCCGTTTATCCTTTTAATATATATCCTTATGGAAGTTATCGAAAACGCCGGAAGTAAGGAAAATATCGAAAGGATATTAAGCGGACCTTTCGCGCCATGCGTCGCGGGGGCGCTCGGCGCTGTGCCCGAGTGCGGGTTTGCCGTTATGTGCGCGAAATTATACGACAAAGGTCTGATTAAAATAGGTACTTTAATAGCGGCGTTTCTTTCCATAAGCGACGAAGGCGTGATTATACTTTTGACGGGCGGGGCGAAAGCCGTCGACGTAATATTGCTTATCGCGATAAAAATCGTTTACGCGATAGCGGTAGGCGAAATAATCAATTTTTTGCTCGCAAAGCGCGACGCCGCGCATATCTGTCCCGAAAAGGACGATTGTATCGAGTGCGGCGAGCATCACGAAAAGAAATTCGACAAATATTTTTTGCATCCGCTTTACCACGCGGTAAAAACGTTTGTTTACGTGCTGGCGATAAATGTCGCGCTCGGAACGGCGATATATCTTTTAGGCGAAGACCGTATCACGGCGTTTATGGATAAAAGCGCGCCTATGCAACCGATTATCGCGTCGCTTATCGGGCTTATTCCGAATTGCGGTTCTTCGATAATTCTGGCGCAGGCGTTTAACGGCGGCGTCCTTGGTTTTGCGGGGCTTATAGCGGGACTTGCGGCGAATTCCGGTATAGGCATACTGATACTTTTAAAGAGCAAAAAGAATTACAAAAAAGCCTTTCTTATAATAGGATTGCAATACGTTTTAGCCGTGGCTTTGGGGTATATGGTCATGGGCTTTTCGGCAATATAGACCGCGGCGGAAAACTGTTCGGTTAAACGCTTTTTATTTACAACGGATATCGGAGAAAATTTTATATGGAAAACGAGATAATCGCTTTTGCGGGGAATATCCGCGACAATACGGGCATAGGGCTCGACGTGTATTCGGAAACGGGCGAGTTTATCGTGGGCGAAGATAAGGGAAACGTACGTTTGGATTTCGACGGCACTTATGCGGACGCGGACAGATCGCGAACGCTTTTCAGGTTCAGATATAAAAACAAAAATTATATAGGCGCGATAGCGGGCGTTAATTCCGCGTCGAAAAACTACGCGTATCTGATTTGCGAACTTGCGGAGCAGTCTTACGCAAAAAGCAATCTGTCGAAAGAAGAATTTTTCAAATCCGTGCTGTTCGGCGAAGCGAGTTATTATACCATAAAAAAATACGCTAAAAAGTATTTCCGAAACGGCAAGGCTTGCGCGATGCTTATTTCAATGAGCAGCGGCAAAGAACACGACGTATATAACGTGGTAAACGGGTACACCGAAGGCAGTTCGGACTTTGTATGCGAATTAGACGACGGACTTTGCGCGCTCGTCAGGTTTTTAGACGAAGAAAACGGAGAATACCGTTCCGTTGCCGAGTACGCGGAGTTTTTGGCGCAATCGGTGTACGAAGAAACGGGCATAAGCGTGGGCATATTTATAGGCGGCACGGTGGAAAGCGCCGCGGATTTGGCGTCTTCTTTCGGGCAGGCGATATCCGCCCAACGTATGAACGATACCGTAAACCGCCGTTCGGGCGTGCACTCTTTTAAAGAATTTATTATGGTCAAAATGCTCGAAGATTTGCCGAAATTCAAACTTTCGGAATATCTCGAAATGCTTTTAGACCCGTCTGCGAGAGAGATTTTCGAGGACGTAGAAATGGTCGGTACGGCGGAAGAATTTTTCGAAAACAGCCTTAACGTAAGCGAAACGGCGCGGAAACTTTATCTTCACAGAAACACGCTAAATTACAGGCTGGATAAAATCGAAAAGGCTACGGGGCTCAATATCCGCAAGATACCCGACGCTATAACTTTCAGGATGATAACGATAATATTAAAACTGGTAAGGTGATAAATATGAACGGAGAAAATAAGCAAGGCGATAATTTTAACGAAGAACGTAAAAGGATAAACCGCAACGCTATAATTTCCGTTATCGTTGCCGCGGTGTTTATAATAACGTTTTTTATTGGTTATTTCGTCCGCGGCGTAACCGACACGGAAGCGGCGAGAAAATTGAACGAAGTTTTGGAACTTGCGCGTAATTACGGGGTTTATGCCGAAAAGTATACGTCGGACGAACTTGCCGAAATTTTCGTTAACGTCGTGTTAAAGGAAGATAAGTATGCTAAATACTATTCGCCGCAAGAATACGCCAAGATTCTCGAAGAAGATAAAGGCAGATATTCGGGCGTCGGAATAGGTCTTTCCGAAAATGCGGAAGGAAAAGCCGTTTCCGTTGTGAAGGTGTATCTTAATTCTTCCGCGTATAAAAAGGGCGTGCTTGCGGGGGATACACTCGTTGCGGGAAAATTTAAAGGCGAAACGGAATACACGGACTTTTCAAGTTACGTCGAAAATTATAACGAAGGCAAAAGCCCCGAAGAGACGATAAGCGTTTTAAGCGTGGTTAACGACTTTTTCGCGGGGGTTAAAGTAGGCGACGAAGTAGAATTAAAAGTTCGGCGTGGCGACGAAATTCTCGAATTTACCCTTTTAAAAGACAATTACACCGTTTCTTACGTCGAGTATAAAGATAACGGAACTTATTATTATTTTTCTACGGAAGAAGACGAAATAACGGGCGAAAAGGAATTTAAGGGCAGAGAACCCGAAACCGACGCCGAAAAAATCGCAAACAGCATACCTGCGCTTGACGACGATACCGCGTATATAAAACTGTACGAGTTCGAAGGGGACGCGGCGGCGCAGTTTGCATCCGCGCTGGAATTTATGAATACGCGAGAGAAGACAAAACTTATTCTCGATTTAAGAAACAACGGCGGCGGTTTGATAAACGTTATGTTAGACATAGCGTCTTATATCGTAAACAACGACGGGGCTGAAAATATAAGTATTGTTAAAGTAAGGGAAAAATCGACGGACGATTTTGATGCTGACAATCATTATTCTACTTCCGCGAACAAGTTTGCGGGTTGGTTGACCGATATATCCGTGATAGCGAATACGGGTACGGCGTCCGCGTCGGAGTGTCTTATCGGCGCGCTATCCGACTACGGCGATAGGGACATGTATAAAGGCGCAAGTTTCAATATAGACGACAGGCTTATACTTACCGAACATCATCAAGCACGCGGATATTTTTGCACTTACGGAAAAGGCATAATGCAAACCACTTACAAGTTAAAATCGGGCGGGGCGCTTAAACTGACCACCGCAAGGATCTTTTGGCCGCTTACCTGGCGCGACGTACAGGATTGCGGGATATGGCAATATAATCCCGACAACTGCGTCGGGGACGAGAAAGCGATAGCGCGCGCGAACGCGGTTTTGCATTGACGGTAAAATTTGATCAAGATATATATTCTCGCCGCCGCCCGATATTTCGGGCGGCGGCGCATTTATAATCCGAGATTAAAAGGAATTTTCGGAACTTAAATACCTGTTTAAAACGTAAACTATCTCTTTATCGGCAACGTTCGCTATTGCGGAAACTCCGACGGGGTATCCCGCAAACTCTTGTTCCGCTTTGTCTTTATCGCTGTTTTGCGACATAAAAGACTGAAACACTTGCATAACCGATTCCGGCGAAAGGTTTTGCAGGACTTTTTTTATATCGAAAGAATTTTCGCGCAAAACGTTCAGAACGGGCAGCAGTTTTTGTAAGCCCCCGTCAGACAGCAGATTTTTTATCATATCCGAAATATCCATTATAAACCCCTGACATTATATTATATGACGCGCATAAAATATTATTGAAAAAAATTTTTAAAGGGGATAAAAATGGAAGATTTCAGCAGTTACGCAAAAAACGCCGGTAAAAAGCCCGAAAGCGGCAACACGAATACGGGGTCTAACGGACTTTTCGACACGGTTTCGCGGATAGCCAAAAACTTCGACGGAAAAAATCAGAACGACCTGTTGCGCGCAATTTACCGTGAAGCCGAGAAGGGCAAACGCGCAGGTACTCTTTCAAACGCGGAAATAGACGGATTTGTCAACCTTTTATCGCCGGCGCTTGACGACAGAAAGCGTAAATACCTTAAAAAAATTGCCGAAGAGTTAAAAAAGATTTAACCGCGCATCCGCTTTATCGCTTTGATAAAATAATCTATTTCGTTTACGGAATTATGTACGGAAAGGCTTGCTCTTATCAAGCCTTCTTTTTCCGTGCCCAGCGCTTTATGCATAAGCGGGGCGCAATGAAATCCGCCGCGTACCGCCACGTCGTATTCGGAATTCAATATATCCGCCGCGTCTTCGCTGCTTATGCCGTCAATTTTAAATGAAACTATCCCCGCGGGATTAGGTTTCGAGTATACAGTCGCGGCGGGAATTTCCGAAAGTCCGTTTATAAGCCTTTCGGTGTACGATAAAAGAATTTTTCCGAAATGCGTAAAGTTTCTGAAAGTATGTCTTGCGCCTTCTAAAAGCGAAGCGATGGCGGGTAAATTCAAAGTACCCGCTTCGAGCCGTTCGGGGAGTTCCGCGGGCATATTTTCAACGTATCGATGCCCGTTCCGCCGAAAGTTAACGGCGCAATGTCGACGTCTTCCGCTAAAATAAGAGCGCCGCTACCCATTATCCCGCCCAGCCCTTTGTGCCCCGCAAGCGCAAGACAGGAAATATTCTGTCCATTTACCGAAAGGGGTATATGCCCGCCGCCCTGCGCGCCGTCCACTATGTAAAATATTCCGTGTTCTTTCGCGATTGCGCCTATTTTGTCGACGGGTAATTCTTCGCCCGTTACGTTGGATACGGCGGTGGTTACGATAGCGGAAACTTCCGCGGTGATTTTTTCGCGTAAATTGCGGACGAAATCGTTTGTCGGTAAAATTTCCAACTCTATTTTGTTTTCCCGCGCGAGTTGGTAAAGCGGGCGCAGTACCGAATTGTGTTCTAAAACGGTGGTTATGACTTTTCCTTTAAGCGGCAACCCGAAAATCGCGGTGTTCAGCGCTTCGGTGCAGTTTTTGGTAAAAATCACGCGGGCAGGGTCGGCGTTAAAGCCGCTTGATAAAACTTCGCGGCACTCGGCTACGATTTTAGCGCCCGTTTGCGAAAGTCTGTGCCCGCTACGCCCGGGATTTGCGGAAAGAAACTTAATAACGCTTTCCGCGGCGGAAACCGCCGCGTGCACTTTAAACCCGCCCGTTGCGGCGTTGTCTAAATATATCATAATAAACCCCTTCACAAAAATAAACGTATTTTAATATTATTTTATAAAGGAGATTTTCCTTTTATGCAAAGGAGGAGTTTTTTATGGAATACATTGTTATATCGTTTAAATCCCGCGCGCACACCGTAAGGTACGCGGAATTTTTGCGAAAAAGCGGAACGTACTGTCAGATAATAAACACGCCGAAAGAAGCGGGCGTTGGTTGCGGACTTTCGGTGAGAATAAACGTAAACGACTTTGCCGCGGCAAAGTCGGCGGTCAGAATAACGGCGTATTCGAGTTTTGCGGGGTTTTTTCTCGTAAAAACCGTCGGCGCAAGACGGCAGGTTAAAAGTATTTAGCGAAAAACACTTGTAAAAAAGTTTCCGTATGTGTTAAGATAATTAAGAAAATTTTTTACGCGGTAGACTTATGGAAAAAGAAAAAGCCGCCCGAATTGTCGAAACGCTTGCGGGAATTTTCGCGGACAAGCCCGCCCTTACTTTCCGTACGCCGTACGAACTGCTTGTCGCGGTCATTTTATCGGCGCAATGCACGGACGAACGGGTGAATAAAGTTACGAAAGTATTGTTTGAAAAATACGATACTCCCGAAAAAATGATAATGCTTACGCCGCAGGAACTCGGAAGATATATTTTTTCTTGCGGACTGTATAAGACGAAAGCGGAGCATATCATTTCCGCGAGCAACGATATCATAAACAAATTCGGCGGCAAAGTTCCCGACAATTTAGAAGATTTAAGAAGTCTTGCGGGGGTCGGCAGAAAGACTGCGAACGTCGTTTACAGCGTGGCGTTTCACGGCAACGCCATCGCGGTGGATACGCACGTTTTCAGGGTGTCGAATAGGCTTGGGCTTGCGAACGCGAAAGACGTTCTCAATACGGAAAAGCAACTTATGGCGGTAATCGACGAAAAGGATTGGAGCAGGTCGCACCATTATCTTATTTATCTCGGCAGAAGTTTCTGTAAGTCTCAATCGCCTGATTGCAAGGAGTGCCCCGTGAGCGCGCTTTGCGAAAAAAATTTCAGGGTAAAATAAAAATGTTTGTTGACAGAGCGGTAATAACAATAAAAGCGGGCGACGGCGGCAACGGCATCACGTCCTTTATGCATTTTAAAGGCAAAGTGGGCGGCGGACCGGACGGCGGCGACGGCGGCAAGGGCGGCGATATAATTTTTACCGCCACCAAAACGCTGACGACGCTTGCGGATTTTTATTATAAAACCAAATACGTAGCGGAAAGCGGCGCGGCGGGCGAACCTAAAAACTGTTTCGGAAAGTCGGGCGAAAATCTCGTTATTAAAGTGCCGCTCGGCACGGTTATAAAGGATAAAAAGACGGGGAACATTATCGCGGATATGTTTACCGACGGACAGACAAAGACGGTGCTTATAGGCGGCGACGGCGGCAAGGGCAACGCCAAATTCGTGAATTCACGGCGGCACGCGCCGCATTTTTCGCAGACGGGCGAAAAGACCGAAACGAAACAGGTCGTTTTAGAACTCAAAACCATAGCGGACGTGGGGCTCGTAGGATTTCCGAACGTCGGCAAGTCAACACTTCTCAGCAAGTTGACGAAAGCCGCGCCAAAAATAGCGAATTATCATTTTACCACCCTTTCGCCGAATCTCGGCGTGTGCGAGTATTACGATAACCGTTTCCTTATAGCGGATATCCCGGGGCTTATCGAAGGCGCGTCGGAAGGCGCGGGGCTCGGTACGGAATTTTTAAGGCATATCGAGAGAACGCGTATGCTCGTTCACGTGGTAGACGTGGCGGGTTCGGAAGGTCGCGACCCGTATGACGACTATCTTAAAATTAACGCCGAACTGAAAAAATACGGCGCGGGTATTTCAAAATTAAAACAAATCGTCGTAGCAAACAAAACCGATTACTTCGGCGCGGACGAAAAACTCAAAGAGTTTAAATCTAAACTCGGCAGGAAAAAAGTGGTTGCGGTCTCCGCTTTAACGGGCGCCGGGCTTGATGAACTCAAAAAATGCATTTACGATATTCTCGTCGATCTTCCGCCCCTTAAACCGATGGAATTTGAAGAATTCAATTACGTTAAACCCGAAAGACTGTCTTACGAGATTTTAAAAGAAGGCGAAACGTTCGTAGTTGTCGGCACGCTCGTAGACGTGTTAAAACGCAACGTGGTTATGGACGACATGAATTCGCTCGCATACCTTCAAAAGGTATTAAAAGACAGGGGTGTTATAGCGGAACTTCGCAAAATGGGCGCGACCGATAAATCGACCGTTATAATCGGCGGCGAAGAATTTGAACTCATAGACTAAACTGAAAACGCATAAAAAGGAGTTAAAATATGCTTACAAGCAAACAGCGGGCGAAATTAAGGTCGCTCGCGCAGACGATAGACCCTATAACGCAAGTCGGGAAAATGGGAATTACCGAGAGTTTTTTGGATAACGTAAATAACGCGATAGAAAAGCGGGAACTCGTTAAAATTACCGTGCTTGAAAATTCGGGCGAAGACGTAAAGTCGGTCGGCGAAGAGATAGCAAGGCGCTTGCCTGCGGAATTTGTGTCGGCAACGGGCAAAAAACTCGTATTTTACCGCCGCTCAATAAACGACAAGGTAAAACATATCGAGTTTTAATGGATGGTAAACGGTGCTTGCGACGGGTTTTACGCCGCGGGTTTTCCGAATAAACGGAGAATAAGCGAAAGCACCAAAAACGCCGCGCCGAAAACGAGATAATAGCCTTTTATCGGCGCGAAATAACTTAACAACGTGAATAAAAGACCGAAAGCGAGATAACTTTTGGCTCTTTTTTTATTTAAAAGGCGGGAAAAGTCGAGTTTCTTTTTTTCCGCGCTGTCAAAACTCGCGTTTACTTCGGGCAAAAGGGCGTGCTTTTCGAGAAGAGCGAAAGCGGTTTTGCCGTCTTTTAAAATTATTTTTCCGCCGAATCGCGCGGCAAAGTCTTTTACTTCTTCGGAAAAGGTTTCGGCATATATTTCCGCTTTACGCGTTTTCGTTATTTTATTGAAACATTTGACGACGTCGGTTTTAGTAACTTTATCGAAACCGAATTTAAAAAATGCCGTTGTGTTTTTTTCGCAGATAAATATCCCGCCGCTCTTTTTTTCGGTGGAATAGCCTTCTTTTTTAAAAGCCTTGTCGAAAAGTTCGATAACCGTTTTTTCGTCCATCAGATTAAGCGCGTTCATTGCGCCGCCGTATATTTTTTCCTTTTTTTCGGAAGAAAAATTCTTCCGTTTTTTGTCCAAGGATATTTTTACGGCAAAAAGGGTAAAAATAATTGCGAAAGTGGCGGCGAGAACGTAAGACGCGGGTCGCGGCAGAAAATAGTTAATAACGATAAACGAAAGCGCAAAACCCGCAAGCAAATAAAACACGGCGTCGAGCGCGGTTGACAAAGAAATTTTCATAACGTAAAAATTATTGACGTTAAAGGCTTATTTTATACTGTGTTTTTATTAAACGATTGCTTTTCCGCGGAAATTGTGTCATAATGTTTCCGTGAAAAGAATAGCGATTTTCGGCGGAACGTTTAACCCCGTGCACACCGAGCACGTAAAAACGGCAATCTCTGCCATAGACGAACTTAAACTCGATAAAATCTTTATAGTGCCGACGTTTCTTCCGCCGCATAAAAACGTTTTGCCCGCAAAAAGCGCGGACAGGATAAATATGCTTAAAATCGCCTTTAAGGGCGTAGAGAAAGCGGAAATTTCCGATTTTGAACTTTTAAACGAAGGTAAAAGTTATTCGTATATTACCGCCGAGCATTTCAAGAGTCTGTATCAAGGCGCCGAGATATTTATGCTCGTCGGCGGCGATATGCTTAAAGATTTCAAAACGTGGAAAAATCCCGAAAGGATACTTAAAGCGGCAAAAATCGTAGTTTGCCGCCGCGAAGGTTACGAGTTCGACGTGAAAGCGGAAAGAGAATATTTTTCCGACGTTTTCGGAAAAGATTTTACGGTGCTAAATTACGTCGGCAAAACCGTTTCTTCGACGGAGATAAGGACGTATCTCGCGTTCGGCATAAAACCGCAGGGGATAGATAGCGAAGTTTTTGCGTATATAAAAGAAAACGGAGTTTACGCCCCCGATTTGTATCAGCGGTACATTTCGGAACGTTTGCCCGAAAAACGGATAATTCACACGGCGAACGTTATCGTTTGCGCGCTTAAAAAAGCCAAGGAACTTAAACTCGATTACGAGAAAGTGAGAATTGCCGCCACTCTTCACGATTGCGCAAAGTATGACGATTATAAGGCTTACGCCGACTTTACGTTGCCGAGCGACGTTCCGCCGCCCGTCGTACACGCGTTTTTGGGCGCGTTCGTCGCCGAAAAAGTTTTGGGCGTTACCGATAAAGAAATTTTGGACGCAATAAGGTATCACACTTCGGGCAAGGCGGAAATGAGTACTCTTTCCAAACTCATATTCGTCGCGGATATGATAGAAAAGGGGAGAAATTACGTCGGGGTGGAAGAACTTCGTGCGGAGTACGAAAAAGACTTTGAAAGTTGTTTTCGGCTGTGTTTAAAAGAAGAAGTCGCGCATCTTATAAATAAAAAAGAGTATATTTACGCGGAAACGTTAAACGCGTACGATTATTACGTAAAAGACCAAAGGAGTTAGTATGGAATCAAAAGAGTTTGCAGATAAAATTTGCGGTGTTTTAAATGACCATAAAGCGGAAGACGTGAGAATAATAGACCTTCGCGGGAAGACGGAAGTAGCCGACTTTTTCGTTATAGCGAGCGGAAGGTCTATGACGCATACGCGTTCGCTTATCGATAAAGTGGAAGAAGAACTCGAAAAAGAGGGCGTTTCGCCCATACGGGAAGAAGGCGTGCGCGAAGGGCGCTGGGCGGTCATTGATTACGGCGACGTAATAGTGCACGTGTTCAACGACGAAACGCGGCTTTTTTACCATTTAGAAGCGCTTTGGCAGGATAAGAACTGACTGTTTTAAGGCGCTACGAAACTTTTTTTACGTAGATTTTATCCACTTCGTCGGGATTTATCTCGATACTGCGGATGGGCTTTTCCGAAACGGCGCTTTTTACCTGCGGTGAGATTTTCACTCGCTTATGTTTTGCGGGTTTAAGTTTTACGGGCGTTCGCCGTATGTAAAGCCATAAGATTTTTATTCCCGCAACGACAACGACCGAACCGACGAAAAACGCGAGCAAAAAAAGCGGGCCCAAAAACAAAGAAGACGGGATATTGTTCATATTTTTACCGTAAATATAATAACGCGGATATGTCGGTAGAATTAGCGGACTGTTTGTAAAAAAAAGTTATATTTTACGGAAAAGGAGTTGATATTATGTTTGGTTTAAAATTAAAAAAACGCGCGGAAACGGTAGAAGAAAAAACTGTTGTTCCCGCCGCGGAAGAACAGGATATAAACGTTACGCAAGAAACGTTTGCGATAGCGGAAGACCTTTCCGCGCCGCAGGATACCGCGATGGCGACGGTGATAAGCGATAGCGCGATTACAAATAACCGTGAAACGGAAATAGTCAACACCGAAAACAAGGCGGAGAAACAAGATAAAAGCAAAACGGATTTTTCACGCCTTGCGGATATATTGAATAAAGACGAAAACGCGGTGTTAGAAGAGTGCAAACTGTTTCAGATACGAAACGTGATGTCAAGGCTTTCAAAAGCGGTGGTAAGGCACGGCATAGAGAGCGGGGATATGAAGACGCTCGTTAAAAACGCTGTTTCGTCGGGGCTCGGCGAAATAGCGGCGTCGCCCGCGTATTTAGGCGGCGTGGCAAAATCGCTCGGCGGCGAAGACAATTTAAAGGTCTGCGCGGTCGTGGATTTTCCGTTCGGCGAAAGTTCCTTTAAGGTAAAATTCTCCGAAATTAAAAATTCCGTAAAAAAGGGAGTGGACGGCGTTTTGACCGTGATTAACACCGCCGCTTTAAAAAAGGAAAACGCAAAATCGCTTAAAAAAGAATTAAAAAAGATAGGCAAACTTAAAAACGTGGATAAAGGAATTGCGGTAAACGCGGAAGACGCCGAATTTGGCGACTTCAAACAAGTCTTAAAACTTACGGAAAAAGCGAATATCGGTTACATTGCGTTTTTATTCGGAAACGTTACGGAAACGGAACTCGTCGCCAAAATGAAAGAGATAAACGCGGTTAAAGGCAAAACGCCCGTCAAGGTAATGGCGAACGTCGAGAACGTTCAGGGGGTAAAAACCCTTATATCTTTGGGGGTAAACGGCATAATCACGCCGTACGCCGACGATATCGCGAAAGAACTGTTCAAAGAATTCGGTATTAAAAGCGTAAAACTCGTATAACGGCGCTAAAACGCTTTACAAAGCGGGAAAATAGTTATACAATATAGTTGATTCTTTGGGGCGGGGTGAAATTCCCCACCGGCAGCAAAAGTCTGCGAGCCTTTTTATAAGGTTGACAAGGTGAAATTCCTTGACCGACGGTAGAGTCCGGATGGGAAAAGAGTTAAAATATTTGCCGTGCATTTTCACGGGAATACGATTTTAAACGCCCCTTGATATAAAGGAGCGTTTTTTATGCAGAAAAATTTTACCGGAAAAATTGTCGGCGTCGCGCTTTTTGCCGCGCTTTCGTTCGTTGTGTCGCTGTTGGAATTTCCGATATTCCCCGCGGCGTCCTTTCTTAAACTCGATTTTTCCGCCGTCTTTATCTTGCTCGGCGGGTTTATGTACGGACCGATAGCGGGCATTGTAATCTGCGCCGTCAAAGAACTTTTACGTTTTATAATGGGCAGCAGTACGGGCGGCGTCGGCGAAATCGCAAACTTTTTGGTGATTACGGCGTTTATAATTATCCCGACCGTCGTTTACCGCTTTAAAAAAGGGTTGCCCGTCGTGATATTAACGCTCGTTTCAGGCGTTCTTGCAATGACGGCGGCGGCGCTCGTTTCAAACAGGCTTATAATGTTTCCGTTGTATATGGGAAACGGCGCGGCGGAGACTTTTTCTTCGCTTTGGTATTACATAATATTTTTCAATCTTATCAAGGGCGCGGCTGTCGGCGCGATAGTTTTTCTGTTATACAAAAGAGTTTCTTTCCTTTTTAAGAAAATCAACTTGCAGTCTTCGCCCGAAAATGATACAATAGAACAGTAAAATGAAATACGTGAGCAAATCGGAAGAAGATACTTATAGTATTGCGAAAAAATACGCCGAAACCTTAAATAAAGGCGACGTTGTGTTGCTTTTCGGCGACTTGGGCGCGGGTAAAACCGCGTTCGTTAAAGGCGTGGCGGCTTACTTTGACCTTGGCGGCGTGGTAAGCCCGACGTACGCGTATTTAAACGTGTACGGGGATTTTATTTACCATTACGACTGCTATCGCTTATCTTGCGGCGAAGAAGCGGAAACTTTGGGACTTACCGATTATTTTAACGGCGACAATATCTGTTTAATCGAGTGGGCGGAAAACATTGCGGACGTTCTGCCCGAAAACGTCAGGTCGGTCAGGATAATAAAGACCGAAAACCCGCAGGAAAGGATAATAGAACTATGAATTATATCGCCGTTGATACGAGCGGGAAACATCTTACTTTAATAGCGAAAAAAGACGGAAAAGTTTACGAATATTTCGATAAAGACTGCGGCGTAAATCACTCCGTAAGCATAATGACGGAAATGGAAAAACTGCTGATACGCGCGGATATGCGCCTGTCGGACGCCGATTTTTTCGCGTGCGCCGTCGGAGCGGGGTCGTTTACGGGCATAAGGATAGGCGTATCTACCGTAAAGGCGCTTTGTTTTGCGAATAAAAAACCCGTCTTAAAGATAACTTCTTTCGACACTTTGGCATACAATATTGATAGCGGCAAAGTTCTCGCTGTAATCGACGCAAAACATAACGGGTATTACGTTTGCCCGTATAACGATAAGGTCGCGGGCAAAGCGGAATATATAAGCGGCGAAAGACTTTCGGAGTTTAAAGATTACGCTTTCGTCTCCGGCGAAGAAATAAAGGGCGTTAAGACTACGGTTGTATCCGTTTTAGACGGATTTAAAAAAGCGATAGAAGAAAAGTCCGAAGAGATCACGGGCGATATCAATGCGCTTGTTCCGCTATACGTTCGTAAAAGTCAGGCGGAAGAAAACAGATGACAGTCCGCCCGCTTTATAAAACAGATATTCCGTTTTTGGTTTCGGCGCGCGAATATTTTTCGGACGCGTGGGACGAAAAAATGCTTGTTTCCGCATTTCGCGCGGGCAATTTTTACGGGTTTATCGCGGAAGAAAAACGCGGCGGCGGAATTTTACCGATAGGGTTTATAACCTATTCAGTAAACGTCGACACCGCGGATATGCAGGATTTATACGTGCTATCCGAAAAAAGACGGCAAGGCGTCGGCGACGCGCTTTGCGGCGCTTTTATAGATGACGCAAAGTCGCGTGGCGTAAAAAAACTTTTTCTGGAAGTGAGAGAAAGTAATTTGCCCGCTGTAAAGTTGTATGAAAAAGTCGGTTTTACCTTTCTTTCGGTGAGAAAAAAATACTATTCTGACGGCGAAAACGCGCGGGTTTTTATAAAGGAGTTATAATATAAACGGGAACGGCAATGTTTTTCACACGAAAGATTTGTTGTTTTTGCACGGGTATCTTTCAAGCGGTAAAAGTTTCTCTTATCAGACCCGTTTTTTCGAAAGGGATTTTAACGTTTTCGCGCCCGATTTAAAAGGGTTCGGCACTAACGCCGATATGCCTTATCCGTATTCGCTCGACGACTACGTTTCGGAAGTTAAAGAGTACGTTTACGTTAAAGGGCTTAAAAATCCGCACGTTATAGCGCACTCTTTCGGCGCGCGGATAGCGATAAAAGCGGCAAGTTCCGACAGCGGATTTTTCGGTAAAATGGTACTAACCGGCGCGGCGGGGTTAAAACCCAAAAACACTTTAAAAAAAGCGGTGAAAAAAACGGCGTTTAATGTGCTTAAAACTTTTATTCCGAGAGAAAAACTCTCGAAGTTTTATTCGTCCGATTATAACGCGCTTTCCGCCGTAATGAAAGAAAGTTTTAAACTGATAGTTTCTGAACATCTCGACGACAGACTTAAATATATAAAAAATCCGACGCTTTTGGTTTTCGGCGATAAAGACAGAGAAACGCCCCTTTATATGGCAAAACGGCTTAAAGCGGGGATAGGGGGCAGCCGTCTTACGGTGATCAGCGGGGCGGGGCATTTCTGTTTTATCGATAAACCGAATAAATTCAATATGGAGGTAAAAGAGTTTTTACTCTCTTAAAGGCAATATGTTTCCGATAGGTATTTCAAGTTTTTCCGAATTGTTTTCGGGGTATACGCTGTGGATAATGATAGGGCTTTCCGTCGTAAACGGCGTTGTGTTGCTTTTCGCGTCGATGAAATTTCTGCTCGTTATGCAACAGAGCGGTTATCGCGGAAAACGCTATTATAAATGGCTTTTAAGTCCCGAAACACCGTATATGTCGCGCCTTATGCTGTTGTGCCTTTTGGGATTGTTGTTTTTCTGCGTTCTCAATATGTGCTTTGCGTACGTCGGCGAAACAATAGCGTCTTATCTCGGCTTTTTATCTTACGGGCTTTTCATAGGGCTTTATATAGATTCCGAAAAAAACGTCAACGCCAAAGTTCCGCTTAAAAAGACCAAGCGACTCGTGCGGCTTTGCATAACGTTCGTTGTCGTGGCGGCGGCGCTCACTTTCGGCATTATAGTGCTCGTAAACTTTATCGCTTATTCTATCGGAGATAAAGTAGTGGGGCTTTTAAGGTATGCTCCGTTTTGTCTTATTCCGCTTTTGTCGCCGACTTTCCTTTTTATGGCGTACTGCGTAAACGAACCTGCGGAACACGTTATCAAAAAACGTATCGTCGCAAAAGCGACCGCAAAACTCAATTCTTCGGAAGTTACAAGGATAGGCATTACGGGCAGTTTCGGCAAGACCAGCGTAAAGGAAATTTTGAATACCGTACTTTCGCAGAAATTCCGCGTTTTATCGACGCCCGCGTCGTATAATACGCCTATGGGCATTGCGCTTACAGTCAAGGGGCTTGACAGCACTCACGATATTTTTATTGCAGAAATGGGCGCGAGAAATAAGGGCGATATAAAAGAACTCGTCGCTATGATAAAACCCGATTACGGTGTTTTGACGGGCATCAATAATCAGCATCTTGAAACTTTCGGCTCTATCGAAGCGATAAAAGATACCAAGTTTGAACTTTTTGAAGGATTAAAGAAGGGCGGCGCAGGGTTCTTTTCTTCGGCGAGCGACGGAGCAAAGGAACTGTTTGAAAGATTTAACGGCGAAAAATACTCGGCGGGCATAGACGGCGAAAACAATTTCGCGTACGCTACCGACATCGTTACAGACGAACACGGTATGAGTTTTATGCTTAACGTAAACGGCGAACAGCCCGTAAAATGCAACACCGTGCTTTTGGGTCGGCACAGCGTCGCGAATATTTGTCTTGCGGCGGCGGTCGCGTGCAAACTCGGTCTTTCGCCCGAAGAGATTGCGGCGGGCGTGAACAGAATACCCGCATTAAAGCACAGGTTGGAACTTTTACCGAACAATAAGAATATAGTCATAATAGACGACAGTTACAATTCTAACGAAGACGGTATAAAAGCGGCGATGGAAGTTCTCGATACGTTTAAGGGTAGAAAGATAGTTTTGACCCCCGGGCTTGTGGAACTCGGCAAAATGGAAAACGTTATCAATCTCGAATACGGCAAAACGCTCGCAAAGCACGCCGATATTGTGATAGTTATAGGAAAGCACAATGCGGAAATGCTGATAAGCGGATTGACGGACGGCGGCTTTATAAAAGAAAACATTATGTTTGCAAAGTCTTTGAATAAAGGCAACGATTTACTTAACGAAATAGTCAAAGAAGGCGACGTCGTGCTGTTTGAAAACGATCTTCCGGATAATTACAGTTGATAAAGCCGTTGTCGGACTTTAAAAATTAAAACTTCAAGATAACAAATCGAAACACCAAAGCGGACAAAATTGCGGAGGTGTTTTTTTATGAAAAATATAGCGGTGTTTTTCGGCGGAGTTTCGGTAGAACACGACGTTTCGGTGATAACGGGGGTACTTGCTTGCAACACTTTGAAAAAGACGGTAAGCGTCGTGCCTATATACGTCGACCGTTCGGGCGAGTGGTTTACGGGCGAAATATTGTTCGACCCCGATAATTTCAGCGACTTGGATTATAAAAAACTTACGCGTGTAACGCTTGTTTTAGGCGACAATAAACTCTACGCCGTGCGCGGCAAAAAACTGAAAGAATTGTGCTTTATATCGACCGCCTTAAACTGTATGCACGGCGAGCGCGGCGAAGACGGAAGCCTTGCCGGAGTTCTTAAAATGTGCGGAGTGGCGAACGCTTCCGCAGACGTGTATCCTTCGGCGCTCGCGATGGATAAAGCGCTTACAAAGCGCGCGGTAAAAGGCATCGTCAAAGTTTTGCCGTACGCGGTGGTAAGCGGCGTAAAAGCCGCGGAAGAAATTTGTTTGCCTTTCGATTATCCCGTTATCGTTAAGCCCGTGCTCGGCGGTTCGAGCATAGGGGTAAAAATCGCCGAAAACAAAGAAGAACTTTCGCGCGCTGTGGGCTATGCGCTCCGATTCGGCAAAAGGGTCATGATAGAACCGTGTCTGAAAGACTTTACCGAAATCAACTGCGCGGCGTACAAAAGCGCGAACGGGTTAAAGGTTTCCGAGTGCGAAATGCCCGTGCGTCGCACCGATTATCTCACTTTTTCCGATAAATACGAAAGCGGCAAAAGAATTTTCCCCGCGGATGTGCCGAAATCGGTTTCCGATAAAATCAAAAGCATAACGGCGGAAATTTATAACGAATTTTCGTTTACGGGCGTTATTCGGATAGACTTTTTCTTAAAAGACGGCAAAATTTATTTAAATGAAATAAACTCCGTTCCCGGTTCGCTCGCGTATTACCTGTTTACCGACACTATGCAGGGGTTTTCGGAAATGATGAGTGACCTTTTGGAAGTCGCGAGAACGAACTTTGCCGAAGACAACACTATAAAAAAGTCTTTCGATTCCGGAATTTTGCGCGCAGTCGGCGCGAAGAGCGCAAAACGCTTGTAAATTAAACGCCGTTATGTTAAAATGTAGGGGAATTCACAGGGAGAACGGCTATGTCAAAAATCTTAATGAAAACCCCCGTCGTCGAAATGGACGGCGACGAAATGACCCGCGTCGTCTGGAAACTTATCAAAGAAATTCTTATTCTGCCTTACGTAGACCTTAAATCGGATTATTACGACTTAGGCTTAATAAATCGCGATAAAACTAACGACGAAATAACTGTCGCGGCGGCAAACGCCACCAAAAAATACGGCGTTGCGGTCAAGTGCGCTACCATCACCCCCAACGCGCAACGTATGCAGGAATATAACCTTAAAGAAATGTGGAAAAGCCCCAACGGCACTATCCGTGCGATTTTGGACGGAACGGTATTCCGCGCTCCCGTTTTGGTAGACGGTATCGCGCCGTATATCCCGACTTGGGAAAAGCCCATAGTTATCGCCCGCCATGCTTACGGCGATATTTATAAGGCAGTTGACGGTATAGCGGGCAAGGGGAAAGCGGAACTTTCCTTTACCGACGAAAAGGGCGAAAAGACTACGCTTACGGTGTTCGATTTTAAGGACGACGGCGTTGTTCTCGCGATGCATAACACCGATAAAAGTATAAAGAGTTTTGCGCGTTCCTGCTTTAATTACGCATTAGAAGTAAAACTGCCGTTATGGTTTTCGACGAAAGATACCATAAGTAAAAAATACGACGGGAAATTCAAAGAGATTTTCAATACCGTTTACGAAGAAGAGTATAAAGACAAATTTGAAAAAGCGGGCATAGAATATCTTTACACGCTTATAGACGACGCCGTAGCAAGGATAATACGCAGTCGCGGCGGAATAGTTTGGGCGTGTAAAAACTACGACGGCGACGTTATGAGCGACATGATAGCGACGGCGTTTGGAAGTCTTGCTATGATGACGAGCGTGCTCGTATCGCCCGACGGTGTTTACGAGTTTGAAGCGGCGCACGGCACGGTAACAAGACATTATTACAAATATTTAAAGGGCGAAGAAACGTCCACGAATCCCGTGGCGACGATATTCGCTTGGACGGGCGCGCTTAAAAAGCGCGGTACGCTCGACAATTTGCCGGAACTTGTGGCTTTTAGCGAAAAATTAGAAAAAGCAACTTTGACGACAATAGAAGAAGGCGAAATGACGGGCGACCTTGTAGGCTTATTTAAAAAAGACGGCATCAGCCCCAAAAAACTTTCCACCGAAAACTTTTTGAAAGCGATTGCAAAAAGGCTGTAAAACTTTTGCTTATAATAATTGCGCCGAAACGGTTTCCGTTTCGGCGCAGTATTTTTATACGTTAAATTACAAAAGTTTTTCGTCGTAGATAGCGCGGATGCCGCCGATAAACTTGGGGCGCACTCTCGCGCATACGACGTTTGCCATGCCGATCTTGTTCGTTTCTATTCTTACGGGCACGGCAACTTTTTTAAGGTGCATACCTATAAGTGTGTCGCCTATATCTATTCCCGCGTCGGCTTTTATCTCTTCTATAACGACGGGGTCGTTAAAATTCGCGTAAGCGACGGTAGCAAGCGAGCCGCCCGCTTTCTTCTGCGGCACGACGTTTACGATGTCCGTATCCCTTGCCGCCGCGCGCTCGGTTACGATAGCGCGGTTTAAGTGTTCGCAACATTGTACGGCAAGATAAATCCCTTTATCTTTCAACACGCCGTAAATGCCGTCGAAAATTTCTTTTGCCGTGTCGGGGTCGGAATCCGTGCCTATTTTACTGCCCAAAACTTCGCTCGTAGAGCAACCGACTACTAAAACGTCGCCTTTTTTGAGTTTTGCTTTTTCAAGAAGTTCGGTTACGGCTTTAACACTTTGTTCTTTTATATTCATAATATATAATCCCGTAAAAAACAATTTTTCTTTATTTTAACACCAACGCGGTTTTTTTGCAACGGTTTTCTCCGAATACTTGCAGGTAATCGTCGTTTTAACGCTTAATTTTTATTTGTCCGAAAATTTAAAAAAATGTAGAAAATGTTTGCTTTTTCGCTTGACTTAAAAATGTTAAAGTGGTAATATGATTAGGCTATCGTTTTTTGGATAGCATTTTTTGTGAAATTTTTAAGGCGAAAAATTTCACCTTTGACCGAAGT
>CAJOMP010000001.1 GCA_905235785.1 uncultured Clostridia bacterium | reverse complement strand
GGGCGGCGATAAACTATCGCCGCCCGCTAAAAAATAACAAATAATTAAACAAAACCTTCGACAAGATTTTTTATTGCCAGAACGAAAAGTATAATCGCGCCGAGCCATACGGCGTATTTGCCTAAAAGTTTTCCGAGCGATTTTCCGATAAGCAGGGCGACGGAGACGACCGCAAAGGTTATCGCGCCGATTATTCCCGCCGCGAAGAACACGGAAAACGGGAGAGATACCGCGGCGAGCGTTATGCCGATAGCGAAAGCGTCTATACTCGTGGCGATAGCCTGAATAAAGAGCACGCCGAAATTAAAACTTTGCGTTTTTCTAACGCGTTCGTCGGGTTTTTCGCTCTTGCGCTTTTCTTCGGTAACGTCAAAGACGATTTTTATCGCGAGAATAAAGAAAATTCCCGCCGCAAGAAATTTTGCGAAGGATTGTAAAAATCCGGAAATAAGCCCGCCGAGAAAAAATCCTATAAGCGGCATTAAGAATTGAAAAAACGCGAACGCGGACGGCATAGACCACTCTTTTATGCGGGTAAGCGTTTTTTCGTATGTCGCGCAGTTTGCGATTGTGAGCGCGAAAGCGTCCGTTGCGAGAGCGACGGCAATCGCGATAATTTCCAAAGCACTCATTTTATTTACCGTAAAACCTTTTAATTATATATAATTATATTGATTTTGTCAAAGTAAAATGATAAAATATATATAATTATGGTAAAAATAACGAAAGAGTGGGATGAGATATTAAAAGAAGAATTTTCATCGCCGTCCTATCTTAAATTAAGAGAATTTTTAAAATCCGAATATTCGACGCAAACGGTATATCCCGATATGTTCAAAATTTTTAACAGTATGAAGATAACGCCGTTTAACGGGATAAAGGTCGTGCTTTTGGGTCAAGACCCCTATCACGAAGAAGGTCAGGCGATGGGACTTGCCTTTTCCGTGCCGGAAGGCGTGGATATTCCGCCGTCGCTTATCAATATTTTCAAAGAAATAAAAGACGAAACGGGTACGCAGGGGTTTGCGAGCGGCGACCTTACGGACTGGGCAAAACAGGGCGTACTGCTTTTGAATACCGTTTTAACGGTGCGAGCGCACGCGGCTAATTCCCATAAAGGCAAGGGGTGGGAAGAATTCACCGACGGCGTAATAAAGAAAATATCGGACGGCAGAGAACACGTGGTATTCTTTTTGTGGGGCGCAAACGCCCGCGCAAAAAAACCGCTTATCGACGAAACCAAACACCTGATTTTAGAGTGCGCGCATCCCAGCCCCCTTTCCGCATACAACGGATTTTTCGGGTGCGGACATTTTATACAGGCTAACGAATATCTTATTAAACACGGCATAAAGCCGATAGAGTGGAGTAAATAATATGAAATACGCGGTAATTTTAGGCGACGGCATGGCGGACTATCCGCAAAAAGTTTTGGGTGGCAAAACCCCGCTCGATCTTGCGAAAAAACCTTTTATCGACGGACTTTGTAAAGTTTCCGAAGTCGGTCTTTGCAGAACGGTCGCAGACGGCTTAAAACCGGGGAGCGACGTTGCTAACCTTTCGGTTTTGGGCTACGACCCAAAAGAGTGTTACACGGGACGTTCGCCGTTAGAAGCGGCGTCTATCGGGATAGCGTTAAAAGATACGGACGTAACGGCGCGCGCGAATTTGGTGTGTTTATCCGACGAAGAAAATTTTGCCGATAAAACCATGATAGATTACAGCGCGGGCGAGATTTCTACAGCCGAAGCCAAGAGTTTAATAGAATATCTTGCAAGGCATTTAAATAATGAAAAATATCGTTTGTTTTCGGGTATAAGTTACCGTCATTGTCTTGTCGTCGATAACGGCAAGATAGCGGGCGACCTTACGCCCCCGCACGACATAACGGGTAAACCCGTAAAAGGGCATTTGCCGACGAGCGAAACGGGCAAAGAATATCTTTCTCTTATGGAGCGTTCCGCGCAACTTTTGAAAAATCATCCCGTAAACATCGCGAGAATAAACGCGGGTAAACGCCCCGCAAATTCCCTGTGGTTCTGGGGCGAAGGCACAAAACCCAAACTGCAATCTTTTACCGAGCGTTACGGGCTTAGCGGCGCAATGATTTCCGCCGTTGACCTGTTAAAGGGGATAGGCAAACTCACGGGTATGCGCGTTATCGAAGTAGACGGCGCGACGGGCAATTACGACACGAATTTTCAGGGAAAGGCGCAAGCCGCCCTTGACGCCTTAAAAGACGACGATTTTGTGTATATTCATATGGAAGCGCCCGACGAGTGCGGACATCACGGCGACCACGAACATAAAATCTACTCGATAGAGCAAATCGACGGGGTAGTGAAAACGATTGCCGACGGATTAAGGGCGCGCGGCGAAGACTTTTCGCTTTTAATAATGCCCGACCATCCCACGCCGCTTGACGTAATGACGCACGTATCCGACCCCGTGCCTTACGTTTTATATAACAGCTTAAAAACGGTAAACTGCGGCGCGGAAAAGTATTGCGAAAAAGAAGCCGAAAAAACGGGCGTATTTGTCGATAGCGGCGTAAGTTTAATGAAAAAGTTTTTAACCTGCGTTTAATTATAATTTGTATAAAAAGCCGCTTTTTGCCTATACTCATTTTATCGGCGGTAAAACGGCTTTTTAATAGGAAAACCGTTAAAAAAATACTGTCGCTTTAAATATACCGCTCGATTTGCGACAGTTGTTTTTTCCCGCAGATCTTGCGGGAAAAGGGGCAAAATATCCGCCCCTTTTATTTTTTTTACAATTTTCAAGTTTTTTTTAAGGTTTTAGGTGTAAACTACAATAAAGAATAAAATAATAAAATATATTCGGGAGTTATTTATGAAAAAGAAATTTTCCGCTATAATAGTTGCTCTTTCGGCAATGGTGCTTGCGATAGTTATCGCAAGCGGGTGTTCCTTTATCGGAACTTCGTCAAAATCGGGTAGCCGCGGCATCGTAACGCCGAGCGATTCGGATATCGCCGCGCAGTCTGTCAATTTTAACACGACTGCAAAAACCCGCGATATAGAAGACGCGTTTGTCGACGCGGTAGCGGCGGTAAAGCGTTCCGCCGTACAGGTAGTAACGGGTAGCGGCGCGGGGTCGGGCGTTATCGTGGATATAAGTTTTGACGAGCCCGCCGCATGGAAACAAAACGAAAATATGGTGTATATAGTAACCTGTCATCATATGGTATCTAAATCGGGGACATTCGGCACGGAAGGTATAGGCGAGATAGAAATCCGTATTCCCGACGAGAATTATTCGTATTATAATGCGGATTATATATTTTACGGATATATAGGTAACGAAAAGCCTTCGGTATATAACAACGGATATAACGGTGTAAAGTATGCGATAACGCTCGTCGGAGGTGATTTCGAGTCGGATATAGCTGTTTTGAAACTCGATTTAAGCATAGCGGCAAAATCGGGGAAAACGCTTTCGAAAGATAAAATAGTAAAAGCGCAAATACCGGATGACACGTATCACACGGAACTCGGTGAAACGGTGTTTTCGATAGGCAATCCGACGGGAACGCTGCCGGGGTCAGTCGCCCGCGGGATAGTCAGTTATCTTTCGCGCCCGACGGCTGTTGACGAAATAGGGGAAATGAATCTAATGCAGATAGACGTTTCGACGAACCCGGGCAATTCCGGCGGCGGATTGTATAATTTATACGGCGAACTAATCGGCATAACGAACGCGGGTAACACGAATTATACTAATATCAATTTTGCAATACCTTGTTATCTTGAAAGCGGCAACGGATTTGTGGAAATAGCAAAGAGTCTTGTCGGCACGGCAAGCGACACGAATTACGGATATATATCGGGCAGAAGAGTAAAATTCGGATTTTCTGTCTCGGAAGCGACCGATAACGGGACAACGTATCTTGTAGTATCTTCTGTAACGAGCGGAAGTATCGCCGCGGGGAAAGGGCTAAAAGTCAACGACGAGATAACCAAGATAAAAGTAGACGACGGCGCGGAACAAAGCGTAAACACGATTGCGCAGTTTGAAGAGATAATGAGCGGGTTAGAAGCGGGGCAAACGGTATATATAACGGTGATTAGAACTGTAACGTCGGGATGGAGAGTAACAACGCAAGAAAAAACGGTAAGCATGGTAGCGACGAGTTTCCGATTCTGCGATACTTTGGAATAGTATAAAGAGATTAAACCTTTCAGCGGCGGGGCAAATTTGCCACGCCGCTGAAAGCACCTTATATTTGGGGATGAAATAAAAAACAGTTGAACTTTATCAAAATTTCCTTATTAACCCTTTAACTATTCCTAAAATCTGAACGTTGTCGAAAATCATATCCGACATAAAGTCGTTTTCGGGATGAAGGACGATTTTCCCGTCTTTTTTATAAAAGCGTTTGACTGTTGCGCTGTCGTCAATCAATGCGACTACGATATTGCCGTTATCGGCAGTATCGCATTTTTTTACGATAATTATATCTTTATCGTATATCCCTGCGTTTATCATACTTTCGCCCGAAACGCGAAGGGCAAAATCGTCTTCCGCGCCGTTAAAATCTTCGGGGAGCGGACAGTAGCCTTCTAAATTTTCAACGGCAAAAATCGGCGTGCCTGCCGTAATGGTGCCGACAAGCGGAATACTTGTAAAATTTGCTTTTTTGGTTACGGGGGTTAACGCGCGTTTTTTCATAGGTGATTTTTCCAAAAGTCCGCGTTGTTTTAATCTGTCTATATAAGAATAGGCTGTGGCAGTGGATTTTATATTAAGTTTTGCGCAGATTTCCCGTATCGAAGGGGGGTAGCCGTTGTTATCGATATAATCGATTATAAACTTATAAACTTTGTCCGTTTTTTCATTTATTTTTTTCATATTTATAAAATATCACAAAAAAAACGAAAAGTCAAACAAATGTTCGAGATTTTTTAATTTAAATAGTTTGATTTATAAGATAAATATGATAAAATATAATCAATAAGTAAAAAGAGCAAGATAATGAGTGAAAAAGAAAAGTATTCCGAATATTTAAAAAACACGGCTGAATTTAACGAATGTGAAGACGATTTTTGTGATTTAGACAAAACCAAAATTTGCGATAATTGCGGCAAGTGTTTAGAAGAAGAAAAAAATTACAAGATTATAAAAATCACTAAAATCGTAACGGGCGACAAGGATTAAATTGACATTAGTTTGTCTTTTGCTGTAAAATAAAATATCGAGCGATAACACTCGATATTTCTGGCAGGGGAGACGCGATTCGAACACGCAACCGGCGGTTTTGGAGACCGCTGCTCTACCGTTGAGCCACTCCCCTAAAAGTACCCTTAAAGTATAATATAAAAGCGCGTTTTAGTCAATTAAAATGAGGTAAAAATGGAAAAGAAATTTAAATTAGGCGTGATAGGCGCAGGCTTTATGTCTTATTCAATCGTTAGCGGGGCGTTAAGCGCGGGGTTTTTATCTGCCGACGATATTTTAGTAAGCGATGTAAACGAATCTTCGCTTGTTAAATTTAACGAAAAGTGCGTAAAAACTACTTTGGACAATGCCGAAGTTTTACATAAATCCGATTTTGTGCTTTTCGCTGTCAAGCCTCAACATTTTGTTAATGCATTGAGCGGGGTGAAAAATTTAAGTTGCACAAAATTTATTTCAATAATGGCAGGGGTGAAAAAATCTACTATAAAAACAGCCTTAAATTACGCAGGCATAAAAGTTGCGCGCTGTATGCCGAACACGCCTTGTTCTGTCGGTAACGGCGCGGTTGGAATAGATTTATCAGATTACGACGTTTCGTCCGATATTGATTTTATAAAAAACTTATTTTCTTCTTTTGCAAAGGTAGTGTTGGTTGACGAAAGTAAGTTAAACGCTGTTACGGGTATAAGCGGTAGTTCGCCCGCATACTTCTATTTATTTATCAAGTGTTTGATAGATGCGGGCGTAAAACAGGGGCTATCGGAGCAGGATGCTAAAAATCTAGCGGTCAACACTATGATCGGTAGCGGCAAAATGATTTTTGAAAATGCCGATAAGTCGCTTGACGAACTTATTTCCGCGGTTTGTAGTAAAGGCGGAACTACGATAGAAGCAATCAAAGTTTTTAACGAGTGTAATTTAAATGAAATAACCGATAAAGCCGTTTCCGCTTGCGTAAAGCGCGCGGAAGAGTTGGAAAACCTGTCATGAAAAATGTAGATATTTATACGGACGGCGCATGTAGCGGCAATCCGGGCGCAGGCGGATATTGTGCTATACTTATTTTTAACGGAATAGAAAAGATTGTAAGCGGTGGCGAGGAAAATACTACGAATAACCGCATGGAACTTATCGCGGTGATAGAGGGGCTTAAAGCGCTTAAAGAGCCTTGCGATGTGAATTTATACAGCGATTCTCAATACGTTATAAATGCAATAAATGAACGCTGGCTGGATAAGTGGGTAAATTCCGGTTGGCGCGCGGACTCAAAGCGCGGCGTTAAAAACGTGGACTTGTGGCAAGCGTTAATTCCGTTACTCAAAAAGCATAACGTTAATTTTATTAAAGTAAAAGGGCATTCCGATAACGAATATAACAATCGTTGCGATAAAATAGCAGTTGGAATATATAAAAACGCAAAAGATAAGTAAATTACTTATCTTAATAGAATAAATTATGTCTGACATAAAACAGCAAAATGAAGATTTTAATTTGTAATGACGACGGAATTAAAAGCGGCGGACTTAAAGCGCTTGCAGAAAAACTTGCGGAAAAAAACGAAGTTTTGGTTATCGCGCCTGACGGGAACAGGTCGGCGTGTTCGCACACGTTGACCGTAAGAGATTCTATAAAAATCGCCGAATATGACAAAATAAGCGGGTGCAGAGCGTATTCAATTTCAGGGTCTCCCGCAGATTGCGTTAAAATAGCGAAACATGTTTTTAGCGAGTTTACGCCGGATGTTGTTCTGTCGGGAATAAATAAGGGACACAATCTCGGTTCGGATATTATGTATTCCGGTACTGTCGCAATTGCTTACGAAGCGGCTTTTTTCGGATTTCCCGCGTTTGCTTTTTCTTCTTTTTCACATGACGAAGGCGATTTCAGTCTTTTTGCGCAAATATCTTCGGAAATTATCGATAAATTATTGCCTTTAACTACAAGCGGTCAGATATGGAACGTAAATTTTCCCGATTTTAACGTTAAAATAAAAGGTAAAAAATTTACTCCGCTCGGCGCGAAAGTATACGCTGATCAATATGTTCTTGACAATTTCGGGAATTATAAACTTTATGGCGTTATTGACGATTCAACTGAGTTTTATGATTGCGACGTTGAGTGGAATAAGCGCGGTTACGTTACACTAACGCCTTTAAAATACGATAAAAACGATTATGATATTCTACAAACAATCGGTGAGAAATGCATACTGTAATTGTTGTTGGCGGTGGCGCTGCGGGGATGTTTGCCGCATATTCCGCAGCTAAAAACGGCAACCGCGTTTTTTTATTGGAAAAAAATGAAAAACTCGGTAAAAAACTTTATATAACCGGAAAGGGACGTTGTAATCTTACTAATAACGTACCCGTTTCCGAATTTTTAAATAACGTAGTAGGTAATCCTAAATTTCTGTATGGCGCGCTTAACGAGTTGTCGCCGGCGGATGTCATAAATTTTTTTGAGAATAACGGTTGTCCGTTAAAGACCGAAAGGGGCAACAGGGTTTTTCCGATAAGTGATAAGGCAAGCGATATATCAAATACTTTGCAAAAAGTTTTATTGAAACTAGGAGTAAAAATTTTACTCAATACTGTTGTAACGGGTATAAAAACCGACAACAATCACATCACAGGAGTGGAAACCGAAAGTGGTTTTTTACCTTGCGACTCTGTTATTGTTTGTACAGGCGGAGTGTCGTATCCGCTTACGGGTAGTACAGGAGACGGGTATCGGTTTGCCGAAAAAGCGGGGCATAGAGTTTCACCGTTAAAACCTTCGCTTGTGGGGATAGAACTTTCAGGAAAAGATTTTATCGATTTACAAGGCTTGTCGCTTAAAAACGTTGCAATTTCTTTTTGTGACGATATAGGGCGTGAACTTTATAAAGATTTCGGTGAAATGTTGTTTACTCATTTCGGCGTATCAGGTCCTATTATTCTTTCGGCGTCTTGTATATTGAACAGGGTTAAAGTTAAAGATATACAACTTAGCATTGATTTAAAGCCCGCGCTCACGGCAAAAACGTTAAACGAAAGGTTGGTTCGCGAATTAAATGCGGGTAAACTTAAAACAGTATCAAACGCAATGCGTTCTCTATTACCTCAAACGCTAATAAACACTATATTAAAAAGAGCGAACATAAATGCGGAAAAACGCTGTTGCGACATTTCAAAATGCGAGCGAGAAAATATTGTTGCGGCATTAAAGGGCTTTGTTTTCCATGTAAAAGGGTTACGCCCGATAGAGGAAGCAATCGTGACGGCAGGCGGAGTGTCTGTAAAAGAAATAAATCCCAAAACGATGGAAAGTAAACTTGTTAGCGGGTTGTTTTTTGCCGGCGAAGTATTAGACGTAGACGCTTTTACCGGCGGATTTAATATTCAGATAGCCTTTTCGACGGGTTTTGTTGCGGGGAATAACGCTTAAAGCGTTATTCCTTGCTTTTTTATTATAAATTTGATATAATATTTTCGTTCATTAAATTATTGGAGTGAAACATGAAAGATTCGACAGTTGCGCTTATGAATAAGATTTTAAATAATAACGATTTAACATATTTATACGCGGACTTGAAAAATATGGTTGAAACTGCGGTAATTCGTATAAAAAACGGCGGAAAAATCGTTGTTTGCGGTAACGGCGGTAGCGCCGCGGATAGCACGCATATTGTCGGCGAACTGCTTAAAGGATTTGTTCTTCCCCGTAAATTGACGAGAGAAGATAAGGAAAAATTCGATAATTTCGGCGAAGACGGAAAACTTATAGCCCAAAAACTTCAATACGGTATACCTGCCGTGGCGCTATCCGGTACAGAATCTATATCGACAGCCGTTATAAACGATAACGGCGCAGAAATGGTTTTTGCTCAGCAAGCCTACGGACTTTTGACCGATAAAGATATATTTATCGGTATATCGACGTCAGGTAACGCCCAAAATGTTCGGCTTGCCACTATAACGGCAAAAATAAAAGGCGCTTTTACCATCGCTTTAACGGGGAAAGACGGCGGAGCATTGAAACAGGTTGCGGATTTAAGCATTATAGTCCGCTCTGATGAAACTTATCTTATACAGGAAAAGCATTTGCCGATTTACCATTTATTCTGTATGTGCCTTGAAAACGAATTTTTCGGCGCATAAATAACATTACAAATTACGTTTTTTAACTAAAAGGGGAACAATATGATAAAAACATTAAAAATTGCGCTTGACGGGCCGTCCGGAAGCGGTAAAAGTACAATTGCTAAAAGATTATCTAAAGAACTCGATATTCTATATCTTGATACAGGCGCAATGTATAGGGCGACTGCCTTAAAGGCGTTAAAATTGAACGTTGATACTCTTGATGAAACGGGCGTTTTGGGTTTTATAAACGATTTAGATCTCAATATCAAATATGAAAACGGCAGTCAACAGACGTATTTGGACGGCGAAAACGTTTCGGAAAAAATACGCGAACCGCAAGTTTCGATGGCGGCGTCAAACATTAGCAGTTTAAAATGCGTAAGGCTAAAAATGGTTGAAATGCAAAGGAAAATTGCGGAATCCGTTTCTTGCGTACTTGACGGAAGAGATATAGGTTCTTTTGTTCTGCCTAACGCTGATTTTAAATTTTATATAACGGCAAGTGTTGACGTCAGGGCAGAAAGAAGATTTAAAGAACTTAAAGAGAAAGGTTTTAACGTGGATTTTAATAGCCTGAAAAAAGAAATCGAAGAAAGGGATTATAACGATTCGCATAGGGAATTCGCTCCGCTTGTAAAAGCCAAAGACGCAATCTTAATCGATACGTCAAATATGAATATCGAGCAAGTTGTCGCTTGCGTTATGTCACACATAAAATAAACATATTATGCGTGTAATTATCGGTAAAAATAACGGATTTTGTTTTGGCGTGAAACGAGCGATAGAAAATGCGTTTTCGCTACAAGGCGAAAAAAGATTCGTGTTAGGAGAAATCATCCATAACGAAGACGTTAACGACAAACTTAAAACGACGGGCGTCGAGGTTGTTCAAAGCGCACAAGACGATAAAATCAAAAGCGGCGATACAGTGCTTATCCGTACTCACGGTGAACCCAAAGAAACGTACGATTTGCTTAATGCGAAAAAAGTCAATGTAGTCGATTGTACTTGTCCTTACGTTAAAGAAATTCACTCTATCGTTGAAAAACGGCATAAAGACGGTTATACTATCGCGATAATCGGAAATAAAAACCATCCCGAAATTATAGGAATTAACGGTTGGTGCGATAATAGCGCGTTTATATGTGAAAACGAACAGGATTTGGAAGCAATTTCTGCCGATAAACTGTGTATTGTTGTCCAAACGACCTTTTCCGAAGAAAAATTTGACCGTATAATTAAAAATTTTAGCCGTAACAAGGTCAAAACAGTTGATATTTTCAAAACAATTTGTTATACTACAACCAAGCGTCAAAAAGAAGCGGACATAATTTCAAGGCGTTGCGACGCCGTGTTAGTGCTCGGCGGCAGAAACAGTAATAATACGAATAAACTTTTTGAAATATGCCGACTAAATTGCGACAACACGTACAGAATTATAAGTCCGAAAGACTTTGATTACGATAAAATAAAAAAATTTAATAAGGTAGGTATTGTAATGGGCGCGTCTACGCCCGACGAACAATACCAAGAGGTAATGTCTTATATGGCTAACGTTACAGAAGAAATCATAACGACCGAAACAGTTGAAACCGAAACCGCAAAAGTTGCCGCGGAAACAGAAAACGTTACGGTCACAGCAACTCCGACCGAAACGGCGGAAGAACCTGTTGTCGCAGAACAACCCGCAGCGGCCGCAAAATCGGAGATGGAAGAGGCTTTCGATAAGATTAAGCCGACAAAAGACTTGCGTATCGGTCAGATCGTTAAAGCCAAAATTTCTTCTGCAACCGACGCAGGTTTAACGCTTTCGGTCAATAATGCAAAGGTTGACAATTTTGAACTTCCGAAAGAGGAACTTCTTACTGAAAATTATAATAAAGAAGATTATAAAGATAAAATAGGCGAAGTTATTCGCGTTATGGTTATCGGTAAAAAACCCTTGAAATTTTCCGAAAAGAAAATGGAAGGCGTTTTAAAAGAGGAAGCCGAAATCGAAGAAATCAGAAGCGGTAAAATTTTTGAAGCGCAAATCACGGGTACGAACAAAGGCGGACTTACCGGAAAATTCGGCAGTTACGACATTTTCGTTCCTTCATCGCAAATTCGTTTGGGATTTGTCAAAGACTTGGAAAAATATGTCGGCAAGAGTTTAAGACTTAAAGCCGAAAAAGTTGAATCAAGAGGCGCGCGCCGTCAGATCGTCGGTTCTCAACGCGTTATTCTCGAAGCGGAAAAAGCGGAAAGAGACGCTATAAGAGCAGAAAAAGAAGCGGAGTTTTTCGCAAACGTTCAGGAAGGCGACGTCGTTTTGGGTACTCCTGTCAGATTTGCGGCGTTCGGCGCTTTCATTAACGTAAACGGTTTCGATTGTCTTGCGCACATATCCGATCTTTCCTGGACGGGGTGCAAAGAATGTTCCGACATTTTGGAACTCGGTAAAGAATATGAGTTTAAAATTCTTAAAATCGACGAAGAAAATAAAAAGGTATCCGTCGGCTACAAGCAATTACAGCCAAAACCTTGGGATTCCGTGCTTGAAAGATACGCTGTCGGCGACGTTATAACCGGTAAAGTCGTAAGAATAGTCAGTTTCGGTGCTTTCGTCGAAGTGGAAAAAGGAATCGACGGACTCGTTCATGTTTCGCAGATTTCTAACGAGTGGCTGGAAAATCCCGTTACCGCTTTGCAGGTTGGTCAGGAAGTTACGGTAAAAATACTCGACATCAACGTCGAAAAAGAAAAAATGACGTTATCGATCAAAGCGCTTTTGCCCGAAGTTGAAAAACCCGTTAAAGATGACGAAAAGACAAAAGGCAAAAAGGGCGGTAAAAATGAAGAAACCGAAGACGGACCCGAACTTCACGAATGGAAAGACGACGTGAGCGGCGGTGTTTCGATTGCGGATATCCTTCAAAATTCCGATAAATAACTATAAAAGAGTTTAAATGCGATTTAAAAGACCCGTAAAATTTACGGGTCTTTTTTGTGTGCTTTTCGTTCTATTTTATAAAATAAAAAATATATTGTAATGTGGATTGTTTAAGTTTTCTACCTGATAAAATTTTTGCCGCTATAAAAGGCACGAATACAGAAGGGCTTTCCGAATTACGGTTCAGACTCGGATTTCCCGTATTCGGGATTTTTAATGGGAAAAAGTGTTATATAACAGAAAACAGAGTTTCTGTTGACCGTAACAAGGCTTTTACTTGCTCGCAAGAAATAATATCGGAAATAATCGAAAACGCCACAGAGCGCTCTTTATACGCGTTTAACGACCGATTAAAGCAAGGATTTATTACAACTAAAAGCGGAGTGAGAATAGGCGTAGCGGGCGACTGCGTGTTTGAAAACGGTAAAATTATCACTATTAAAAAAATATCTTCGCTTAATATCAGAGTTCCGCATGAAATAAAAAACTGTTCTTCAAAAATTTTTAATAACTTGTTTCTAAAATACATTTTTAACACTTTGATAGTTTCGCCGCCGGCAAAGGGAAAGACAACTATCTTAAAAGACCTTGCAAGAAAATTCAACGAATATACAGATTATTCTATAATGATAATAGACGAGCGCGGTGAATTTGGCAAAATTACGGGTGAGAATATCGATGCGATAAAATATTCCGATAAAAATTATGCCTTAAATTATGCAATCAGGTCTATGTCGCCGCATATAGTTATAACGGATGAACTTCAAACAAAAGACGACTGGAAAAGCGCGGAAGATGCGGCGTCGTGCGGGATAAAAATAATAGCGAGTTGCCACGGCAAGAACAAAGACGATTTACAAAAAAAAGATTTTTTTAAAGATAACGTTTTTGAAAGGTACGTTTTTTTAGATGCAGACAAGCCTGCGGGAAATGTGAGAGAAATTTTGGACAAGGATTTTAATCCGATTTTATGAGAATAATAGTTCTCACGCTTATTCCGATTTTAACAGCCGCGATAGGATATATTTTTTCGCTTAAATACAGACAGACAAAAGATTTTTGGGATAAGTTTGAATTTTGGCACAAAAAAATCAAAGCGGAAATAGCGTTTTCTCAAAAGTCGTTGCCGGAAATTCTATCGGGCAATGAACAAAACGACGTGTTTTTAATTGCGGCGAACGAATATTTGACCGAGAAAACTTTCAAAGGAAGAAGTTGCTTTTTTGCATAAATATTTGCAAAATCTCGGCAAAACGGATAAATCGTCGCAAGTGGACTTGCTTAATTCTTTTGAGCCCGAACTTGAAAACTTTTTGCGCATTGCCGACGGTAACAATAAAAAGTATCGGCAAGTTTTAGTTAAATTGGGATTTTTGTTCGGACTTATCGTTTTTATTCTGGCAATATAGGTGGTGTATGACCGTTGATATTATTTTTAAAATCGCCGCGATAGGTATACTTATTACGGTGATAACGCAAGTGCTTAAAAAAAGCGACAGGGACGATATAGCAACGCTTGTTTCTATTGTCGGGCTTATAATAGTGCTTACATTAGTAATCAATATGGTAAGCGAGTTGTTTGACACAGTTAAAAACATATTCTATCTATATTAAAATGATAAAAATAGTCGCTTGCGCCATAGTTTGCGTTTTTATTTTAACTTATCTGAAAACGATCAACAGCGAATTTTTTTCAGTTGCCGTACTTGGCGCAGGAGTAATTATAACGGCGCTCGGAATAGATTATTTGACAGAAACGGTAGAGTTTATACAAAAAATCATCGACTCTTCTGGGATAAATGCAAAATATTTTTCCGTGATATTAAAAATAACGGGTATAGCGTACGTGGTGGAATTCGGCGCGGGTATAATTGAAGATTTGGGGCTTAAAAGCATTTCGGACAAGTTGGTTTTTGTAGGGAAAACCGCTATTTTTGTAGCGTCTATGCCTATAATCTACGCCGTATTCAACCTTTTTTCGGAATTATTATAATGAAAAAACGTTTCATTTTTATATTGCTTACAGTATTTTTCTCGCTGCTTTTTTTATTTTCTTTCAGCGGACAAACTGTTAGCGCGGACGAGTTATCCGATACTGTAATCGACCAAGCAAACAATCTCGACCTTGAAGAATTAAAAGATTTTTTTTCCACAAGCGGCGCAGATAATTATGATTTTTTGTCCGTGTTCAAAAACTTACTTAGCGGGGAATACGGTGGCGGGGCAAATATTTTTGATTATATAAAAAATATAATTTTTTCCGAAATAAAAAGTTTGCTCCCGATAATGATCGGAATTTTAATTGTAGCGTTTTTATGCGAAATAGCGCAGAATTCTAAAAGCGTTTATCTTTCCGCAAGCGTCGGAACAATAGTAAAATTTGTAACCGTATTGACTGTGTTATTGCTTCTTGTTCCCGAATTTATTTTGATTTGGAATAAAACTAAAAACCTTATAGAAAATATAGCGAAATTTAGTGAAATTATGTCACCCATAATATTGACTCTAATGGTCGCTTCGGGCGGTGGCGCGTCTGCCGCAGTTTATAAACCTTCCGTTTTGTTATTTACAGATGTAGTTATAAACACTTTCTACGCGGTTGTGTTGCCGCTTATAGGTGTTTTAACGGCTTTTAACGTTATGTCGCATTTTTCAAAAGATGTAAAATTGAATAAATTTTCGGATTTTTTCGGTGGAATATTAAAGTGGATATTCGGCATTTTGCTTTCGGTTTACGGCTTATTTATCACAATGCAAGGTTTATCGGTGTCGGCAACCGACGGGATTTCCGCTAAAATCGCAAAATATGCGATATCGAATTCCGTTCCTATTGTCGGCGGACTTATTAAAGACGGAATCGACATTGTTGCTGCGGGTAGTATAATAGTCAAAAATGCGCTTGGTGTGGCGGGGCTTACGGGTATATTTTACATTATATTGTCTCCTGTATTACATATGGTAGTATTTTCTTTACTATTAAAACTTGTTGCCACTGTTACCGACGTTTTTGCAAGCGATACCGTGCCGTCATTTTTAACGAGTATATCTAAATCCGTAAATTATCTTATCGCGTCTTCGCTTACGGTGGGACTTATGGCGTTTTTAACCGTTTTACTTATGGTTATATCCGCAAATTCGGTGATTTAGATGACGGGCTGGATTGTCAGTGTTTTTTCTGCGGTTATTATAGTGTCTATCATTTCAATGGTTTTACCGGACGGAAGGACGTCAAAATTCGTAAAACCGTTTATATCTCTCGTCCTGATTTTAATTATCGTTTCACCGATAGTTAAAAGCGATGCGGCATTAGACGGCATTTTTAACGCAAGCGAAAACTTATTAGAAACCGACGCCGATTTTTTAGAATATATAGCCGCATCAAAAATCGACTTTTATACAAAAAATTGTATAAAAACAGCCGAAAAAAACGGCATAATCGGTAGCGATATCCTAATAAAATATAGTATCGACAAACAAGGAACGATAAATATTTACGGCGTTTCGGTTAATTTGCAAAATGCTGTAATAAGTTCGGAATCGGAGCATATAGTTATATTGCAAAGCCTTAAAAAGGAAATAAGCGATTATCTGAAAATAGACGAATCGGGGGTTGATTTTTATGAGTAATTTCCGAATAAAAGGGATTTTAGATAAAATCAAAACCGATGGAAAAACACGTTTTATTTTAATTGCCGTATGCGTTATTTTGCTTATTATTTTGCTTGGAATAAACTTTTTTCCTAAAAACAATGAAAAAACCGTGAGCGCCGATTCGGTCGCGGAATATATCGAAACTGTTGAACAAAAACTTGAAAAACTTTTAAATAAGGTGGACGGTGCAGGCAAAGTTTCAGTCGCCATAAACGTAGAGTCGGGTATGGAAACGGTGCTTGCCATGACTACTACGACAAAAGAAACTTCCGCGGGGCGTGAAATTGTGTCAACACCGGTGCTGGTGAACGGAAAAACGGTCGTATTAAAAGAAGTTTATCCTAAAATATGCGGAGTTTTGATAGTTGCGGAAGGCGCGGAGAAATTATCCGTTTACAACAAAATTCAGCAAGCGACGTTGTCGCTTTTAGACGTAAAAGCAAGTCAGATAGAAATTCTGGCTATGAAATAAAAAAGGAGTAAAAATTATGGCAAAAAAGAAGAAAATCATTATTTTATCGTGCATGGTAGCATTGCTTGCAGTAACCGCGGTGTTCAATTACGTGTTTACCGGCAATAGTTCCGCAACTTCGCAGACAGTATCGGCAAGCGCTGCCGGATATTTTGCGCAGTACAGAGCGGAAAGACTTTCTAACAGAAACGAAGAGTTATTGCAACTCGACTCGGTTTTGTCGGTTGCGGAAAGCGGTAGCAACGAATATGCCGCGGCGCTTGCGATGAAAACCAACTTAACTGCGAATACCGAAAAAGAAATGTTGCTTGAAACACTAATTAAAGCATACGGGTTTGAAGACGCCGTGGTAGTGATAGGACTTGATTCGGAAAACGTAAACGTAATAGCAAAATCTAATAACCTGACGACTGATGACGCCGTTGCGATTTATACGATTATTTCGGAAGAAGCGTCGGTTTCGCCCGAAAACGTAAAAATTATTCCTATTTCTTAAAAAACACTATGCAAAATGAATATTTTGTGGTAAAATAATTATAAATTTATTTTATCGGAGAATATTTGTAATGCGAGTAAAAAAGTTTCGACCGAGAGAAAGCCGCGATAAACTCGTTTACGGCGACGGAATTGTGGAAGGTATCGTTTTATTGGCGGTTTCCGAAATACCTTATGCCGAAATTTATCGCGGAGTAATGGGGAAACGCCCTGCGGAAAGCGCGGTTAAAGTCGTGATCGATAAATCAAACGTTACCGTTGACGTAACCGTGTCTATTCATTATTCGCAATGCGTGTCCGATATGGCGTTTAAAATTCAGGAATCGATAAAATATAACGTGGAATCCATGACGGATTATAACGTAATATCCGTAAACGTAAACGTCAAGGGCGTAACTTTCAGCGAGTTGCCCGTTACAAATCATGAACAGAACGGGGAAGAAAAGCATAATGCGGAAACCGCTAACGACAGTTCCGACGGTACAAAATCTCGCCCCGAAAAGGAAAACAACAAATGAGAAGTGTGGCAAGAGAAATCGTGTTTCAATATGTTTTTGCAAGGCTCTTCAATCAAAGCGATGAAGGGCTTTTTGATGTTTTGGCGCGCAACCTGTCAGCCGACGATAAAAAGTTCGCCGTGTCGTTATTAAATGCCGTTACGGATAACGAAACGGAATTTAGCGGAGAATTGCAAAATTTATCCGAAAATTTCAGGTTTGAAAGGATTTTTGCCGCGGACAGATGCGCCATCTATATCGGTATGGCGGAATTAAAATTGTTCAAAGATACGCCGAAAATTGTAGCGATTGACGAGGCAGTCAAACTTTCCGCAAAATTTTCTTCGGAAAAAAGCACGGATTACGTAAACGGTATTCTTGCCGAATACTCGAAGAGCGTATAAAGGAGATTATAATGGCAGAACTTTTAGACGGGAAATTGCTTTCAACTAAAATCAAAGAAGACCTTAAATTAAAAGCGGCGGAATTCGAAGCGAAATACTGTCGTAAAATTACGCTTGCGGTTATTCTTGTCGGCGAAAATCCGGCGTCTTGCGTATACGTTAAAAATAAGATAAAAGCGGCGGAATTCATAGGGATAAAATCGCTTTCATTTTCTCTTCCCGAAAACACAGAAGAAAAGGACGTGGAAGATCTTATAAATAATCTCGCGCGCGATAAATCGGTCGACGGAATACTCGTTCAACTTCCGCTCCCGAAACATTTAGACGAAGAAAAAATTCTTGCGCTTATACCGCCCGAAAAGGACGTTGACGGTTTTACCGCCGAAAACGTCGGTAATGCGACTTTATTTAAAGATTGCGTTAATTCCTGTACTCCCGCAGGAATTATGTACATGCTTAAAAGTATCAACGTACCGCTTTCCGGTAAACATGCTGTCATAATCGGCAGAAGCAACATTGTCGGAAAACCGATTGCGCTTATGTTGCTTAAAGAAAATTGCACAGTTACAGTCTGTCATAGTAAAACCGTCGATTTAAAGAGTATAACAAAGCAGGCGGATATTCTCGTCGTCGCTATGGGAAAGGCTAAATTTGTTACGTCTGATATGGTAAAAGACGGCGCGATTGTTATTGACGTAGGAATAAACAGAACGGAAACGGGGCTTTGCGGCGACGTGGATTTTGAAACGGTTAAAGATAAGGCGTCTTACATAACGCCGGTTCCGGGCGGCGTCGGACCTATGACCATTGCAATGCTTATGTATAATGCGTACACCTGCGCATTAAGGAGAGAAAATGTTTAATTTCGCCGAAAAATACGACGAATATTTGAATTTTTTCAACATAAGCCTTGAAAATTGCCTTAATTCGGTCGATAAAACAGCGCCAAATGTGATTAAAGACGCAATGCGCTATGCGGTTGGCGACGGGGGAAAAAGAGTGCGCCCCATATTGTGTTTTGCCGCTTGCGAAATGCTTGGGAAAGATAAAAGCGCGGTAAAAAACCTTGCGCTCGGCATAGAGTTTATTCACTCTTATTCTTTGGTTCACGACGATTTGCCCGCTATGGATAACGACGATTATAGACGTGGGAAGTTATCCACACATAAAAAGTTTGGGGAAGCCATCGGAATTTTGGCCGGCGACGCGCTTTTAAACTTTGCCTTTGAAACGATGCTGAAAGAAGAAAATCCGTCGCAGTTTTATCTTGCGGCAATGTCGCTTATCGCCGAATATGCGGGATATAGCGGCATGATAGGCGGTCAGACGCTCGATTTGCAAAACGAAAACAACGCTAACGCCACGGAAAAAGATCTATATGACGTTTATCTGAATAAAACGGCGAAACTTATTTCCGCGCCTATGCTTGCCGCGTCTTGTGTCAACGGCAAAAAGTATTATGATGAAATTAAAGAATACGGTTATCATTTGGGAATCTTGTTTCAGATAACCGACGATATTATGGACGAGTGCGGAACGCTCGAACAGATAGGCAAAACCCCGCATAAAGACGACGCCGAAAACAAACTTACTTCCGTGAGAATTTTCGGGCTCGACGGGGCGAAAGAGAGAGCGTTTACGCATTATACACAAGCAAAAAAAATAATCAGCGAAATAGATAAAATCGGGTTTTTAACCGCTTTTACAGATAAGATGTACGAAAGACAATCATGAGAATCGACGAATATCTGTTCAGAAAAGGTTTTTTCGATTCAAGAACAAAGGCGAAACAGGCAATTGAAAACGGAAACGTTTTATTTAACGGTAAAAAAATATTAAAATCGTCGAAAGACGTTAGTGAAAGCGAAAAAATAGAAATTTCCGTTACCGCTGATGAAAGTTTTGTTTCTCTCGGCGGTTACAAACTTTCGAAAGCCTTAAAGGACTTTAATTTCAGCGTTAAAAATCTTATTGTTGCGGATATCGGGGCTAGTACGGGCGGATTTACCGACTGTCTTATAAAAAACGGCGCGGCGAAAGTTTACGCTGTCGATTTAAACGACGACCTATTGCATAATTCGCTTAAAAATAACGATAAAGTAGTAAGAATAATAAAAAATGCGAAAAATCTTACTCTTGCCGATTTTACCGATTCGCTTGACCTTATTACCGCCGATTTGAGTTTTATATCGTTAAAGCAGGTTTTATCCGTTTTTTACAATATTTTGCCGGCGGACGGAAAAGTTATTCTTCTGATAAAACCGCAGTTTGAAATAGGTGAAAAAAGGAAATTTAAAAACGGCATCATAAAGGACGAAAAACTTAAAAAACAAGTCTGTTTAGAAGTGTACGAAACAGCGCGTATCGTCGGTTTTCACGCGCTCGATATGACCGTTGCGCCGCTTAAAGAAGATAAAAACACCGAATTTTTGATTTTGCTCACTAAAAACGGCGGTAAAGATTTTACCTTTAACGAATTGTATAAATTTTAATTTTATTCATTTTCTATTTATTAGGTTGTAATTTTTATTAAAATATGTTATCCTTTGATTAGTATGAAGATTTTATTGTATGTCAATCCCGATAAAGACAACGGCGGGGAATACAGCGCAAAAATAGTATCGCTTTTAAAAAAACACGATATATTATTTGATTTATTGAGCGGCAATGTAAACTTGACCCAAAACTTTTACGACGCAATGCTCGTCGTGGGTGGCGACGGCACGCTTTTGCGCAGAACTGAAATTGCGAATTTATACAATATTCCGATAATAGGTATAAATTGCGGAAGATTAGGCTTTTTATCGGAATTTGAATTTGACGAAGCGGAAGACGCGATTCTATCATTTAAAAACGGCAATTTGGTCAGGGACGAGCGACTAACCCTTAAAATCCGATATAACGGTAACGAGTATTATGCGCTTAATGACGTTAGTTTTTCGAGAATTTACGAAGAAAATACTCGTATGGTAGTTAGTTTCGGCATAACGATAGGCTCGGCAAACATGAGAAAAATAATGGGAGACGGGATAATAGTTTCGACGCCCACGGGGTCTACCGCATATTCTCTTTCGGCAGGCGGGCCCGTAATAGAACCGCACGTAAACGCGCTGTGTATCACGCCTGTTGCGGCACACTCCTTTTTTGCACGCTCTATTGTATGTTCTTCCGATAATCCGTGTGTAATAACGCACGAAGGCGGCGCAAAAGCCGGACTTTTTATTGACGGGAAATTAGTTGCAACGTTACGCGACAACGATATAGTGTACGTTTCGCAAGCAGAGAATAAAACTGTATTTTTACGCCGTAAAAGTTTCGAATTCTTTACTAGGCTCAATAAAAAATTACAGAACAGATAGGGGTTATAAAGGGTAAAATGACTAAAAAAGAAAGACTTAACGCTATATGCGATTTAATAAGCGAATTTGAGATATGCACACAGGACGAACTTACGGAAAAACTCAATGAAAAGGGCTTTAATGTGTCGCAAGCAACTGTTTCGCGCGATATTAACGAACTTGATTTAATAAAAGCCGAAGGCTTAACGGGGAAATCCGTTTACAAAAGAGCGGGCGCACTCAACACGGAAATTCCGCAAAAAATAAAAGATCTTTTCAAGCAAATTACAGTGTCTATTGTTGCGGCGAATAATCTAATCGTTGTAAAAACGCTTAACGGGAACGGCAGTTCTGCGGGGATGACGATTGACCAAATGCATATTCCGCAGATTTTAGGCACGATTGCGGGCGACGATACTCTTTTAATAGTTGCGAAAAACAATTCCGACGCGGATATTATAGTCAAAATTTTAAGGTCTATTTAATGCTTAATAAGTTAATCGTTAAAAACGTCGCTTTAATCGAAAGCGCGGAAATAGATTTTATGCGGGGATTCAACGTTTTATCGGGCGAAACCGGTTCGGGTAAGTCCGTTATACTCGAATCCCTTAATTTTGTTCTCGGCGCAAAAGCGGATAAAACGCTTATCCGTAGCGGCGCAGAAGAGTGCGTTGTTTCCGCTGAGTTTGATATAGAAAATAATTTAGCCGCGTATTCTGTAATCGAAGAGTTTGGACTTGAACAAGAAGATATTTTAATTATAACGAGAAAATTTACCGCTTCCGGGAAAAACACGGTTAGTATTAACGGGAATTCCGCGACGGTTTCAATGGTGAAAAAACTCACGGCAACTCTTATCGACGTTCACGGGCAGAGCGAGCATTTTTATCTGCTTAACACCGCAAATCAATTAAAACTTTTAGATAAATTCACGGGGGTTGACGATAACGGACTATCGGATAAAATAAAAAACGCATACGACGAATTAAAAGCGTTATCCAAAGAACTTACCGCGGCGGGCGGCGATGAAACTTCGAGACTAATACGTCTCGATATACTTAATTATCAGATAAAAGAAATAGAAACCGCTGATATTAAAGAAACCGAATTTGAAGAACTTTCAGCGATTAAAGATAAATTACTCAATAGAGAAAGAATCGTTTTCGCACTAAACGCAGTAAAAAGCGGTATCGGGGATGAGGGTGGAGTCTCGGATATTTTGTCAAACGCCGTAAGAGCGTTGAACGGAATCGCCGAACTTAACAAGGACTACGGAGAAATTTCCGAAAGACTCAACGGTGTTTATGCGGAAATAGACGATATTTTAAGTTCGACCGGCGAACTTTTGGACGATTTAGGATATAGCGAATACAGCCTTGACGAAGTGGAAGAAAGGCTCGGCGTTATCAAAAACATATTTAAAAAGTACGGCGGAGATTTTAGCGGAGCGCAAGAATTTTTAATCGGCGCTAAAACCGAGCGTGAAAAACTTGAAAATTTCAATGAATATTTTGCAGATTTGCAAAACAATATACTGAAAAAACAAAAAGAATTGTACGCATTATATACTGAATTGAGTGAAAAGCGAAGAAAAAGCGCGCAGATATTTGCCGATAACGTTCTTACCGAATTGAAAGAATTAGGCATGAATAAGGCGCGGTTTTATGTTGAATTTTCGGAAATTCCGTTGTTTGACGAGTGCAAATTCGACAGCGCAAACGGTTTTGATGCAATAAGGTTTATGTTTTCAGCAAATTCCGGAGAACCCGTTAAGCCGCTTTCAGACGTTATAAGCGGCGGCGAAATGAGTAGATTTATGTTGTCCGTGAAGGCGCAGACTGCCAAATACAATGAAATTTCTACTTTTATTTTTGATGAAATCGACGCAGGCATCAGCGGGGCAATCGCTTGGATTGTTGCCGAAAAACTCGTAAAAATTTCACGCTCGGTACAGGTTATCGCTGTGTCGCATTTGCCGCAAATCGTTTCTTTTGCCGACAATAATGTCTTAATTATAAAAACCGAGTCGGATGATAAAACGACTACTGTTGTAAGATCACTTGATAACAACGGTAAAATATCGGAAATAGTTAGACTTTCCGGTGGCACAACGGACAATTCTTCCGCAGTAGAACACGCAAAAACACTTATTGAAAAGGCTGAACAATTTAAAAACGCGATTGTTTAATTGTAATTTTTGTATATTTAACTCCGTGAAAATTCATGGTTTGAATTTTCACGGAGTTTTATTATTGCGCGAATAATTCTCCGCAATTTTACGCACTATAAAACGGACGGAGTATTTATGAAAAAGAAAATCGTTGTATTTTTACTTATTGCTTTTACCGCTTTTAATATTTTCGGAAACAACGGCAGTAGTGCGCTTGCCGAAAGCAGAAAAGTTATTTTGGGCGGTGATCCTGCGGGATTTTATATGCAAACGCGTGGTGCCTTTGTTGCGGGATTATCCGACGTTATAACCGAAAACGGTATATTAAGCCCTGCAAAAGACGCAGGACTTGCGCAAGGCGACGTAATATATTACTTAAACGGAATAGAAGTAAACGGAGCAAGCGACGTTGAACGTGTGGTTAACTTATCCGATAAAGAAATAAACATCGATTATATCAGATGCGGTAATTCATATTCGACAGTAATTATACCGGCAACTGATTTAATCGGAGAAAAAAAGTTAGGAATATTCATAAAAGACGACGTAAGCGGCATAGGAACGGTTACTTTTATAGACGGCATAAAAATTGCAACTCTCGGTCATCCCGTATTAAATGAAAACGGCGAATTATTGCAAATTTTAAGCGGAACGATTTATTCTTGCAATATAACGGGTTACGTTAAGGGCGAACGCGGGATCCCCGGCGAACTTCGCGGGGTTATTATGAAAAGTAATGAGATTGCAAAAATCGACCGCAATACGGAATACGGCGTATTCGGCACGTTGACGGACAGTCATGATTTGTCGGGCAGGGATGAAATAGAAATAGGCGAAGGCAAAATGGGAGACGCTTTTATTTATACAACCATAAACGGCAAAAGCCCTAAAAAATATTCGGTTTCAATAATCAAAGCAGACACGGTTTTAACCGATACTAAAAACTACGTAATAAAAATAACAGATAAAGAACTGCTTGAAGCAACCGGCGGTATTGTGCAAGGTATGAGCGGTAGCCCGATAATTCAAAACGATAAACTTATCGGCGCTGTTACGCACGTTTTTATAAACGACCCGACACGCGGTTTTGGAATTTCAATAAATAATATGTTAAATAAATAGATTTTAGCATAAAATTATGTCAGACATAATGAATAAAAATTTATAGAATACAGAAAATATTTCTACAAGGTGGTATATTATGAGAAAGAATTTTTCTGTATTTTTTATTGCGCTTGCATTTATTTTATCTTGTAGCGTATTTTTCGGATACGCTATGGTGAATAAAGCGTTTGCATACGAATATTCATACGAAAAAAATGAAAAAGCGGCAAGCGCTACAAACTTAAAAACATCCGCTAAATCGGCAGTTATAGTCGATGCGGACACGGGGACAATTTTATATTCTTCTAATGAAAACGCGGCTTATCCGATTGCAAGCATGTGCAAGATAATGACGCTGTTATTGTCTTTTGAAAGTATTGACAGCGGAGAAATGTCATTTGAAGAAAAAATCGTCGTTAGCGAAAACGCGGCAGGTATGGGCGGCTCGCAAGTGTTTTTGGAAGCAAACGCAGAATACTCCGTTAATGATTTATTAAAAAGCATAACGGTTGCGTCCGCAAACGACGCGTGCGTAGCGATGGCTGAAAGAATTTGCGGTAGTGAAGACGCTTTTGTTGAAAAAATGAACGAAAGAGCCAAATCGCTCGGCATGGAAAACACGGTCTTTGTAAATTGCACGGGACTGCCGAAATCCGATCAACACTCATCCGCGCTCGACGTTTCAAAAATGTTCGGCGAACTTGTAAAGCACAAAGATTATTTCCGTTTTTCGAGTATCTGGATGGACGAAATAAATCATCCGAAAGGCAGAGTAACTGAAATTTCAAACACTAACAAACTTATAAGATTTTACAAAGGCTGTGATTGCGGCAAAACGGGATACACTTCGGAAGCGGGACATTGTTTGTGCGCTTCGGCGTTGCGCGACGGATTAAGGTTGATTTCGGTCGTAATTTCCGAGCCGGACAGCAAAACCAGATTTAAAGAAGTTTCCGAAATGTTTAATTACGGTTTCGCGAATTTTGAAAGTAAAACCGTAATATCGGCTGAAACTCCGTTAGATTTTGAAGTCGCAGTCAATAACGGAAAAAAATCTTCCGTTTCGGTTTTAAGCGACCGCTCGGTTAAAATTCTTAATAAGAAAAACGAAAAGCGAGTATTTGAATTCGATTTTATAGCGAAAACAAAGGTTAAAGCGCCCGTTACGGTCGGAGAATTTATCGGAACTCTCGACGTATACGAAAACGGAATTAAAATAGATTCGGTCAGCGTAACAGCGGCGGAAAATATTGACGCGAAAACCTATTTTGATATTTTAAGCGACGTTACCGCTAAATGGTCGGTGGTATCGTAAACTTATATCTTGTATAAGTAAAAAATATCGCTTAATTATTGACAACCGCTGATTTTAACTGTTAAAATTAAGAAAAAAGATGCGGTGGGCAATATGAATACAAGAGATACTTTGTCTGTAAACGGAAACGGACATTTGCAAATCGGGGGCGTAGACGTAAAAGACCTGGCGTCTTTATACGGTACGCCCTTATATGTTTTCGATAAAGCGTATATTAAGAATATATGTAAGTTTTTTTCCGAAAGCATTGATAAACATTACGGTGGTTTCGGGAAGATTTTTTACGCGTCAAAAGCGTTCAGTTGCAAAGAAATTTACCGTATAGTCGGCGATATGGGGCTTGGCGCGGACGTTGTTTCTACGGGCGAAATGTTTACTGCGCTTTCAGTAGGGTTTAATTCCGAAAATATGTGTTTTCACGGAAATAATAAAAGTTTTGCCGATTTAAAGTATGCTGTCGAAAATAAAATCGGATATATTGTTATTGACTCTTTATCCGAAATCGACGATATAATTAAAATCTGCAAGGAACTTAAAACCCGTCAAAAAGTATTGCTCAGGGTAAACCCCGGCGTAGAAGCGCATACTCACCATTATATTCAGACCGCAAAACCCGACTCGAAGTTCGGATTTTCCATCGAAAACGGCGACGCTGATATTGCTGCAAAAAGGCTGGTTGCCGCAGACTGTATCGATTTTTGCGGTTTGCATTGTCATATAGGTTCGCAGATTTTTGAAAAAACGTCTTTCGGCATTGCCGTAGATAAAATGACCGACTATTATAAGAAAATAACCGATGTTTATCACGCAAATCTTTCGGTGTTAAATCTCGGCGGTGGCTTCGGCATATATTACGCTGACGGTGATCCTAAATTTACTCCCGAAGATTATGCCGATTATGTGAAAACCGTTTGCGAACGGTTAAACGAAAGCGTTTATAAAAAAGGAATTAAAAAACCGTATCTTATATTAGAACCTGGACGGTCGATTGTCGGCGAAGCGGGTATAACGCTTTACACCGTCGGAAGAATTAAAAAAATTTCGGGACTTAAAAATTATCTTTCAATCGACGGCGGGATGTTTGAGAACCCGAGATTTGCGCTTTATCAGGCAAAATATTCTGTGGTTGCCGCAGAAAGATTGCAAGATAAACCGCAAATCAAATACACAATTGCGGGGAAATGTTGCGAAAGCGGCGATATTATAGCAGAAGACGTTTTTCTTCCCGAAATGCGCGAAGGCGAACTTGTTGCCGTCCTTTCGACAGGCGCGTACAATTATTCGATGGCAAGCAACTATAACCGTAATTTTATTCCGCCCGTCGTTATGGTCGAAAACGGAAAATCTTATTTGTGCGTAAAAAAACAAGACTTTAACGATATTGTCCGCAACGATATATAGTTTTTATACAATTAAACGTCAAACTTCAAACGCTTGTAAATCAAGCGTTTTTTCTTGCAATTTTTCGCTTAATATTATATAATAATTTTATATAAATTCGAGTAATATAAAATGACAGAAAGAATAATAAGATATATTTCCATATTTTTAGCGCTTTTAATCGTCCTTCCTTTGCACGAATTCGCGCACGCGTTCGTTGCCGATAAGTCGTGCGACTTTACGCCGCGCGTCAGCGGCAGATATACTCTTAATCCGCTCGCTCATTTCGATATTACGGGACTTATTATGTTTGTTGTTGCGGGTTTCGGTTGGGCAAAACCCGTTCCGGTAAATCCGGCGAATTTCAAGCATTATAAACTCGACAGTTTTTTGGTTTCAATTGCCGGAGTCGCGGCAAATTATCTGACCGCTTTTGTTTTTTTACCGCTTTTTTACTTGTCGGTATACGTGCCTGAATTCGGACTTTTCACAGCGGTTTTGCAAAATACATTGTTATACGTCGTCAGGTTAAGTCTTGTTTTTTGCGTGTTTAATCTTATTCCTATATATCCGCTGGACGGTTACAGAGTAATTGATTGTTTTATAAAGCGCAGAAACAAATTTTATTATAATTACAAAACTTACGGTATTTACATTTTATACGCGTTGATTTTATTAAGTTTTATTGCAGATATTACAGGATTATATTATCTTGACGTTCTCGGCATTGCGATAAATTACGTTGTAAACGTGATAAGCATACCTATCGGTGCATTTTGGGGGTTGATTTTCTGATGGCTGAATTTGAATCGGTTGTTGATTATTCGACTAAACTCGCTAATTTCGAAGGCCCGTTGGATCTTCTCTTACATCTTATTAAAGAAGCGAAAATCGAAATAAAAGATATTTTTGTTTCACAAGTTACCGAACAGTTTTTGGCGTATATAAACGGCGTTTCCGTGCTCGACGTCGACAAGGCGAGCGAATATCTCAATATGGCGGCGACGCTTTTGGAAATCAAGTCTAAATCGTTATTGCCGAAAATCGAAATTTTGGATGATAACGCGGAAGACGCGGAACAAGCGCTTATACGCCAACTTGAAGAATATAAATTATTCAAAGACGCAAGCGAAAAATTAAAGCAACAGGAAAACGTACTGCGTTTTTACAAAGAACCGGACAAGACCGTCGGTGAAGTGAAAATCGTTTACAGCGACTTTAATTTAGAAGGACTTATCAACGCATTTTCTAAACTTTTGATGCGAGTGGAAGATAAAACTCGGCAGGCGCACGTTCTAAAAGAAATACCGAAAGAAGTTTTTACCGTTAAAGATAAGGTAGACGAAATCAGAAACGTTTTATTAGAACGTAAAAGCGCGAGTTTTTTTGAAATGTTTTCCGCGCATTACACGAAAAACGAATTGATAACTACATTTCAGGCAATGCTGGAACTTTTAAAATTGCAATATATCACCGTTGAACAAAACGGTATGTTTGAAGATATAACTTTAACGTTAAGGGACGACAGAAATGAAGAACTCGGAGAAATTGACGAATATAATTGAATCGATATTATTTGTTTCGGGAACGCAAGTCGCAATATCGGATATTGCGGAAAAACTCGGTCTATCAGAAAAACAGATAACAGCGGCAATCAACGACTTAAAGCAAAAATATTCTGGCGACAGCGGAATACAACTTTTGCAATTCAATAAAAAATTGCAATTTTCGTCTAACCCCGCGTATGCGGAAGACGTATCGGCGGTACTTAATCCCATAAAAGAAAAAGAACTGTCAAAAAGCATGCTCGAAGTAGCGGCTATAATCGCCTACAAGCAGCCGGTTACGCGTATCGATCTTGAAGAAATACGCGGTAACAGCGAATATGCCGTACAAAAACTTTTGGAACTTGGCGTGATTGAACCGGTTGGACGTAAAGACGCAGTTGGCAGACCCGTAATGTTCGGAACAACAGATAAGTTCTTAAAGCGATTTCAGATATCTTCTCTCGACGAGTTGCCCGATTATGACGAACTCATAAACAGAATACAACTTATTCACGGACCTATTGACGACGAAAATTATCTTTACAAAAAAGACGTTTACACCGAAGAAGTCGCCGCAACGGTTGACACAGCGGATGCAGGCGATAACAGCGCGAAAAGTGCGGACAAAAAAACCGAAGAGTTTGAACTTCCGGATATTTCCGAAGAAGATATTCCCGACTTTTTGCAAGGAGAAGAGTTAGATAAAATATAACGCTTTTACTTAAAAAAATAATTATTTAAATACTAATGATTTTAAGCCCCCGACCGAAATTTTCGGTCGGGGGCTTATCGGTATAAATATGTTTTCTTTGCAAATATTATTAGAGTGCTTGTAATGCTGATTGTAATTTCTATATTGATTTTTCCGTTTTTTTCTTCCGTCTATCTAAGCGCAAAATGGCAGGAAAAAACAGCGTGCATTGCAATATCGATATTCGGCATAACTTTATATAAAATCAATACTAAATTAGTCGGCACACAAGTAACGGTTAAAAAAACGTTTAAAAAGCCTTATAGTACAGGTTTATTGCCAACATTAAACTTTCGCGGGAAAATGCCTAAAATAAAAAATATAAACATATTATCCGTTGAAACGATTTTCAATATAGGAATAAACGAAGATGCTTTTGCGTCGCTTGCTTTGATTTTTTCGCTCAACGTTGCAAATGTCCCCGTATGCGCCGCTTTAAACGCATATAAACCTTTTTTAAAACTAAAAAACAACATTAACATATATGAAGGGGTTAACATTTTAGAAGCGTATTTAAGGTTAAAAACGGTTTTTAACTTAATAGACGTAATAGTTATTATAGTAGGAATTTTATCGGAGAAAATATATAATGCAATCGGAAAACAGAATAAATGACATTGTGGAAAACGCTCTGAAAAACATGGCAAACCTTGTCGACGTAAACACAGTTGTGGGTCAGCCCGTTAAAACGGACACGGGCGACTGTATTATACCCGTTTCAAAAGTAACGTTCGGCGTGTTAGCAGGCGGGGGTGAATACGGAAAAACTACGATTTTCAAAAGTGGTTCGGATTTGCCTTTTTCTGCGGGGAACGGCACGATCGTATCCGTAAAACCTTGCGGATTTTTAATTAAGAGCGATGGTGGATACAAAGTTTTGTCGATAGGAACGGGGAATATCGATTCCGTAATAGATAAAGTGAGCGATTTTTTTGAAAAATTACAAAAAGGTGATAATAATGAGTAAATTTATCCGTTTTTTAATTGCCGTTCTTGCTTTTGTTTGCCTTCTCGACCCGTTTTTTACAAAAAACACAAACGCGGCTTTTGCTGTAAAAGATTTTAATGCGGGAACATCGAGCGAGATAGTTATGGAAGCGTCGTCAAAACGCGTTCTTGCGGGGTCAAATATCCACGAAAAAAAATACATGGCAAGTACGACAAAAATTTTAACGGCGATAGTCATAATAGAAAACTGTGATTTAGACGAAATTATAACGGTCGGCGCAAAAACCGTAGGGGTAGAAGGTTCAAGTATTTATCTTGAAACGGGTGAAAAATTAAGCGTCAGAGATTTATTGTACGGCTTAATGTTACGCTCCGGAAACGACTGCGCAGAAACGCTTGCCGTGCATTGTTCGGGGAGTATAGATAAATTTGCGACATTGATGAACGAAACAGCGCATAAAATCGGCGCTACGGAGAGTAATTTCGTCAATCCGCACGGTTTGCATAACGACAATCATTATACAACCGCATACGATTTGGGACTTATTTCTTGCTACGCTATACAGAATCCGACTTTTAAAGAAATAGTTTCTACACAAAAAATCAAAATACCGTTTTCAACTCACGGTACGGAAAGACTTTTAATAAATAAAAACAAAATGCTTAAAGAATTTCAAGGTTCTACGGGTATTAAAACGGGCTTTACAAAAAAAGCGGGCAGATGCCTTGTCAGCAGCGCTGAAAGAAACGGTATGGAAATTGTCAGCGTTGTATTGAATTGCGGGCCGATGTTTGAACGCTCCAAGTCGATTTTACAGGACGCATTTGACACTTTCGATATGCACGAACTTGTGAAAAGTGAAAATATAATAGATTTTATTCCCGTTGAAAATTCAGACGATTTATGCGGAGTTTATATAAAGAAAGATATTGTGTTGCCGCTTAATAAAAGCGAAACGGAAAATGTAAAAATCGTATATGAACTGCCGGAAATAATCAAAAACGGCACAATTAAGGACACCGAAATAGGATTTGTTAAAATTTATTGTCAAAATAACTTGATTTTTACGGAAAAAATATATACCATAGTATAGTAATATAAAAACCGTAAAAAGGCATAAATATGAGAATAAACAAATTTTTGGCGGAAAGCGGCGTTTGTTCGCGCAGAAACGCTGACAAACTTATTGAAGAAGGGCAGGTTAAAGTAAACGGAAAAGTCTGCTTTATCGGGCAGGATATAGACGAATTTTCAGATTCCGTAACAGTAAACGGTAGAAAGTTAAGTATATCTAATACGTTTGATTATTATATGATGAATAAACCGAAAGGTTACGTTTGTACGGTCAAAGACGACAAGGGCAGAAAAACGGTAATGGAATTATTGCCGCAAAACATTAAGCGAGTAGTTCCTGTCGGCAGACTCGATTACGATTCCGAAGGGCTATTGATTTTCACAAACGACGGGGAATTGACTTTTAAATTAACGCATCCTAAAAACGAAATTCCGAAAACTTATCTTGTAAAAACCGAAAGACCCGTATCTGATAAAGATATCAATTTACTTCGTCAAGGCGTAGTGATAGACGGAGTAAAAACAAAAAAATGTTCGGTAAAATTTATAGAATCCACAAAAGCGGGCGCAAAACTACATATTACGATAACCGAAGGCAGAAATCGCCAAATTCGTAAAATGATAGAAACGATAGGCAATAACGTCGAATTTTTAAAACGGATAAAGATAGGGGATTTGACTTTAAGCGGCTTAAATCGCGGAGAAGTGCGCAAATTATCAGCGCAAGAAATAGAATATTTAAGAATGTTATAAATTATTTAAGTTTTAAGCGCCGTAGAAAAAATTTCTACGGCGCTTACATTTTAAACAAATTAAAAATTATTTACAATAAAATGCCTTACGCGATGACAGAACAAATCTGAAAGTGAAAAACAAAACGGCATCTAAATAATAAATTACGGGAAGAATCAACGCTGATAACAAAATCGACGTATCGGAAAAATCTATTTCAATCAAAAAATCGATTGCAAGTGTTATTAAAATCAAGTTAAACGCGATTATTGCGGTAATCAAAATACTGTCGGCAGATATTTTCCCATTGAATAATTTGCCGCGATTTGCAAAATAAATAATCGCAAAAATCAAAAGCGGGATTAACGAAATCGCACTTAATATTATAACTGACGGCGCAGTAAAGGCGTTTGAAAAAATAAAATACAATATACCGAATTCTATTAAAGCCGCAATAAATACTAAAACGGCAGTAACAAAATTAAGTTTATTGCGCAGTATATTTCCGTGCGGTTTTGCCGAATCTTTTGAAGAAATTCTTACAGAATATCCTTCTTTTTCGGCCTTTAACGTTAAATCGCCGTAATCGATTTTTCCGTTAAAATTAGTTTTATTTGCATTGTAGTCCGTTTCGTCAATTGTTTCATTGAATTTCATCACGTCGCCGTCAGTTTTTGCATTATCTGCAATCGGAACAAGCGGTTCAATCACGTTTTGCGGCGATTCTGTATGTGCGCTACGCTCCGAAATCTGTATAAGACCATTTAAAATAGTCCTAAAATTGCGTTCGTGTTCTTCATTGATTGTATTTTTAATCGGTTCTTCCGTTTTAGTTTCGCGTATCACATGCGAGTTATTAAACATTACCGCATCATTTTGAGTCGGTTTTTCGTTTTCTTTTACAATTGAAACCGAAACGGAGTCGTTTTCGGCTTTTTTAAAGGTACTATTGATAAAAACGGGAGTGGGCGAAAGATCCATCAATTTATCCAGAACAGAGCGCGAATACGTCCACGAAGACAAATTATTTTCGACAGTTTGTTTGCCTGAATCCGTTATCTTAAAAAACTTGCGACGACCATCGTCATAGTCATGCCAGTACGACGAAACCAACTTTAAAGTTTCAAGCCTTTTTAACGAACTGTATAAAGTCGCCTGATTGATTTTATATTCGTTTTCACTTTTTGATTCTATCGCGTCGCTGATTTGCTGCGCGAATTTGTCGCTTTCCAAAAGCGTATGGAGAATAATCGTGTCTATATGACCGCGAATAAGATCGCTGCTTATTGCCGGCTGATTTTCCATAGACAAACTCCTATAAATTTTTAATATATTATACAATAATATAGCGAATTAGTCAATTGATTTTTTTAAGCGTACTTGACTGACATAAATTATAGCGAAAAAACTAAAATTTATATAACAAAATCAATTTATTTTTAAAATTCGGTTGACAGCGTTGATTTTACCCTTTATAATTAAAAATATAAGTTATCTATGCGTAAAACCGTCATTTTACGCATAGTTAACCGATTGCTTTTATTTTATCACCTATTGAAGGAAAAAGCAAGTAAATTACAAAATTTTTTTATTTTCCCTACAATTCGAAAACAAAAAAGACGACGCGCCGGCGCTAAACCGCTCTTACGCGTCGTCTTTTCTTTTTGTTTTTCTTTATACTCGTTAAAGCGGGCTAATAAAGCGGAAAGAGTGTTCTTCCCGCTTTTACTTTTATTCTCTTTTTTCATTTCGTTCCCGCTCCTATCTGGGTGATAAGGGCTATTATACTTTTTTTGAAAAAAAGTATCAAAAAACTAATTTTCACAAATATAATCGGCGTTGGAGATAGCATCGATTATATTTACACCGTCAATATAACAATTTTGTTTTAAATCGTCAATACTACAAAATTCTTTATCTTCTGCCCTATTATTATCACTGTCATATTTCCCCACAGAAAAACCAGAAAATTTATAATCATTTTCTTCTTTATAAAGCGGGCTTATAACATAAATAACATTTTTATATGAAAATTCAATAAAATCACCCGATTCTATTGCACTATCAAAATAATCTACGGGATTAAAATCGTCTTTCATTTTTTTATACCTTTTCTCTTTTTCTTCGCTTTATTAAATTCTTTTTGCTGTTTTTTATTCAACGGTTGCCCTTTGTATTCTCTTTTTAAATCTTTCCCGAAACCAAACCATTTATGCGAATGGTCTTTATCGTGATAGGCATCTGCAACGTCGTAATCTATTGCAGCACTTCCGCTTTGCCCTATTTTACGCCGTCTATGTAATTTACCTGTATTTTTATCGTAAAAATCTATATTCGAATTCGGGTAGCCTTTTACAGGATTGTTATCTCTGCTTTTCTTTTGCCAGCCCGTGCCTTTTCCGTGATAATAAATATCTTTTGTTTTCTTTTTCATTATAACACTTCCTTTATCAATTTTCAAGCATATTTTTATGCAAAGAATTTCTGCTTATGTACTGTATTTCTTCGCGTTCGTCAAATTCTTTTAATAAATCTTGTAGCCTGATTGCCTGAAAAAAAGGTTCCTCAATCTTTTTTAATTCTGTAATAATTTCGGTGTAAAGTCCGTCGAACTCTTCTTCGTCGCTTTCGTCGAACTTAAATTTGTTTAAAATGCCGTAGCCTTGTATTACCTTTCGTCTATGTAAAACAGGATATAACGCTTTAAATACTTCATACGGATATTCAAAAGACCCCGTTCGCGGGTCGTATAAGCCTTTTACAGCGTATTTAAAGATTTCTTTATAATTTCCGTTAACTCTATCGGCAATCACCGAATAACCCTGCTCCAAGTCATCAAAGCGTTGCTTCGTCAACTTTTCGCCGTTATAAAACAAATACCAGGACTTTTGCAATAATATTTCAAAATCGGTAAAATATCTGCTTTTCTTTCGTCCGTCAAACGAATAATCGTTTATATATTTTCTCTCTTCTCGAAATCCTTTCTTCAAAACGAAAATACAATGAAAATGCGGGTGAAACTCATATTCGTTTTTGTTTTTGGCTTTAATGGTAATCTCTAATGAACGGATAGCGCCTTTAAAATTATAACGCATAAAGTCCAAGCCCTTAACCTTTCGCTTGCCTTGTAGATATTGCACTACATAAACGAATTTTGCGTACATTGTTTTTATCGTTCCTATTAAAGAAATCGCCGTACAGTTCGGAACGGTAAAAACAACGTGCCAGAGCGAAAACTCGTTTAACAGTTTATCAAGTTCGGGCTTGTATTTTAAATAGCGCCTTTTCGATATAAGATTTTGACAGTTCGGGCAGAACTTATCTCGACAAAGGTTAACCCGCAAAATGTCTTTGACCTTTTGCAACCGATAATAATCTATATCCCACCACTTTAAACAACCTTTAACGGCTTCCGCCCTTTTTTCCGCAAAACCCGTTTCTTCGTAAAGTTGGTTATAGTATTCCGCTATAAGATCATTGCCTTGTATTTTATGCGCCGACTTTTTAATTTTAGATTTATTTATCTTTGCGCTGTCTATATCCATTTTACCCGTCCTTTTTGTGTAGAGTTATTTCTATATATATCAAGAGCGCACTCTTGCGGGGCTTTCGCCCCGCTCGAATGCGCTATCATAAAGGAAATTAATTATGACTTAAATTTTCTAAAATATAATTTATAAGTTTCTTATCTTCCTTTCGGGGAAATAAAGAAAAAGTTTTACCGTCAATGGTAAACTCAAAAGAGTTGTATTCGATTTCTTCTTTCGCTTCGTTTACAAACGTTTTCTTTGAAATAGTTAATTCGGTTTTCATTTTAATTCGCTCCTTTTAATTTGCTTCGGCATAGTAGCCGAGTTTTACTATTTTGTTGCGGAATTCTTCCGCAACGCTTTTTAATTTGCGTATATACCCATTTTTAAGGCTTTGCGCTCCGTTTATATTCACGCCCATTTTTGCGCCGATTTCTCGCGCAGTTAAATCGGTATAATAAAAATACTTAAACGCTTCTTTCTGTCTTGGCGACATATACGAACGCGCTATTTTGTATATCTCGTCCGTATATGTCTTTTTCGGCTCAACCTGTTCAAGAATATCAAACGGAGCTTCGATTAAATCGCCGATTGTTTCGACTTCTCCGCCGTGATTGTGTTCTCTTATTGCGGGTTCGTCCAAAATAGTCAAAATTTCCGTGTCGCCTTGTCTGAATTGATGGAAAGACCTTTCCCCGCCAAAACGAACGTAAACGCACACGTCTTTTATACTGCGTACAAATGCCGAATTGCTTGCAAATTTTAATTTGCCGAAATATAAATATACTTCGTTGATTGCATCTTCCGAATAGCATTTATCTATTTGACGATTACGAAAATAAGATTTTGCGACTTGCGAAATTAACTCGTAATTTTGTAAGTAAAAATCGTCAATTAAATTTTTGTCGCCGTGTTTTATTTTGTCCGCTTCGGCGGGGGTGGGTAAAATGGCTTGCATTATTCTTCGTCCGTTTCTTCTTCGTCTTCGTCGTCGGATACGATTTTTAATATACTGTGAGAAATTGCCGTTTCGGGTATGCCCGATAGGTTTACAAGGTAAATAACAATATCGTCGAGTTTATCTTGTTCGAGTTTATCGGGGTCGCCTTCGAACTCTCTAAATACCTTTGCCAGCATTTTAAAATCGCCGTAAATCTCTAAATACGCGGTAAAACCCTTCTCTTCCTGTTCTTCGGCGGTTGCCGTGCCTACTGTCTTTTTGTCTTGTTCTTTCATTTTCTTTTCTCCTTTCCCGTTTCTCGGGAGTTATTTTTTTTCAAATTAAAACCGATTGCAATAAAAGCAATCGGTTAACTAAACAACTTTACCATAATTGACTTGATAAGTTCTTGTTTTTATGTTAAAATTATAACAGTATTTTAAACATCTTGCGGAAAATGACCTTTTTGCGCAATGTATTGTTCTTAATACACTGCGCAAAAGTTGTTTCATTTTACGCATAGATACATATCTTTTCCCCATTTAAGTAAAATATAATAATAAGGTTTAGAAAAATGGAAAAATCCTATTTTGAAAAGAGAGAAATTAACTGTATCGAAAGAACCAATGCCCTTTTATCCGAAATGCCGTATTTTACGCAGGATTTTTTTATCGGCGTTGAAATGAGAACTTCTCCGTTAACGCGGTTAAACTACGCGTACGATTTAAGGGTCTTTTTCGACTTTCTGTCATCAAAAGTTTTCAAAGACAAAAATATTGCAGATATCGAATTAAAAGATATAGATTTATTGACAGCATCCGATATAGAGCTTTTTATGAGTTATTTGAGTCATTATAAAATAAACGGTAAATACGAACGGTGTACCGAAAGCGGTAAAGCGCGCAAATTGTCTACCCTACGCAGTTTTTACAAATATTTTTTTAATAAAAATATGCTCAATTCAAACGTTGCCGCAAAAGTAGAAATGCCTAAAATTCATGAAAAAGAGATTATACGGTTAGATACAAATGAAAAAATCGACGAAATCGGCGATATGTTATATGTTGTCGATAGCGGAAGCGGGCTTTCGGAGCGTCAAAAAGCGTTTCACGACGTTACAAGATTGAGAGATTCGGCTATAATTACCCTATTTTTAGGCACGGGTATCCGTATAAGTGAACTTGTAGGTCTTAACGTCGAAGATTTTGATTTTAACACAAGCAGTTTTGTCGTAACGAGAAAAGGCGGCAATCGCGCTGTTTTATATTTTAACGACGAAGTTGCCGCCGCGTTAAATGCTTATTTAACGGAACGCAACAATAACCTTTCTATTCCAAAAGAAGAACGCGCTATGTTTATTTCTTTGCAAAATAAACGTATTTCAACAAGAACCGTACAGGAACTCGTAAAAAAATACGCCAAAATCGTATCGCCGCTGAAACATATAACACCGCACAAATTAAGAAGTACGTTCGGCACGAATTTATACAGACAAACAAAAGATATATACGTTGTGGCGGACTGTCTCGGTCATAAAAACGTTGAAACGACCAAAAAACATTATGCGGCAATTACGGAAGATATCAGAAAAAAGGCTGCAATGTCGCTCGATTTGTCTGGCAGAAAAGACACGTAAAAAGCGAGAGAAAACCTTACGGTTTCTCTCGCTTAAATTTTATATTCGGTTTTATTTTATTGACTTAAAAAAATCCTGTAAATAATCGGTTTCGATTGTTTCGGTGAGCCCCTTATCCGCATATTCGGCAACCTTCGGGTCTATGGGGATTTGTATGAAATTTTTTATTCCGTATTTTTCAGCGGTTTTCTCTACGTTGCTTTTGCCGAAGACATAAAGTTTTTCTCCGCACTTCGGGCACTTATAATACGACATGTTTTCAACGATGCCGAGAATAGGAATATTCATCATTTCAGCCATTTTAACTGCCTTTTCAACAATCATTGTTACTAACTCTTGCGGAGTAGAAACTATAACTATGCCGTCAACGGGCAGGCTTTGAAATACGGTAAGCGGCACGTCGCCTGTTCCCGGCGGCATATCGACGAACATATAATCAACGTCTCCCCACGCAACGTCCGTCCAGAACTGTTTAACAGTTCCCGCAATTATAGGGCCGCGCCATACCACCGGATCTGTATCGTTTTCAAGCAAAAGATTTACGGACATAACTTTAATTCCTTCTTTGCTGTTTACCGGCAAAAGAAATTTTCCGTCCGGCGAATACGATTTTTCCGTTACACCGAAAAGTTTAGGTATAGAAGGACCTGTAATATCGGCGTCTAAAATCGCTGTTTTATGACCGTTTTTCATTGCAGTTACCGCAAGAATTGACGTGACGAAAGATTTGCCAACACCGCCTTTCCCGCTGATTACGCCGATTACTTTTTTAATATTGCTTTTTTCGTTTGATTTTTCCTTTATTATTCCCCTGCTTGCGCACTCTTCGCTGCAGTTTGAACAATCGTGCGAACAATTTTCACTCATTATGCAATCTCCTATGATGTAAGTTTTTTCATTATATCAAAATTTGCCGTATGTGTCAAACAATGGCTTGCTTATTAAATTTTTTTATGGTAAAATAAAAAAAAAGGAATTTTTTATGAACATTTGGCACGATATCGAAAGCAACAGAATTACCCCCGAAGATTTTATCGCAGTAGTGGAGATAAGTAAGGGGTCAAAACAAAAATACGAAATGGATAAGAAAACCGGACTTTTGCGCCTTGACAGAATTCTTTATACATCCACTCATTACCCAGCCAACTACGGATTTATCCCGCATACGCTTGCCGCAGACAACGACCCGCTCGATGTTTTGATACTTTGTTCCGAAAGCCTTGCATCAATGAGCCTTGTTAAGTGCTATCCCATAGGCGTAATCGTGATGAACGATAACGGCGCGGTAGATGAAAAAATAATCGCTATACCGTTTGCCGACCCGAACTATAATACCTATAAAAGTATACACGATTTGCCTGTACATATTTTTGACGAAATGAAACACTTTTTTCAGGTATATAAACAGTTAGAATATAAAGATACAAGCGTTGATGTTGTTGCGGATAGAGACGAAGCAATCAAAATTATATTAAACGCAATGGAAAACTATAAAACTCATCTTTACGAACTGACGGCAAAATAATTTTTATTATAAACTTGCGCCCTGTATAATTTTATACAGGGCGCAGGTTTTTTTGAAAATTTATTTAGTATATTCTTTTGCTAAATTTTTAAATGCCGATAAAGAATTTAAAATCGTTTTTCGGCTTACACAATAAGCGATTCTTACGTATCCTTTTATACCGAAGTCGTCGCACGGCACGACAAGTAATTCGTGTTTTTTCGCCTTTTCGCAAAAAGTGTTTGCATCGTCTCCGAAACAGTTAACAAGCAAATAAAACGCACCGTCAGGCTTTACGCATTTATAACCGAAGGATTGTAAATTTTCGTAAAGTAAATCTCGGTTTTCTTTATAAGTGCTTACATCGACCATAAGCTCGGCGCACTCCGCAATCAATTTTTGGAATAAGCTCGGCGCACAGACAAAACCTAAACTTCTCCCCGCGCCGCAAACAGCGTTATACAAACGTTTTTCTTTCGCTTTCGGCGAAACGGCGATATAACCTATTCTTTCGCCCGGTAAAGAAAGTGATTTTGAATAAGAATAGCAAACTATGCTGTCGTCATAATAATTCATTACGAAAGGTATCTTTTCTCCGTTATATACGAGTTCTCTGTACGGTTCGTCGGATATCAGATAAATAGTATGACCCGTTTCTTTTGATTTTGCGCCGAGAATTTCGCTTAATTTTACTATTGTTTCGGTAGTATACACTACCCCGCTCGGATTGTTAGGCGAGTTAATGATGACCGCTTTCGTTTTTTCTGTTATCTTATTTTTTAAATCTTCAAAATCTATTTGAAAATTGCTCTCATCCGGCTCGGAAACAACTATTTTAGCGCCCGCATTTTCAATAAAAACTTTGTATTCGGTGAAAAACGGCGCAAAAACAATGCACTCGTCGCCATTGTTTACAATTGCCTTTAACGAAACGGTTAAAGAAGCGGCCGCGCCACACGTCATATAAATAAGGTCAGCGGGGATTTTAAAGTCGCATAGTTTATTTAAAGAATTCGCCACGGCTTGCCGAGTCGCCAAGTCGCCCTGCGCGGAAGTATAACCGTGTAAAAGAGTTTGATTTTCCGTAGCAAGGAGTTTATTAAGAGTTTCTTTTACTTTTTCAGGCGGTTCAACGCTCGGATTACCCAAACTGAAATCAAATACGTTATCCGCGCCGATTTCCGTTTTCCGAACTTTGCCGTACTCAAATAATTCTCTAATAACCGAACGTTTACTGCCTAATTCAAAAGATTTTTCGTTTATACTCATATTTTATCCTATAAATTTAATAATTTCGATGCGTTTTTACAAAAGATTTTATCGAGTGTGTTCTCGGGCAAACCGTATGACAATAAAACTTCTTTATCGCGTTTTATATCGCTCCACGGACAATCGGTAGCGAATAAAACCTTATCTTCTCCGTGCGCGTAAAGTATCTTTTTAAATAAGTCTTCATTTATCCCGTAAAAGGTAAAAGCGGTATCGAAATAAACGTCAAAATCAACAAGCAAATCAAGAACTTTATCCCATTGTTTATGTCCGCCATAATGCCCTAAAACTATCTTATTGTAATTGACTTTTTTCAAAACTTTTGCCGAAAGTTCCGGTGGGCATCTTACGGGCTTTCCAACGTACCCGTCGTCCACCCCCGCATGAGTTACGACTATTAAATCGTTATCTTTTGCCGCATATAATATTTCAATATATCTTTCGTCGTCGATAAAAGTTTCCTGATAATCCGGATGTATTTTTATACCATTTATCCCCACATCCTTTATCTTTTTCATTTTGCCTTTAACGTCATCGCAATCAGGGTGCATACCTGCAAAGGAAATGATTTTTTTATCGGCGTTTTTATATTTTTCATTTATAGAAAGCGCAAATTGTAACACGCTGTCAAATTGATTAGGTTTTGTTAGTACAGGAAGATTTATGGAAATATCCGCGCCGCCTTTTTGCATGTTTGCAATAAGCCCTGTGTCCGTACCGTCAGTAAACGGTTTTGCGCCGGAGTTTGACGCTAAAACGTTTATTGTCTTTTCTGCTATTTTATCGGGAAAAATATGCGTGTGAAAATCGATTAGCATTTATTTAAGCCTTTTTTAAGTTAATTTTATACAGAAATCTCGCTTTTTAGACCGAGTTCGTTATTATGTTGCATTAAAATCGGATCGACGTCATTTTCAATAAATTCAACAACTTGCGACGCCGCCCTGCCCGTGTATTTTTTCGGATCAAGAACGTTGTCGATTTGATCTTTCACCCCTGAAAACATCTGTTCGGATTTAATCAGGTCAATCAAATTGTTTTCGCCACCGTTAATTTTAACGTTTTCTGCCGCTTTCATAGATAATTGTCTTATTTTTTCGTGCAATTCCTGCCTGTTTCCGCCTTTTTTAACGCCTTCCATAATAATATTTTCAGTCGCCATAAAAGGTAGTTCCGCCCTGACGTGTTTATCTATAACTTTTTCGTAAACAACAAGGTTTTCGGAAATATTCATATAAAGTTTCAAAATTCCGTCAACCGCTAAAAAGGATTGCGCAATTACTATGCGCTTATTTGCGGAATCGTCCAACGTTCTTTCAAACCATTGCGTTGCGGCGGTAAATGCCGTATTTACAGGCGCGCTCATCACAAATCTCGCGAGCGAACAAAGTCTTTCGCTACGCATAGGATTGCGTTTATACGCCATTGCAGACGACCCTATCTGACTTTTTTCAAAAGGTTCTTCGATTTCCTTCATGCTTTGCAAAAGACGGATATCATTAGCAAATCTGTACCCGCTTTGCGCCACACCGGACAAAACGGACAGAACGTTATAATCGAATTTTCTCGGATAAGTTTGCCCCGTTACCGAAAACGCTTTTTTGTAACCGAGTTTTTTAAGCACAAGTTTTTCAAGTTCTTTTACTTTGTTTTCGTCATTATTAAATAATTCCATAAAACTCGCCTGAGTTCCGGTTGTCCCTTTGACGCCGCGAAGTTTTATATTTTCTTTCAGATTTTTAAGCGCGTCGTAATCCATCAACAAATCTTCGAGCCATAAAGTCGCGCGTTTACCGACAGTCGTCAATTGCGCCGGCTGAAAATGCGTAAATCCAAGTGTAGGTAAATCTTTATATTTCAAAGCAAAATTTTTAAGATTATTTATTACGTTTACTAATTTTGAAATAATTATGTCGAGCGCGTCGTTTATAACAATCAATTCGGCATTGTCGCCGACGAAACAACTCGTGGCGCCGAGATGAATAATTCCCGCCGCGCTTTTCGCTTGCTCGCCATACGCTTTAACGTGCGACATTACGTCGTGCCTAACTTCTTTTTCAAACTGCCGTGCAACATCGTAATTTATGTCTTCTGCATATTTTTTCAGATCGGCAATTTGTTCGTCGGTTATGTTTAACCCAAGTTCTTTTTCCGATTCCGCAAGCGCAATCCATAATTTTCGCCACAATTTAAATTTTTTATCGTCCGAAAAATTTTGCGCCATCTCTTTCGACGAATATCGTGTTATAAGCGGATTTTCATATACATCAGTACTCATTTAACCACCTTTATGTGTAACATAATTACACTTAAAATTATTAGTAATTATATAACGATTGTACCTTTTTTTCTTACTTTAAGTCTGATAATGTTATTTTTACCGAAAAGCCTGCTTGCGTTTTCAACAAAAAAATCTGCATTATCGTTTTTTACAATATTCAATATCGTTCCGGCAAAGCCACCGCCGTGAACTCTATTTACCCCGCCATTTAAATATTTTTCCGATAGGAACAATGCTTTCGGTACGGATTGATCGGTTGAACCCGCAACATAACAGTTCTGCAATTTACATAAGGAACTTATACCCGACTCTTTTACGCACGACAAAAAGTCCGCGTGATCGCGATTATTCAACGCAGTTGCCGCACGGTCAACTCTTTTATTCTCTTCAAAAAAATGTATTGCGCGTGAAATTGCCCTATCCGAAAGTTTTTTTAATACATCGGCATTGTAAAACTCATTTTCGTTAACTTCAATGAGTCTTTCTTTTCCGAACGCCTTTGCAACCGTTTTCATTTCCGCAGGAATTGCGGCATATTCGTCTGTAAGATTTTCGTGGCTACCGCCTGTATTTATCAATATTAAAGTATAGTCGTCCAAATTACCGTCTACATTTTCAACTTTTATTTTATCTTTATTTGCAAAATCGAGTTTTTTAAGTCCGCCGTACGCTATCGCTGACTGGTCGAGAAGTCCGCAAGGCTTACCGAAATACACATTTTCGGCAAAATGCGCCGTTTTCACCTTTTGCTCGATTGAAATTTCACCGTTATTGAATAGAAAATTAAAAATCTCACAAATAAGGACTTCAAACGCTGCCGAACTCGAAATACCCGCACCGTTTAACACTGTACTCGTTACGTACGCGTTAAATCCGCCGACTTTATAGCCCAAATCGATAAGTCCTTGCGCAACGCCTTTTATCAGGGCTTTCGTTGTGCCTTTATCCGAAACGGACAAGTCGTCCAAATCGACCGAAATTTTACCGTAACCTTCGCTGAAAACGTTAATGGTTTTCATGCTATTCGGCAAAAAGAACGCCAAAGTATCAAGGCTTATCGCGCACGACATCACTCTTCCGCCGTTATGGTCTGTATGATTACCGAGAAGTTCTACCCTGCCGCTCGAAGAGCAAATGTACGTTTCGTTTACGTTAAAAAGTTTTTTAAACTCTGTAAAAGCGTTTTGGTATCGCTGTCTCTGAAATTCAGACTTTTCACCGTACAACTCCGTAAATACGTCGTCGGAAAACGATATATCCTTGAAAGGTAATTTTAACATTATGCGTTTATCCTTTTTTCATTATGATTAAAGTATAACATTTTTCGCGTGTTTTGTAAACGTAAATTTCGGCGAAAGAGTTAAATAGATTAAAATTTTTGCCGCATAATTGCTGTCTTGCCGCTACATATCGCTTGACTTGATTTTTTTTATAATATATAATGTTTATTAGTAATTTGCTATCTTTTTGTTTTTCAAAGGAGAACTGTTTTATGGACATGAAAAAGATTGAGAAAAAATGGCAGGCAATATGGGAAAAAGAAGGCATTGCGCATTTTAACGACAAGAACGCCGCTAAAAAGTATTATTGCCTTGAAATGTTTTCATACCCTTCCGCCGCTAAATTGCACCTTGGACATTGGTATAATTACGGACCTACCGACAGTTTCGCCCGTTATAAAAAAATGAAAGGATACGAAGTTTTTGAGCCTATGGGATTTGACGCGTTCGGTCTTCCCGCGGAAAATTACGCTATAAAAACGGGCGTGCATCCCAAAGATTCCACGGAACAAAATATCGCTAACATGGAACAAACACTGCGCGAAATGGGCGCTATGTTCGATTGGGACGCCGAAATAAAAACCTGTAACGAAGACTATTATAAATGGACGCAGTGGATTTTTCTTAAATTGTACGAAAAAGGGCTTGCATACAGAAAAGAAGCGCCTGTCAACTGGTGTCCCGATTGTAAAACCGTTCTCGCCAACGAACAAGTCGTAAACGGACAATGCGAAAGATGCGGCGCTACGGTTGTAAAGAAAGATTTAACGCAATGGTTTTTCAAAATCACCGATTATGCGGAAGAACTTTTACAGGGATTAAACGACCTTGATTGGCCTGAAAAAACCAAACTTATGCAAAAGAACTGGATCGGTAAATCGACGGGCGGAGAAATAGAGTTCACCGCGGAAAGCGGCGATAAATTCAAAGTTTTTACAACAAGAGCCGATACCCTGTTCGGCGTGTCTTACGTTGTGCTCGCGCCCGAACACCCGCTCGTTAAAAAACTTACTTCTAAAAAACAGAAAAAAGCGGTCGAAGAGTATATAGTCGAGACTTCGAAAACCAACGAAATCGACCGTCTTTCTACGGCGCGCGAAAAAACGGGCGTCTATATAGGACATAATGCGATAAATCCTATAACGGGCAAGTCCGTGCCTATTTTTGTCGCCGATTACGTCCTGTATTCATACGGTACGGGCGCCGTTATGGGCGTGCCTTCTCATGACGAAAGAGATTATGTTTTTGCTCAAAAATACGATTTGCCTATCGTCCGCGTTGTCAAAGGGGTGAATTGTAATGACGAGCTTCCTTTCTGCTCGGACGGCATCGTTATAAACAGCCCCGGCTTTGACGGCATGACAAGTGAAGAAGCGAGAAAAGCCATCATCAATAAACTTGTAAAAGAAGGCAAAGCGGAACACAAAACTAATTACCGTTTGCGCGACTGGCTTGTTTCGCGCCAAAGATATTGGGGCGCCCCCATACCCATAATACATTGCGAACATTGCGGCGCAGTTCCCGTGCCATATAGCGATTTGCCCGTAAAACTCCCCTACGACGTAGAATTTAAACCCGACGGAAAATCTCCGCTCGAAAAACACGAAGGATTTATGAATACGACGTGCCCCATCTGCGGCGCGCCTGCAAGAAGAGATCCCGACACTCTCGACACGTTTGTATGTTCGAGTTGGTATTATTTACGCTATCCCGACGCTAAAAACGCGAAAGAACCTTTTAATCCCGAAATTATAAATAAAATGTTGCCTGTCGATAAATACGTTGGCGGCGCGGAACACGCTTGTATGCACCTGCTTTACGCGCGTTTTATTACAAAAGCGCTCCGCGATATGGGCTATCTTAAATTTGACGAACCATTTAAATCGCTCGTGCATCAGGGCGTAATTTTAGGACCGGACGGACTTCGCATGAGTAAATCCAAAGGCAATATTATCGCGCCAGACCCCTACGTCGAAAAATACGGCGCCGATACATTAAGACTGTATCTTATGTTCGGTTTTTCATATACGGAAGGCGGTCCGTGGAGCGACGACGGCATTAAAGCGATAGTTAAATTTTTAGACCGTATAGAACGTATGGTTTCAAAACTTATCGCTACAACGCCGAATAAAAACAATACTGTCGGAAAAGAAGAAAAAGAACTTTTATACGCCACAAACTACGCAATAAAATGCGTCGATAAAGATATGGAAGATTTTTCTTTCAATACTGCCGTCGCAAGGCTTATGGAACTTTTAAATGCGCTCACCAAGTACGACGCTATCGAAAACAAAAATTACGAATTGTTCTATGATTGCTTTACTAAATTTATAAAATTGCTTGCGCCTTGCGCTCCGCATTTTTCGGAAGAGATTTGGGAAATGCTCGGCAAAAAAGAATCTATTTTCCGCTCTACATATCCCGTATGCGACGAAAAGATGCTAATTCTTGACGAAGTTGAAATAGCCGTTCAAATTAACAGTAAAATGCGCACAAAAATGGTTATTCCGTCGGAAATATCGGAAAATGATTTAAAAGCGCTTATTCTCGCTAACGATAAACTCTCGGCGGAAATCGGCGATAAACCCATTAAAAAACTGATAATCGTGCCTAAACGTCTTGTAAATATAATATTATAATAACGGAAGAAGTTTTCCATGATAAAAAAAACAAGGCAGAATTTTATTTCGGATACCGTTGAAAGATATACCCCGACCGCGCAGTCGGGGCTATCTTCCGTTCAGGCAGAAACCAGAAAAGCCGCAGGACTGACAAACGCTAATCCGGAAAAATACTCTAAATCTTACGTCAGCATTTTTGTAAGCAACCTTTGCACCTTTTTTAATTTGCTGGGACTTATCGTATTTATTTCGCTTTTATTTGCCGGCGCGAAACTTTTTGATTTCGTATTCGTACTTGTGTATCTGATGAATATTATAATCGGAATCACACAAGAAATACGCGCTAAAAAATGCATTGACAGACTATCGCTTTTATCTAACAAGAAAACAGTCGTTATAAGAGACGGAGAGAAAATTGAAATATCCCCCGACGAAATAGTTTTAGACGACGTAGTCGTTTTATCGCTCGGAAATCAAGTTCCGACGGATTGTAAAATTTTGGAAGGCACGGTAGAAGCGGACGAATCGGTCTTAACGGGCGAATCCGTACACGTAAAAAAGACAGTTGGCGACGTTCTGCTTTCGGGCAGTTTTATTGTCGGCGGCAACTGTAAAGTTATTGCGGAAAAGGTTGGAAAAGATAATTACGTAAACAAATTGTCGGCCGAAGCGAAAAAATATAAAAAACCGCACTCCGAATTGATGGAATCTTTAAGGATTATAATCCGAATTCTCGGATTTATCATTATTCCTATCGCGGCTGCGTATATGATAAAATCCGCAGTTATCGGAGACGTTGAATTACAACAAGCGATTTTACGAACATCAACGTTAGTTATCGGCATGATACCGAGCGGTATGTTTCTACTTACGAGCCTTGCCCTTGCCGTAGGAATAATAAAACTTTCGGCGCACAACACTCTTGTTCAGGACTTATATTCGCTTGAAATGCTCGCGCGCGTCGATACGATTTGTTTTGATAAAACGGGAACGATAACCGACGGTAATATGACGGTGCAGTCAGTTGTTCCCTTTAATAACGTAACAACGAAAGAAGTTTCTTCGGTAATTGCGTCTGTTGTCGGCACGCTGAACGACGGCAATCAAACGTCCGCCGCATTGAAAGAATATTTCGGAGATAACGTCGCTTTAATTGCCGTTTCAAGCATTCCGTTTAATTCCGAACGAAAGTTTTCGGCAGTCGAATTCAAAGAAAAGGGTGTGTTCGCTCTCGGTGCGCCCGAATTTGTGCTTTCAAAAGACAAATATTCCGAAATTGAAACACAAATCAACGAATATGCGGCGTCGGGATTGCGCGTTTTATTGCTGGCGCATAGCAACGGCAATATATACGGCGACAAGTTACCGAGTGATTTTATTCCCTATTCGCTTGTTCTTTTAGCGGATAATATACGTAAAGACGCAGTTGCGACAATCAAATGGTTTAAAGATAACGGTGTTAAAGTAAAAGTTATTTCGGGCGATAATCCCGTAACCGTCGCAGAAGTTTCAAAACGCGTTGGCATAGAAAACGCCGATAAATTTATCAGCCTTGAAGGGCTTACGGAAGAAGACGTCAAAACAGCCGCGAACGAATATACGGTATTCGGCAGAGTTACCCCCGAACAAAAGGCGATTTTAGTGAAAAGCATGAAAGCGTCGGGTCATACGACCGCGATGACGGGCGACGGAGTAAACGATATTCTGGCGCTTAAAGAAGCGGATTGCGCCGTAACAGTCGCGTCGGGTAGCGACGCCGCGAGAAATATAGCGCATATTGTTCTTCTTGACAACAATTTCGATTCAATGCCGAACGTGGTGTTTGAAGGAAGGCGTGTTATAAATAATATTCAGAGTTCAGCGTCTCTTTATCTTATGAAAACGTTTTTTACTATGTTAATCGCGCTCATTACGCTGGTTCTACCCTTTGTTGCAAAATACCCGTTTGAATTGAGACAGATGAATTTGCTGGAAATTCTGATAATAGGTATTCCTTCGTTCTTTTTATCTTTGCAACCTAACAAGTCGCGCGTCGAAGGTAAATTCATAAATTACGTAATAAAAAAGTCGGTTCCGAGCGCATTGCTTATGGCAATGTCCGTCGGTATAATAGAGTTATTTAAAGTTACGATAGGCACAGGCACGTATTCAGACGCGCTTTACCAAACTTTAAGCGTATACGCATTGACCTTTTCGGGACTTGTAAATCTTATCATTATTTGCCGCCCCTTCAATAAATATCGCGCTGTTTTGTTTTCCGCAAGCGCGGCAATATTGATCGGCATATTTGCGATTACCGTATTTTGCGGGCTTGAAGTGCTCGGTTTTGTTAAAATGTCGCCACTTTCGGAATATATCGTTCCGCTTATAATTCTTTTCGGAATAATAGTAGCAGATTTTCCGTTATCGGTTTTATTGCAAAAACTTTTTGACAAAATATTTAAAATAAAAAAAGTTAAATAAAACAACTAAAAAAAAATGCCGTCCGTCGTGAATTCACGACGGACGGCATTTTTTTATCAATTATTTACTTTCTTTTTCGATCAAAGAAATGATATCGCCTACCGTTTTGATATTAACGGCATCTTCTTCCGAAATAGTTATGCCGCACTCTTCTTCGAGATTCATAAGCATTTCAACGACGTCGAGTGAATCGGCGCCCAAATCTTTAACTACTTCTTTGTCTTCCGTAATATCCGCCACGGGTTTATTTAATTGTTTGGATATTAAATCTTTAACTTGATCTGCAATTGCCATATAAATTTCCTCCTAAATTACAATATATATTATAATTTATTTTAAAGGATAATGCAAGCAATAACACGAGAAATTTATTTATTCTGCGGAATATCGGGGATAGTCGCAAATCCTTTTGCTAAATCTTCGTCTGTCGGTATATAGTCGTTCATAGTCTTATTATTGTATTGTTCATAAGCCTTCAAATCGAAATATCCCGTACCGGACAAACAGAATACAATCTTCTTTTTCTCGCCCGTTTCTTTACATTTAAGCGCTTGATCGATAACCGCTCTGATGGTGTGCGATGACTCGGGCGCAGGTAAAATACCTTCGGTTTTTGCGAACTGAACCGCCGCTTCGAATACTCTTGTTTGTTCTACAGAATTTACCGAAATGTATCCGTCGTGATAAAGTTTGGAAATTATCGGGTTCATACCGTGATATCTCAAACCGCCTGCGTGATTGGCTGACGGAACAAAACCGTTTCCGAGAGTATACATTTTAAGAAGCGGCGTCATTTTGCCCGTATCGCCGAAATCGTAAGCGTATTTACCGCGTGTAAGCGAAGGACAAGACGCAGGTTCTACGGCAATAATATCGTATTTCGCTTTACCGTTTATCTTATCTTTAATAAACGGAGCGATAAGTCCGCCGAAGTTAGAACCACCGCCGATACAACTTATCAAAATATCGGGTTCTATATCGTATTTTTCAAGCGCGGTTTTAGTTTCGAGTCCGATAATTGATTGATGCAATAAAACGTGATCCAACGCGCTGCCGAGAACGTATTTACACTTGGGCGTTTTCATAGCGAGTTCGAGCGCTTCCGAAATAGCGCAACCGAGCGAGCCGTTCGTATCGGGATCTTCCGCAAGTATTTTCTTGCCGATTTCGGTTGTGGTTGACGGGCTTGGAATAACCTTTGCGCCGTACGTCTCCATAACCGTTTTACGGAAAGGCTTTTGTTCGGCGCTAACCTTGACCATATAAACCGTGAGATCAAGACCGAAAAATGCGCACGCCATTGAAAGCGCCGTGCCCCATTGTCCCGCGCCCGTTTCGGTTGTAAGCGAAGTTAAACCCTGTTTTTTGGCATAATACGCCTGTGCGATTGCCGAGTTTAATTTGTGCGAGCCGGAAGTATTGTTGCCTTCAAATTTATAGTATATTTCCGCAGGCGTGCCGAGCGCTTTTTCAAGACAGTACGCTCTTATCAACGGAGACGGACGAATCATTTTATAAAAATCGCGTACTTCTTCCGGTATAGGTATAAATTCGTCGGTTACGTTAAATTCCTGCTCTGCTAATTCGTCGCAGAAGGGACCTTTGAATTCTTCGACCGTACAAGGTCTTAATGTCGCCGGGTTCAATGCGGGATCGTGTTTTTCCGGCAAAACCGCGTTCATATTGTACCAACATTTCGGCAACTCGTTTTCGGTTAATAAAAGTTTTGTGGGAATTGTTTTGTTTGACATTTTTTCTTCTCCTTTTCTTTTTTTTGTAAACAAAAACACGGATAATTCCTTGGGACGAAATTATCCGTGTTGCCACCCATATTCACAAAAGAAATAAAACTTTTGTCTCTTTTCGGGTACTTACATACCCTGTCGCTTTAACGCTCGACTTTTTGCGTCAAAGGCTACTTTGATTTTCGCCCTTGCCCTCCGTAACCCATTCGGTAAATCTTGTTTATTTGCTCGCACCGACCGCAAATTCTCTGAAAAACGCTGAAATTACTTACTACTTTACGTCAACGGTTTAATCTTTAATTTGACCTTATAATAACATTTTGAAAACAACTTGTCAACGGTTTTATCAGACTTTTTTAAAAATTCCCAAAAAATTTTTTTCTATTTTAATCCCATCGGTATATTGTGTGCCGTCGATAATATTAACTAATTTCCCTTTAAAACCGATATCGAAACGTTTGTTTTTCAAGTTAACAACAATTAAAAGTTCTTCATTTACAGATTTTCTTGAAAAAGCGTAAAACCCATCCGATAAATAAATTTCTTTAAATGCGCCCGATTTGAAAACCGAGTTATTGCGCCTTATTTCGCCTAAAAGTTTATACCACGATAAAATCTCTGCGTCTATTTCGTCCCAAGCAAAATATTTTCTGTTTAACGGATCGAAAAGTCCTTCCATACCTATTTCGTCCCCGTAATATACGCTCGGAACGCCGAATAACGTATATTGCAATAAACTTGCGGCTTTTAACCGCAAAACAGCATGACGTTTTTCTTCTTCGTTTAGTTTTATTTTTGCAAGTTCGATTTTTGTTTTTCCGAATATGTCAATGTCGCTTACAGCGGACAAAATTCGGGCAGTATCGTGCGTTGAAAGTAAATTCATAAGAGAATCAAGCACAATTTTCGGGTAATGATCAATTTGTGTTCTGATAACTTTCGACAATCCGCTTGCATTACCGTTTTTTACAAAATCTATAATTGCGTTTTTAAGCGGATAATTCATTACCGAATCCAGTTCTTTACCCAAAAAATATTCTCTGCGCTTACCGTATGAAACTTTATTAGACGCGTCTTCCCAAACTTCGCCTATGATTATTGCGTTTTTATCCGTCGATTTTGTTCTTTCTCTTATTTTTCTGACGAAATTTTGCGGTAACTCATCCACAACGTCAAGTCTGAAACCTTTTACTCCGAAATTAAGATAATGTTCGATAACGCCGTTTTTGCCACAGATAAAATCGATATAATTTTTATTATCTTTATTAACTGCGGGCAACGTCTTTATTCCCCACCAAGATTTATACTCGTCGGGATAGTTTATAAAATCAAACCACTCATAATATGCGGAATTCTTACTCTGATATGCCCCCGCGCCGTCATATCGACCGTATTTATTAAAATACACGCTGTCAGCGCCCACGTGATTGAATACGCCGTCGAGAATAACATTTATACCGATGTGTTTTGCTTTTTCAATAAGTTCTCGCAAATCATTGTCAGTACCGAGCATAGGGTCGATTTTCATATAGTCGCCCGTATCGTACCTATGGTTGGAAAACGCTTGAAAAATCGGATTTAAGTAGATAATGCTTACGTTAAGCGATTTAAGATACGGTAATTTTTCCGTTATTCCTTTTAACGTGCCACCGAAAAAGTCGTCGTTCAACACTTCCCCTTCTTCATTTGGCAAAAAATAAGGGTCTTCTTTTAAATCGCTATGAATTTTTCTATCGAAAATATTATGCGAATTGACATCTCCGCGATAAAATCTGTCGGGAAATATCTGATAGATAATTCCGCCTTTTATCCATTTCGGCACAGAATAATGTTTCGAGTATACCGACAGTTGAAAATCACAAGGATTTGCTGTTATTTTACTGTAAACGCAGTCGTCCGAACCAACGAATAAACCGTTATGTAAATCAAAATGATACCAATAAAGCCCAACGGAAAAAGAAACGGCTATTTCAAAATAACCGCCCTTGTTTTCCATAGGTAAACAGAAGGGATTTTCACCGTCTTTATGACAGATAAAATCGACGTTTGCGTAATTCCCTGTTAGCCTAAATGTAAGTTTATATCCTTCTTTTACCGCCCCTGTTTTACTTTTATAAAACTTGTTAAGCGGGTCATAAACCGAATTTGTATACATATTATTTAACGGGCTTTAAATGCCAAATCCTTTCGGCGTATTCTTTAATACTGCGGTCTGCGGCAAACACTCCTGCCGACGCTATATTATTAAGACTCATTTTTGCCCATAAATCTTTGGTTTTGTAAACGTTATCAGCCTTTTCGTGGATTGCGCAATAATCTCCGAAATCAGCAAGGCACATATACGGGTCGGCAATGGGACTTCCGGTGAGTAAATAATGCGAAATATCCGAAAAACTTTGTCCGTTGAAACCCTTGTTTAATGCGTCCAAAACTTTTATGAGTTTATTATTGTTTATATAAAATTCCGAAGAATTATATCCGCGCATCCATAATTTATCTACTTCCTGCGCAGTAAGCCCGAAGATAAATATATTTTCCGCGCCGCAAGCGGATAGCATTTCAACGTTAGCGCCGTCGAGCGTTCCTATTGTCAAAGCGCCGTTGATCATAAATTTCATATTACCCGTTCCGCTCGCTTCTTTGCCCGCTTGCGAAATTTGCTCGGAAATTTCAGTCGCCGGCATAAGTTTTTCCGCCATAGAAACACAATAGTCTTCCATGTACACGACGTTTAATTTTTCGTTGATTTTCGGGTGGCGTTTAATATCTTCCGACAGCGCGCAGATAAGTTTTATAATTTGCTTTGCAAAGTAATACCCCGGCGCGGCTTTTGCGCCGAATATAAAAGTTTTCGGCTGCTCAAAAGCGTCGGGATTATCAAGCAAATCGTTATAAAGCGAAATTATATACAAAGCGTTTAAAAGTTGGCGCTTATACTCGTGCATACGTTTTGCCTGAACGTCAAAAAGCGATTCAGGATCAATAATAACGCCTTGTTTGCGTTTTGCAAATTCGCAAAACTGGATTTTTTTAGTTTTTTTGATTTTGGTTAACTGTTCTAACACAGAAGAATCATTTTCAAACTTTTTAAATTCTGAAAGTTTTTTCGCATCCATAACAAACTTATCGCCTATACAACTTTTGATAAGCGAAGAAAGTTCGGGGTTAGCCTGACACAGCCACCGCCTATGCGCGATTCCGTTGGTAACGTTAGTAAATTTATCCGGATAAACGTCTGCAAAATCTTTGAAAATACTCTTTTTTATTATGTCGCTGTGCAATGCGGAAACACCGTTTACCGTATGGGACGCGATAACCGATAAATTCGCCATCTTAATCTGTCCGTGAGAAAAAATACTCATACGGTCAATCTTATCCCAGTCGCCAGGAAATTTATTCCACATATCCGCGCAGAAACGTTCGTTGATTTCCTTTAAAATCATATAAATTCTCGGCAAACGTCTTTGAATCAAATCTTCGTTCCATTTTTCGAGCGCTTCGCTCATAACGGTATGATTTGTATACGCCACAGTTCTGCATACGATATCCCAAGCGCTGTCCCACGAATATCCGTTTTCGTCGATAAGAATACGCATAAGTTCGGGAATACAAAGCGCGGGGTGCGTATCGTTGATATGGATCGCCGCTTTATCGGGCAATGTATCGAGAGAGCCGTAACGTTTTATATGGTACGCAACGATATCCTGTAAAGCCGCCGAAACAAGTAAATACTGCTGTTTTAAGCGCAAAGATTTGCCTTCAAAATGGTTGTCGGACGGATATAAAACCTTTGAAATGAGTTCCGCTTCGTTATCTTCCTGCATAGAACGCATGTAATCGCCTTGCGAAAAGGTTTTCATATCGAACTTATGAATATTCTGTGTTTTCCAAAGCCGTAGCACAGAAACCGCTTCGCTGTTTTTGCCGGAAATCATCATATCGTAGCCGACCGCTTCGACTTCGTGCGCGTCGATGTGTTCGATCCGCAACCCGTTTTCCGTCCAGTTTTCTTTAATATAGCCGTCAAATTTAACTTTATACGTTCTGTCGGGTCGCTGCGTTAACCAGACTTCGCCGCCCGGTAGCCATATATCGGGAAGTTCCATTTGCCAACCGTCGACAATTTTTTGTTTAAAAAGTCCGTATTCGTATCTTATCGAATACCCCATGGCGGGATAATTGCCTGTTGCGAGCGCGTCCATAAAGCAAGCGGCAAGCCTGCCGAGTCCGCCGTTACCAAGCCCTGCGTCCGGTTCTTCATCGTACAGTTCTTCCATGCTTAAATTGAATTCTTTTTTAAGTACTTTGTCAAAAGTTTTTTCAATACCTAAATTATAAGAATTATTTTTCAAAGATTGTCCGAGCAAAAATTCCATACAAAGATAATATACTCTTTTACCGTTTTGCTCAACGTATTTTTCGTTGAAAGCGCTGCGTTTTTCAAGTAAAATATCTCTTACACACATTACAACGGCTTTATATACCTGTTGTTTGGTCGCGTCCTTTGCGGAAACCGCGTAGTATTTCGATAATTTATTTTTAATTAAGGTTATTGCCTCGTTTTCAGTCATCTTTTTATTTGCTCCCGTAAGATAAGTTGTTTATTATTTATACATTTCACTATAAAGTTCGGCCTGCTTTTTCCAGGAAAAATCGGTTTTAATTACCCTGTTTACGAGTTTATTCCATTTTTCCTTATCGCTGTAAAGCGTAAGCGCTTGATTTATTTTGGCTAACATTTCGTCAGAATTATATTCGTGGAAAGTAAAGCCGTTTCCGCCGTCTTCACTGATATCCTTTATGCTGTCGTTAAGTCCGCCCGTCTCCCTGACGATAGGCACGGTTCCGTAGCGCGACGCAATCATTTGCGATAAACCGCAAGGTTCGGATTTAGAAGGCATTAAAAACAAATCCGCGCCTGAATAAATTTTTCTCGATAAATCCTGATTATACGCTATAATTACGCAACATTTCCCCTGATAGGCGTCCGATATATATCTGAAATAATTTTCATAGCCGATTTCGCCTTTGCCGAGAATAATGAGTTGAACGTCGCAAGACAGCAGTTTTTCCGCCGTATCCTTTATTAAATCAAGTCCTTTATGAGAAACCAGACGCGAAATTACCGCAATAATCGGTACGTCTTTCCGTTCGGGAAGTCCGAGCATTTTTTGAAGTTCCGCTTTGCACACCGCTTTACCTGAAAGGTCGGAAACAGAATAATTTTTAAAAATACACTTATCCGTCTTCGGATTATAATAATCGATATCGATGCCGTTAAGTATACCGCGCAACTTGTTTTCGTTGCGACGAATTATCGGGTCGAGTCCGTGAGCATAAAACGGAAATTTTATTTCGTTTGCGTAAGTCGGACTAACCGTAGACACGATATCCGTCATTTCGATCGCGCCTTTCATTAAATTCACAAACCCGTCGAATTCGACGAACTGTTTTACGTTGTCAGGAAATCCGAAAAGGTCCGCAAAAGTTTCCATGCCGAATTTCCCCTGATATTCTATATTATGAATCGTAAATACGGTTTTGATTTTACGGAAATTTTCGTCGCCGTAATACATCCCTTTAAGATAGATTACCGACGCGGCGGTTTGCCAATCGTTACAATGGAGAACATCCGGATAAATGTTGAGCCTTGCGATAGCGTCAAGCGCCGCGCGGGAGAAAAACGCAAATCTTTCCCCGTCGTCGTAAAACCCGTAAATATTGCCTTCGCGCTTAAAATAATATTCGTTATCTATAAAATAAAATTTTACCTTTTGATATTCGAACAAAAACACGCCGGCATACTGACGACGCCAACCGACCGACACGTAAAAATTTGTCAAAAATTTAAAATTATTGCGATACTCGTCTGCGATATTGCTGTAAAGCGGTAACATTACGCTTACGTCGAGATCGTCGTTTTTTGCGAGTTCTTTCGGAAGTGAACCGAGCACGTCCGCAAGACCGCCTGTCGCGATAAACGGAGCAGCTTCCGACCCCAAGAATATAACCTTTTTGTGTTCTTTTACGGTAATTTTAGGTAAAGCCGCGCTTTTTTTAACGGTTTTTGTCTTTGTTACCGCTTTATCGGCGGCGTTACTTACAGCGCCGCTTGATTTTTTGTTTGCCATTTTATCCCCCTTATATCATTATCCCTTTGCCGATGTAGAACGGATGGTTTTCGCTCCCCGACAGATTTTTTCTACCGGTAACGGTAACGTTTTTATCCGCTATGATACAGTTAAGCGCACTGTTTTCGCCGAGAACGGTATTTTGCATTACAATGCTGTTTTTTATAACCGCGCCCCTGCCGATTTTAACGTTTCTGAAAATAATACTGTTTTCCACTTCGCCGAAAATTTCGCACCCGTCGGCTATAAGCGAGTTTTTGACGACCGCGCAATTGCCGTATTTTGTAGGCGCGGAATCGCGTATTTTGGTAAAAACGCTTCTATCGCCGAAAACCTCGTGTCTTATATCGCTGTCAAGCATAAGCATATTGCTGTTGAAATACGCTTGTAAAGACGTAATTCCCGCATAAAACCCTTTATGCTCGTACCCCATAATTTTCATACTTTCGAGATTAGGCGCAATAACGTCTCTTGTAAAATGTACTTTATTATGTGTAATACTGTCCATAACTATATTCTGTAACAGCGAAAGTTTCATAACGAACACGTTTGTAAAGACGTTCGCAACGCCTTCCGAAGGACGATCGTTATACGACACGCCGACTATCCTGCCTTCATTGTCTAAATCGAAAACCGTTGCTTTTTCGTTGCTTTCACGCTTGGTATAAACCAAAGTTATGTCCGCGCGATTTAATATGTGAGATTCTATAACGTCGTTATAGTTAATCCTGCACACGGCATCACAATCGGTCATAACTACGAAATCTTCGTCCGCGCGGAACAGAAAACTCGTTATGCCTTTAAGCGCTTCTAACCGTGAATTATATAACGTACTGTTATTTGCGTCGCCATACGGCGGAAGAATTATAACGCCGCCGTCTTTACGCGCAAGATCCCAGTCTTTACCGCTACCTACGTGATCCATAAGCGATTGATAATTGCTTTTAGTTATGATACCGACCGTATCTATACCCGAATTGACCATATTAGAAAGCGGAAAATCTATAAGACGATATCTGCCGCCGAACGGAATCGAACCGAGCGTTCTAATCCTTGAAAGTTCCGGAACGCTGTTATCGTGAATATTTGAAAAAACTATCCCTACTGCTCTCATCTGTATTTTCCCCCTTACGCCTTGACCGAATTTTGTCTGCCGTAAACAGTACTGCCGTCTTTAATTGTCAAATCCCTTGCAACGACGGTTATTTCCTTGGCAGTTTCTTTGCTTTCGCCGATAGCGCAATCTTTTCCTATAACCGTATTTTCGTCGATGATAGAATAATCCACTACGGAATTTTCACCTATGCAGGTTTCCGCCATTAAAATACTGTTTTTGACAGTAGCGCCTTTTTTAACAACGACGCCGCTTGCCAGCACGGAATTTTCCACCGAGCCGTAAATTTCGCAGCCGGACATAATAATGCTGTTGACGGTTTTTGCGCCGTCGCCGATATAATGCGGCGGAGCGAGCGGACTTCTCGATTGTATTTTCCAAGACGCGTCCGCAACGTCAAAGTTCGGCTTATCGCCGAGCAAGTCCATATTCGCTTCGTAAAGAGAATCGATAGTACCGACGTCTTTCCAGTAACCGTTGAATTCGTACGCAAGCATTTTTTCGCCGCAAGAAAGCATTTTCGGTAAAACGTCTTTTCCGAAATCGTTAGATGAAGATGGGTCGAAATTATCTTCTTCGAGATATTTATAAAGTTTTTCCGCGGAAAAGACGTAAATACCCATAGACGCCAAAGTCGACTTGGGTTTTTTGGGTTTTTCTTCAAACTCGTATATCGTTCCGTCTTCTTTCGTATTAAGTATTCCGAAACGCGATGCTTCATCGATCGGTACGTTTATTGCGGCGATTGTGCAGTCGGAATTTTTAAGTATGTGATAATTTAACATTAAAGAATAATTCATTTTATAAATGTGGTCGCCCGATAAAATCAAGACATAATCGGGGTCGAACTGTTTTATAAAATGCAAATTCTGGTAAATGGCATTAGCCGTGCCCTTATACCAGTCGGAAGAGTGCTTTCCCTGATAGGGCGACAAAATATGAACGCCGCCGAACGCTCTGTCCAAATCCCAAGGCTGACCGTTTCCGATATACTCGTTGAGTTTAAGCGGTTGATACTGCGTCAAAACGCCCACTGTATCTATACCGGAATTTACGCAGTTGGACAAAGGAAAATCGATAATTCTGTATTTTCCCCCGAACGAGACGGCAGGTTTTGCGATAACGCTGGTTAAATCGTACAATCTGCTACCTTGCCCCCCCGCAAGCAACATCGCTACACATTTCTTTTTTCTTATCATATATAAAATCTCCCAAATGTGATTTTTACTTTATCTTTTTGAAATAAATACCCGTAAATCGCGGCAAAGTAAATGAAATAGAGTTTTTTCTTCCGTGCGCGGATTTAGTCGTAGTCGTAAACATTTTTTGTTTAAGAACCCCGTTTCCGCCGAACTCCGCGTCGTCGGAATTTATCAGTACCGAGTATGCTCCGCACGGCACTCCTAACGCGTATTTACCATACTCGTTACCTGAAAAATTTATAACGCAAACAATTACGTTGCCTTTTTTATCCCGCCTTATAAATGATACAACATTATTATCGCGTTCGTATTCGGAAATCCACTCAAAGCCTTGCCACCCGTCGTCAATCTCGTAAAGCGCGGGTGTATTTTTATAAATCCCGTTAAGCGTACGATTAAAATCGCGCAACTGTTTATGAAGGGGAAAATCCAGCATAAAAAATTCCAAACCTTCTTTATAATTCCACTCTTTAAATTGCCCGAATTCGTTGCCCATAAAATTGAGTTTTTTGCCGGGATGAGCGAACATATAAAGGTTAAACGCGCGTAGGTTTGCGAATTTAGTTTCTACATACCCCGGCATTTTGTCTATTAACGACCTTTTTCCGTGTACGACTTCGTCGTGCGAAACGGGCAAAATATAATTTTCGCTGAACGCGTAAACCATTGAGAAGGTCAGTTTATTATGACAACTGCTTTTGAAATACGGATCACAGGACATATAAGACAATACGTCGTTCATCCAGCCCATATTCCATTTAAAATTAAAACCGAGCCCCCCGATATCCACGGGTCTTGTTATAAGCGGAAAAGCGGTAGATTCTTCCGCAATCATTAAAGCGTTAGGAAATCTTTTAAAAACTTCCGTATTGAGTTTTCTTAAAAAAGCAATTGCCTGTAAATCCTGATTGCCGCCGTTTTCGTTAGGTACCCACTCTCCCGCCTTTTTATCATAGTCAAGATACAGCATAGACGCGACGGCGTCCACTCTTAAACCGTCGATATGAAATTTTTCAAAAAGAAAAACCGCGTTGGATACCAAAAAACTTTGGACTTCGTTTCTGCCCCAGTCGAAAATTCTCGTACCCCAGGTTTTATGTTCTTGACGTCCGAATCTCTGCCCTTCATAGCAAGGCGTGCCGTCGAATTCATAAAGCCCGTGTTCGTCTTTCGGAAAATGGGCAGGTACCCAGTCGACTATGACCGAGATGCCGCGCTTATGACACTCGTCGACAAAAAACATAAAATCTTTCGGCGTGCCGAAACGCGAACTTATCGCATAGTATCCCGTTACCTGATACCCCCACGAACCGTCGAAAGGATATTCGGATACAGGCATGAGTTCTATGTGCGTGTAACCCATCTCACACGCGTATTCAACAAGTTCGTCAGCGTATTCTCTGTAAGTGTAATAATTACCGTCGGCGTGCCTTTTCCAGGACGCAAGATTTACTTCGTAAATGTTTATAGGTTTATCATACGGAGCGCATCTTTTTGATATAAAATCAGCATCACCCCAACCGTAACCGTCAAGCGAATAAACTTTTGAAGCGTTAGCGGGCGCGGTTTCGGCGTGAAACGCATACGGATCGGACTTTAAGACCGTTATACCGTTATGAGTAACGGCATATTTATAAGTGTCATACTCTTTCAGTCCGCAGACGAAAGTCTCAAAAACGCCGCCATCACTGATTCTGTTCATGGGGTTAGCAAAAACGTTCCAACCGTTAAAATCCCCTACAAGGGAAACGAACTCCGCGCGCGGAGCCCACACGCGGAAAATTACACAGTCTTGCCCGTTTACATTAGTAAAATGCGCGCCCATAAATTCATATGCGTTATAATTTGTTCCTTGATGAAACAAATACAGCGGAAGAGCGGAAGACGTTTTATTATCGGTGGTTTTTATATTATTTTTTGCCATCTTTTAACAGATATACTCTGATTTCTTTTTCGGAGCGTTGTCCATTTCTTTTTTGGTATTTTCGTAACCTTTTCTACCGAATAACGCGTAAGTCGCGTTTTTACCGCCTTCTACCCCGGGCTGATTAAACGTGTCTATATTGAGCATTGCACCCGTATAAGCGGTTTCGAGTTCAAAATAGTATAAGAGTTCGCCGATGGTAAATGCGTTAACTTCAGGCAAAGTTATCGTGTAATTAAGTCTCTGCGCGGTCGTAAGCGCGTATTCGGTCGCTTTTCTTTCCGAATTGATAAGTTCCGAAAGCGTATGTCCGCAAAGGAAAGAAACGTCGGGGAAATCTTTACAGCCTTCGCTTATTTCCACTTCCGCGCGGAATTTTTCCACGGCGATAAATGTTATGACTTTATCGAAAGGTCCTTCTCTATACAACTGAATTTGCGAGTGCTGATCCGTAACGCCGAGCGCTTTTACGGGCGTTTGCCCCGCAAATACTGTCTTTCCGTCTTTATCGACGGCTTTTCCTAAACTTTCGCCCCACAACTGACAATACCAGTCGGCAATATATTTAAGACTGTCGGCATAAGGCATCATAACGGAAATATTTTTGCCTTTTTTCATTGATAAATATTGCAAAAGCGCAGAAACGAGCGCAGGATTTTTTCTGTAATCTTTGGATTTGCAAAGTTTATCCATATACGCCGCGCCTTTAAGCATTGCTTTAATATCTATACCGAGAACCGCCGCAGGCAACAACCCCACGGGACAAAGTTCCGAAAATCTCCCGCCGACGCTTTCCGGAATATAAAACGTCTTAAAACCTTCCGCTTTCGCAATTTTAATAAGATTGCCTTTGTTTTCGGAAGTGGTCGCAATCATATGCTCTTTCGCTTTATCGCCGAATTTCGATTTCAGAATATCGAAGATAATGAGATATTGAGACATTGTTTCGCTCGTCGCGCCGCTCTTTGTTACGACGTTGAAAACGGTTTTTTCAAGGTCAAGAACGCTTAAAAGCGCCGCCATCCTTTCGGGGTCGACGTTGTCTTCAACGTACAGTTTAGGGGCTTTACGCGCTTTTTTAGAAAGTTCGTTATGCCTTAAATGGCAAAGCGCCTGAAAAACCGCTATCGGACCTAATGCCGAGCCGCCTATCCCCAAAACGACGAAATTATCGAATTTCTTTCTGATATCCTTTGCGGTTTCGGTAATATCCTTAACTATCTCATTTTGATTGTAAGGAAGTTCCGTCCAGCCCATCATGCCTTTCCCGCGGTTTTCGGAAACGTTATTAAAAGCGTTTTCGGCGACGGACTTTGCCGAATACAATTCTTTCTCCGTAAAACCTTGTTCAGCACCGATAAATTCGGACATCATATTGTTATAATCGATTTTGATCTGCATACTGTTTTTCCAGTCGGAATTTAATTTTGACATACATTTTACTCCATTATATTTATTTTAATATACTTATATAATAATATACGAAAAAAATAAAGTCAATTTAAATTGTAAATTAACTTTATTTTTTATGAAATCAAATTTTATATATTATTATTGCAACTCATTTAATTGTTTATTGAGTTTATTGCGCATATCGATAAATTTATCGTACTTTGCGCGTTCCTGTTCGACGAGCGCTTTCGGCGCTTTTTCCAAGAACCCGTTGTTCGCAAGTTTTCCGCTCGCGCGGGCAATCTCGTTTTCGACGTTTTCGAGTTCGCTTTTGATTCGGCTTATTTCTTTGTCAAAATCCACAAGTTCGCCGAGCGGAATATAAAGTTCAGCCTTGTCTATAACTTGCGAAATTATCTTTTCGGTGAGTTCCGATTTGTTTTTAACTATTTTAACTTCCGAAACGCCCGCAAGTTTCTTAATATAAGACGTACCCGCTTTTATCGCCGCAACTTTTTCGGTAGAAACGTAAAGAGTAATTTTTTTGGACGGCGCAGCGCCTGTTTTTGCTTTTACGTTTCTGACAGTCTTTATAATTTCCTTTACCATCTCGATTTCGCTTACGGCGACCGAATAATTGCGTTTCGTGTCGTACTTCGGGAACTCGGACAGCATTAAAAATCCGTTACTGTCAGGCAAATTCCCGTAAATACGTTCGGTTATAAACGGAACGAACGGATGCAAAAGTTTAACTACCTTATCGAGAACGTAAATAAGAACGCTGACCGTTTCGCAAGTTTTTCTCTCGTCTTCACCGTACAATACAGGCTTTGTAAACTCAATATACCAGTCGCAAAAATCGTTCCACACAAAATCGTAAAGATTAGCGAGCGCAACGCCCATTTCAAATTTTTCCATGTTGAGCGTAACGTCTTTTACCGTCTTATTGAGCCTTGTTATTATCCATTTGTCCGCAACGGTTAATTTGCAATCTTTAAGGGGTATGATTTTCTTGCCTTCGGAATTTAAAAGTACAAAGCGCGAAGCGTTCCATATCTTATTCATAAAGTTGCGCGCGCCTTCGATTTTTTCATCGGAAAATCTCATATCGCTGCCCGCCGCAACGCCGTTTATGAGCGAAAATCTCAACGTATCGGCGCCGTACTTGGCTATAATTTCTGTTGGATCAATTCCGTTGCCGAGAGATTTGCTCATTTTCCTGCCTTGCGCGTCGCGCACAAGACCGTGAATAAGCACGTTCTTAAACGGAATTCTCTTCATATGCTCTATGCCCGAGAATATCATACGGGCGACCCAGAAGAATATTATGTCGTAGCCTGTTACGAGAACGTCGGTCGGATAGAAATATTTTAAATCTTCCGTCATTTCGGGGTATCCGAGCGTAGAAAACGGCCACAACGCGGACGAAAACCAAGTGTCAAGCACGTCTTCGTCCTGCCTTATATGCGCGCTACCGCATTTCGGGCAAACTTTAACGTCATCTTTTGAAATAAACATTTCGCCGCAATCGTCGCAGTAATAGGCGGGTATTCTGTGTCCCCACCAAAGTTGACGTGAAATACACCAGTCCTTTACGTTTTCCATCCAGTTAAAATATATTTTGGAAAACCTTTCGGGCGTAAATTTTACGCTTTTCTTTCTTACCGCGTCGATAGCGGGTTTTGCAAGCGGCTCCATTTTCACAAACCACTGTTTTGATACTATCGGCTCGACCGTATGATGGCATCTGTAACAATGCCCGACGTTATGATGGAGCGGTTCGATTTTAACGAGCGCGCCTATCGATTTCAACTCTTCTACGACTTTTTCTCGGCACAAAAGCGCCGACATACCGTTATATTTTCCGGCATTTTCGTTCATTGTGCCGTCATCGTTCAAGACTTTTACGACGGGAAGGTTGTGCCTTATCCCCACTTCAAAGTCGTTAGGATCGTGCGCGGGCGTAATCTTAACCGCGCCCGTACCGAATTCGAGTTCTACGTAATCGTCGTAAATTAACGGTATTTCTTTATTTACAATAGGCAGAATAAGGGTTTTGCCTTCCATACCCTTATAGCGTTTATCTTTCGGATTAACCGCAACGGCAGTATCGCCGAACATCGTTTCGGGACGCGACGTCGCAACCGTAACGTAATCGTCCGTATCCTTTATTCTGTACCTGATATGCCACAGGTGACTATCTTCTTCAACGTATTCGACTTCTGCGTCGGAAAGAGCGGTTTTACAATCCGGACACCAGTTAATTATCCTATCGCCCCTGTATATAAGACCTTTTTCGTATAAATTAACAAAAACTTCTTTTACCGCGCGGGAACATCTTTCGTCCATCGTGAAAGACAGCCTTGACCAGTCGCAAGAAGAACCGAGCAACTTCAACTGTTCGATAATTCTTCCGCCGTATTTTTCCTTCCACGCCCACGCGCGTTCCAAAAACCCGTCGCGTCCGACGTCTTTTTTGGTAAGGCCTTCTTTTGCCATCTGTTCGACGATTTTTACTTCCGTCGCAATGGACGCGTGATCTGTCCCCGGTAGCCACAGCGCGCTGTAACCTTGCATACGTTTAAATCTGATTAAAGTATCTTGCAGGGTTTCGTCAAGCGCGTGCCCCATATGCAATTGCCCCGTTATGTTGGGCGGCGGGATAACAATAGTAAAAGGCAATTTCTCGGCGTCGATTTTAGCCTTAAAACAACCTTCTTTTTCCCATTTTTCATAAATTTCTTTTTCAAATTCGGACGGGTTATACGTTTTTGCCATTTCCATGACATTTTTCTCCTTTTGCGTAACAGGTAACATTATACATTATAAAAAGAAGATTGTCAATTAAAAGTTAAAACAGTATCAGATTATATTGCGGTTTCATATAATACATTATCAATATTTTCGGAGAAAAATAAATGAAAAAAATTCTATTTACGATTATGGCAGCGATTATCGCTTTGTTTTCTTTTGCGGGTTGCGGAGACTCAACTGACGTAAAGACTATCGAACTTAACGAAGTAACGCACTCTGTATTTTACGCGCCGCTTTATATTGCGATTGAGAACGGATATTTTGAAGAAGAAAATATTCAGGTCAACCTGACAAACGGCGGCGGCGCGGATAAATCTATGACCGCGCTTTTATCCGGCACGGCAAACATAGCGCTTATGGGACCGGAAACGGTAGTTTACGTATACAATCAAGGCAAAAAAGACGCGCCGAAGGTGTTCGGTCAATTGACGAAAAGAGACGGTTCGTTCCTTGTATCGAGAAATGCCGAGCCTGATTTCAAATGGGAAAACCTACGAGGTAAAGAAATACTTGCGGGAAGAAAAGGCGGCGTACCTGCGATGACTTTTGAATATATGCTTAACGAACTCGGTATGCATAACGGTACGGACGTTACTCTTAATTTCGACGTACAGTTCAACCTTATGACCAGCGCGTTCATCGGCGGCACGGCGGATTATTGCACGGTATTCGAGCCTACCGCATCCGAATACGAAAGCGCAGGCACTTGGCACATAGTAGCGAGCGTCGGCGAACAAAGCGGAGAAATCCCCTATACGTCGTTTATTGCGCTTGACAGTTATCTTACTAACAATCAAGACGTTGTCAAAGGGTTTTTATCAGCGCTTAAAAAGGCGTTTGATTTCCTTAATTCGCATACGGAAAGAGAAGTTGCGGAATCTATAGTAAAACAATTCCCGTCTACAACAATAACTTCTCTTGAAACCGCCGTTAAAAACTATAAGAAAATCGACGCATGGCAAAATGATATGAAAGCAACGGAACAAAGTTTTGACAGATTGCAAAACATAATGATAAACGCTGACGAACTGAAAGAAAAAGTACCGTTTGACAAACTTGTAGACAACAGTTTTGTAAAAGAAATATTCGCTTAACATAAGATGATTTACGGTAGGACAAAATTATGGAAAAACTTTTGGAAATAAACAATGTTTCGCTCACATATCAAACGCCGAAAGACGAAATAAACGCGATAAAAAATTTATCTTTTTATTGCAACAAAGGCGATTTTATGTCCATAATAGGACCTTCCGGTTGCGGCAAAACCACGGTATTATCGCTTATAGCGGGTCTGATTTCTCCCACTTCGGGAGAAATCAGACTTAACGCGGAAAAGCCGTCGGAACAAAAATCAAATATAGGCTATATGTTGCAAAAAGACCATTTGTTTCCATGGCGCACAATTGAAAAAAACATATATCTACCCTTGGAAATAAAAAAGATAAAGAATAAGCAAGCAAAAGAAAACGCATTATCGCTTTTAAAAAAATACGGACTTTATGATTTTAAGGACAATTATCCGGAAGAATTATCGGGCGGTATGCGACAAAGAGCGGCGCTTATAAGAACGCTGGTTTCATCTCCGCAACTGTTGCTTTTGGACGAACCGTTTTCGGCGCTCGATTATCAAACAAGGTTATCCGTCTGCGACGACGTTTATAAAATAATAAAATCCGAACAAAAAACTGCTGTTTTAGTAACTCACGACATATCGGAAGCAATCGCTATGTCTGACATAATTATAGTATTAACCGCAAGACCTGCACAAGTAAAATCGATATTCAAGCCTAATATAGAAGGCAACTCTCCTATCGGCAAGCGAGAAAGCCCGCAGTTCGGGGTGTGGTTTGAAAAAATATGGAAGGAATTAAACTGATGAAAAAAGAATTAGGCTACTCTTATGAAAGAATAAAATATTTAAACGCAAGAAAAAAAGACAAATTCACTGTTATTTTCTGGCGCATTGCCCTACTCGTGTTACTTTTGGGTATATGGGAACTTTTTGCAAATATCGGGTTTATCGACCCGTTTATAGCAAGTTCTCCGTCAAGGGTTATAGCAACAATTAAAAACCTTCTTATAAACGATAACTTTTTATATCACATAGGAATTACGTTATACGAAACGTTATTAGGTTTTATTATCGCGGTAGGACTCGGATACGTAGTCGCCCTGCTTTTATGGTGGTCTGAAAAAATCCGCAACATACTCGAACCGTATATTGTCGTTTTAAACAGTTTGCCGAAAATCGCGCTCGGACCTATCATTATTGTTTGGTTCGGAAGCGGAGAAAAAGCGATAATTTTTATGGCGTTTATTATCGGCATAATAGTCGCAATAATGACTATGCTGAACGGATTTTTAGCGGCGGATAAAAACAAAATGCTGCTTTTACGTTCTTTCGGCGCAAGTAAATGGCAAATTCTTACCAAACTTGTAATACCGAGTAGCCTGCCGACACTTATCAGTATGCTTAAAATCAGCGTCGGTATGGCTTGGATAGGTTCGATTATGGGCGAATATCTTGTTTCAAGGGCGGGATTAGGATATCTGATAGTTTACGGCGGGCAAGTATTCAAACTCGATTTAGTTATGGCGTCTACCGTTGTATTGTGTCTACTCGCAACTTTAATGTATCTGTTAGTTACTGCGCTTGAAAAAGTAATTATTAAATATAAAACCGAATAATTTCAGCCGTTCCGCTATAAAACGGAACGGCTGTTAAAATTTTCACTTTACTTATAAAGGCTTATCGTTAACGAATTTAGTACCGCAAGCAACATCACGCCGACGTCTGCAAACATGGCAAGCCAAATCGGAAGCGCCGTAAACACGCTTAACGCCATTATAGCAAATTTTATCGACAACGAACCTACAATGTTTGTTATAACCTTACGTTTTATAAGTTTGGCTTTCCTGATGGCGTACGGTATTTTATGCAAGTTGTCGTCAGTAATAATAACGTCCGCACAATCGATTGCCGCTTCGCTACCGAGCGCCCCCATTGCAACACCAACGTCAGCGGCGGCAATTGACGGCGAATCGTTTATACCGTCGCCACAATACAAAACAGTTCCTTTTCCGTTTGTCAACATAATTTCGTTCAGTTTGTCGGTCTTTTGTTTCGGCAACAGTTCCGAATAAACCTTATTTATATTTAACTCGCTCGCAACTCTTTCCGCAACGGATTTTTTATCGCCGCTCAAAATTACGGTTTCGGTTACGCCGACTTGACAGAGTTTTAGAGCAATGTCTTTCGCTTCCGGCTTTATCCTGTCGACTAACTCTATTTCTCCGATCAAAACACCTTCCTTTTCAATATAAACAATATTGTTATCACTGTTTTTATTGATTACACCGTTGTTTTTACCGTTCAAAATCCCTGCGCCGCCGACTGAATATTTTATTCCGCCGATTTCCCCCATAACTCCTACGCCCGCTTTTTCTTTGACATGTAAAACATTGTAAAAATCACCGTTTGCAGCGGACTTTAACGCTTTTGCTATCGGATGCGACGATTCCTGTTCCAATGACGCGGCAATTTTTAACAATTCGCTATCTGAAAATCCGTTATAGGCCGTAATTTGCCCTACCGAAAAATCTCCCGTAGTTAGCGTTCCCGTCTTATCGAAAACAGCAACTTTTGTTTTTGACATTGCGTCTATGTAATTACCGCCTTTAACAAGGATTCCGCGTTTTGCAAGCGCTCCTATACCGATAAAAAATCCGAGCGGAACAGAAATAACGAGCGCGCAAGGACAAGAAATAATAAGGAAAGATAATGCCTTATATATCCACTTTACAAAATTATAATTATCAAAAAGCGGCGGAATAACAGCAAGCAATACGGCAAATAAAACTATGCTCGGCGTATAAATTTTGGCAAACGAAGTAATAAATTTTTGCGTTTTCGCTTTCCGTTCGGTGGATTGTTCGACCATCTCGATAATTTTTTCCACCGTACTTTCTTTATAAAGTTTTTCTGTTTTTATAATTACTGCGTCGCCGACATTTATCGAGCCGCTATAAACGATTTCGCCTTTTTCTATATTGTAAAGTTTACTTTCTCCGGTAACTGCCTTTAAATCAAAGTTTGCGCTATCATCTGTCAGCGTGCCGTCTATCGGCACGCGGTCGCCCTTTCTTACCAGAATAAGACTACCGACGGAAATTTCATGCGGGTCGGTTTCAACTATTTTGCCGTCCGAGAACAAATTTGCTTTCACACTCTTCAACTCGGCAAGTCCCGCAATTTTTTCCCTTGAATTATCCGTCGCAATATCTTCGAGAAGTTCGCCGAGATTATACAATAAAACGATAATTACGCCTTCAAAGGTTTCGCCTATTATAAACGCTGTTACCGACGCGATAAGCATCAAAGTGTTTTCGTCAAAAAATTCAAGCCTTATAAGGTTTTTAAATGATTTTATAACTATTTCGTACCCTGAAATAACTGCCGCCGCAATTCTTACTATAAGTTCTGCCGTTTTGCCGACATTTAATACAATCGACAATATCAACAGCAATCCGCTCAATATGAGTTTAACAACCGAAAACACTCGCCCTTCCGTTTCTTCTTTCATAAAAACTCCTTAAATTTATCATTTTATTATAATATTATAATTTACTAATATATTAACCATTATAAAAGGCAAAATAATTTTGCCTTTTACGGTTTTATTTATAATTTACAAACATTTACTATGCTCTAACGCCATTTTAACGATCGTATAAATATGCTCGTCGCTTATCGAATACAAAACCTGATTTGCTTCTTTTCTGGATTTGACAATGTGATTATCCTTCAATTTGCGCAAATGTTGCGATGTTGCAGACTGCTTTGCGCCGGTAATTTCACAAATATGATATACGCACAACTCCCCTTCCATAAGCGCAAGTATTATTTTCATCCTGTTTGGCTCGCCAAGCATTGCGAAAATCCTGCTCGAGTCTTCAACACCGCTTAAAAACCGTTCGGAATCGGCAAGTTTGCTACGTATCTTTTCGTGATTTTCCGTATAACAACTTTTCATTTTCCCACCCCGATGCTATATTAGCGTTTACTAATGTTAAGTTTAGCACTTTGAAAAAAATTTGTCAACGGAAAAACAGTGATTTTGTCTTTTTCTTATATCAGAGCAAAATGCAGATAAGTCCGCCCTTATTTTCGTTCACAATACGCGTAACCGTTTTTCGCATTTTATTCTGCGCGTCTTTCGGCATCGAATTGATTTTCTCCGCCATGCCTTCTTTTACTAAATCGTGCAAAGATTTGCCGAATATATTAGTTTCCCATATACTTGTCGGATCATCTTCAAATTTATTCATAATAAAATCGATAAGATCTTCGCTCTGTTTTTCCGTGCCGACTATCGGCGAAACCTCGGTGGACACGTCGACTTTCATTATATGCAAACTCGAAGCCGACGCTTTAAGTTTTACCCCGAATCTTCCGCCCTGCTTCATTAAAACCGGCTCTTCGAGATTCATTTCATCAAACGAAGGTAAAACAACGCCGTATCCGTTTTCTTCCGCATCCGTAAGCGCTCCTTTTATTTTTGCAAATCTGCGCTTGGATTCCGAAAACTCTTTTATATAGGTCAAAAGTCCGTAATCGTCGGAAATATCTTCCCCGCACTCGTCAGAAAGGGCTTTATAAAACACTCCGTCTTTAACGCTCGTTTTATATTCGCCGACACCGTTTGCAAGGTTCAATTCGGTCAACTCTATGCCGTTATATTCGTTATCGTCGTCAAAAAGCCCCGTTATGCGAGAAAAATCTTTCATTTTACACATATTTTCAGAAGCCTTTTTTACTTCGGATAAAAATCTTGCTATAATATCACTGTCGGACGGTAAAGCCTGCATCCATTTCGGCATTGCGATATTAAACGACCGCATAGGAAATTCAAGCAAAACCTTCTCCATTATATCGCTTATATCTTCCGCGTCCATTTTTATAGCGTTTACCGGTACGACAGATACGCCGTATTTATCTTCTAAAAGATTTTTTGTCGATATTGCTTTCTCGGAATTAACGTCCGCGCTGTTTAAAATTATAATGTAAGGCTTACCCTGCGCGTTGAGTTTTTTGATTACTCGGTCTTCCGCCGCAACGTAGTTTTCTCTCGGAATTTCCCCGAAACTTCCGTCCGTAGTAACCACAAGCCCTATCGTGGAATATTCGTCGATCACTTTTTCCGTTCCGTATTCCGCCGCTTTTTCAAAGGTCATTTCATCATCGCTCCACGGCGTTTTGACAAGTCGCGGATTGCCGTTTTCTTCGTGCCCCGAAGCGCCGTCGACAAAATATCCGACGCAGTCTACAAGCCTAACTTTTGCCGATACTTTGTTTTTAAACTGCACTTTAACGCCGTTCGACGGCACGAATTTAGGTTGTGTCGTCATAATCGTCTTGCCGTCCGCAGACTGCGGCATTTCATCGAGCGCTATTTTCTGTTGAAGTTTATTGCCGATATTAGGTAAAATAAAGTTTTCGGTAAACTTGGTTATAAAAGTAGATTTCCCCGTTCTGACCGGTCCGACGACTCCTATAAATATTTCACCGTCCGTTCTAGTCGCAATATCGCCGTAAATGTCGTATTTATCCATAAAAAAACCTCCCATATGCTACAAAAGTAATATATGAGAGATTTTTCGCTGTTATGAAAAAAATAAAAATTTAAGGACAAGAAATCAAATTTTCAATTTTCGATAGTTTTATCGGAATTTTTCGCGTCGTTTTTCTGTTGTAATTTCTTCGCCTTGGCTTTAACAACCATACCTTTAAACGAAGTCGGGTGTTCATCGCCCGCAAGCATACGTTCTATATTCTTTCTGTGCGCGAACCAAGTAAAAAAGCAGATAGCGAAAATAAGCATATTACAAACAATATGAAACGCAATAGTCGTACCGTTTACCATATGTCCGCTACCTGTGCCGTAATCCAAAAACAAACGGATACTGCCGCTTACCGCCGGCGGAGTAATGGCAATAAACGACCCCATCGCTCCGAATTCGGTAAGATATATAAACACGGCTGCGGCAACTATCGCCATAACCGCCACAGCCGCCCAACCTATTCCGTGCACCGATTCGGCAACTAAAAACACACCGATAGTTGACGCAATGCCTTTTCCGCCTTTGAATTTAAAATAAATCGGATAAATATGTCCTAAAACAACGCATAACCCGCAGAGATAAAGAGAGAAATCACGAATATAAAATTCAGAGCCGACAAATTTTTCTTCACCGAAAACAAAAAACGCTATAAGCGTAGGTATAGCGCCTTTAAATACGTCGAGAAAAAAAGTTAAAAGTCCGAATTTAAAACCGAAATTTCTGCTCATATTAAGCGTGCCGGGATTTCCGCTACCCATTTTTCGGATATCGGAATGTTTAAATCTCGATATAATAAGCGCCCAGTTAATACTACCGATAAGATAACTGATAACGCCTATAACAGTAAGCCATAAACTATATATCATCGTTCTTTTCCCTTGTAATGATTTTTATCGGTGTACCCGAAAAATCATATGCCTTTCTCAAACAATTTTCCAAATACCTTTTATAGGAAAAATGCAAAAGTTTTGTTTCGTTAACGAAAAATATAAAAGTCGGCGGAACGCCTTCCGCTTGCGTTACATAGTTTATTTTAAGCCTTTTTCCGTTTACCGACGGCGGCTCGTTCGCTCTTACGCAATCCAAAACCAAATCGTTAAGTTGCCCTGCGGATATGCGTTTACGCGAGTTTTCAAGCGCGGTTTGACAAAGATTTAAAATTTTATCCGTTCTTAAACCTGTTTTTGCCGAAACGTAAACGGGCAAAATATAATCCATAAATTTAAGCGCTTCCGATAATTCCGCATTGAATTTATTTATGGTGTTAGTGTCTTTTTCGATTGTATCCCACTTATTCATTGCGATAACCGAAGGTTTATTTTGTTCGTGAACGTATCCGCAAATTTTAACGTCCTGCTCGGTTACTCCGACGTTTGCGTCAATCATTACGACACATACGTCAGCCCGTCTTATCGCGCCGAGCGCCCTTAAAACGCTATAATATTCCAAGTCTTCGTTTACATTGCTTTTCTTTCTTATGCCGGCAGTATCTATTATAGTGTACTTTTTGCCGTTATAAGTAAAGTCTGTATCGATTGCATCCCGCGTTGTGCCCGCTATGTCAGACACAATCGTCCTATCAAACCCAAGCAATTTATTACATAAACTCGATTTCCCCGCGTTCGGCTTTCCGACTATTGCGATTTTGACCGTTTCCGTATCGTCTTTAACGTCTAAAAAGTTAAATTTGTCGGTAACTTCGTCTAAAAGGTCGCCTATTCCCGTACCGTGTTCGGCGGAAATACCGAACGGCTCGCCAAGACCCAAATTGTAAAATTCGTATAGTTTGTCAGGCGTGTAATTGTCTAATTTGTTTACGGCAAGAATTACGGGTTTACCGGATTTGCGCAGTTTCATCGCTACGTCCTGATCCGCGGCGGTAAGCCCCGTTTTTGCGTCGGCAAATAAAATAATCACGTCGGCGGTATCTATCGCAATCTCCGCTTGCTTTTGGATGTGTATCCACATTTCGTCGGTGGATTTCAATTCCAAACCGCCTGTATCGACAAGCGTAAAAGACTTCCCGCACCATTCCGCGTCCGCATATAAGCGGTCGCGGGTGACGCCGGGGAAATCTTCAACAATCGATAATTTTTTACCGACAACTTTATTGAAAAACGTCGACTTGCCAACGTTCGGTCTGCCGACAATTGCTACTAACGGGTTAGACATTTTTAAAACCAGATGAGAACAACTCCCGCAATAAATACAGCGACGGATACCCAGTAAGTAATTTTCAGCGCCTTGCTTTTATTTGCTACGAAATTATATGCGGATATGCCGATAACAATTAATGTGAAAAGTTTTTCGATCGTTTCAAGCGCATAAAAAAACGGACCGGACGTATTAACGCCGACAATCGGTAAAAGCTTATTTACGACGACTAAAATCGCAACTATAACGAGCGCGACAAAAGACATCAGGTGTAAAATGTTTACGTTTTTTTCAGTGTTTTTCATAAAAAACTCCTTTATATAAATTTATTTATTTCTGACAATTTTTAATACTTTTTCAAAATAATCGGGAATCGGAACGGAAAAACTCATTTTTTCGCCCGTTGTCGGGTGAATAAACTCTAACGTTTTAGCGTGCAACAATTGTCCTTCTAAATTAAATTTAGCGTTTTTATACCCGTATTCGGGATCGCCCACTATCGGATGTCCGATATGTTTTGCATGAACGCGTATTTGATGCGTTCTACCCGTTTTTAACGAAAACTCGCAAAGAGTATATCCGTTAAAGCGTTCTAAAACTTTAAATTCGGTTATAGCTTGTCGCCCGCTTTTTACGACTGTCATTTTGGTACGTTCCGACGGGTTTCTGCCTATAAACGTATCGATAACGCCTTCGTCTTGTTTTACAACTCCTTCTAACAGCGCAACATAAACTCTGTGGCAAGTCTTATCTTGCAGTTGTTTTGAAAGAGACACGTGCGATTTATCGTTTTTAGCGACAACCAACAGCCCCGAAGTGTTTTTGTCAATTCTATGCACAATCCCCGGTCGAATAACCCCGTTTATGCCGGATAATTTATCTAAATGAAATAAAAGCGCGTTTACGAGCGTGCCGCCTTGCGTTCCGTTCCCCGCATGAACGGTCATCCCTTGCGGTTTATTGATAACCGCCAAATCGTCGTCCTGATAAACTATATCGAGCGGGATATCTTCCGGCGCGGCGTCGAGATTTTTCTCGTCAGGCACGGCCAATTCGATTTTATCGCCCGCTTTAATTATTTTGTTACTCTTTACATTTTTGCCGTTTACAAGGCAATATCCTTCGTCGCAGAGTTTTTTTATTCTCGAACGCGAAATGTCGCATTTTTCGGACAAATATACGTCTACCCTTACGCCGACGGATTCCGCTGTAAAATCAAAGGTTTTCATCGTCTTTTAATTCACTACTGACGGAAACAGCATCCGATTTTTTTTCGTTCTGTTGCGGTTTCTTTTTGAAAACGGCGTTTTTATCAAAGAATAAAAAATGCGCTATAAGCATTATAACGCCGACAGTCAGACAAATATCGGCAACGTTAAACGTCGGAAAAAAATAACTACCGAATTTAAAACTTAAAAAATCGACGACTTCGCCGTTTAACAACCTATCTATGTAATTGCCTATCGTGCCGCCGATAACTAAAACGATAGAATATGAAAGCCATTTATACGAGTTCTTTACGGCAAACACATAAAACGCGATAAACGCGATAAGCGCGACAGGCGTAATTATTTTAAATAACAATTGTCCCCACTCTTTATCGGCAAAAAGGCTGAACCCCGCACCCTTATTCGTAGAATATGACAAGTAAAAGAAATTGTCTATCACAGTTACCGACACTTTGTCTTTATCTGCTAAATACTTTGTTACCTGATCGAGCCCGATAAGCGCCGCAAGCAAGACAATGGGAATTATGATAAAAATTATAAGTCGTTTTCTGTCAAAAGCCCTAATTCTTTGCATAAATCCTCCAAACGAAGAGCGCCGGGGTTTAACACTTCGTCCATATTAAATCCTTCGCTTTCGGTTGCCGCGATATAATCCGCAATTTTTTCTTTCGGGTTAAAAGCGGTTTTCTTTCCGCCTTGCATTGCCGAAATCTCTTTATCGGCGGCATAAATAACGGTTTTATCGTCCTTTTTCCCGATTATCTCTGATATTTTATTTCTTAAATTTTCCGATTCTTTAACAATCGGATACATGGGATATTTATTCTTTAAATAATCGAAATACGCGTTCCACTTTTCCAAAAAAACCGAAATTTGCCTAACGGCAAGCGTATATTGCGCGTCCGCTTTTTGCTTTAATTCGGCGGAATACTCTTCCGCTCTTTTAAGCGCGCCCGATATTTGCTTGTCCTTTTGCAAATAAGAATCGAGTTCGGCGCGACAAGCGGAATTTTCGCGAACAAGTTCCGCAACTCTCGCTTTTTGCAAAGAAAGTTGCTCTTCATACTCTTGCGATAATTCGTTTACGATTTGTTCGACTTCGTTTCTTGCATATTTCTTTTTAACGAGTTTCAACCACTTACCCCTTTAATCCCTATCCTATATTTCAACACCGCGCCCGCGAATCTCGTCAAGCATCTCCGATTTCAATTCGTAAAGTTTATCGGACAGGTCGACTTTATAAACGTGCGGCTTGTCAAGGCGCTTATATTCGTCCCAAAAACTATCGAGTTCCTTGTCGGCATAAGCCTTAATATCCTTTAATTTCGGCAAGTCGTATACAAGTTTTCCGTCTTTAATCACATCAACCTGTAAAGCTCTTAACTCGTAATTTTCAAAAGTGATTTTTTTCCATCTTTCGGTCGGATGCGTAAGAACGAGCGGTTTGCTTTCGTCATAAGGCTTTTCGTCCCTTAAAAAGATAAAGTCCGCTTCGGCTTTGCCCGTTGTTTTATCGTATACCCTGTAAATGTTTTTAAACCCGGGATTAGTAATCTTTTCAACGTTTTCGGAAATTTTGATTTTCGGAATAAGCGCGCCGTCGTTTTCCATTACTGCGGCGAGTTTGTACACTCCGCCGAGCGCGGGCATATCCGCGCTTGTAATAAGTTTAGTGCCGACTCCCCAAGAATTTATAGCCGCGCCCTGATTTTTAAGCGAATTTATCGAATATTCGTCCAAATCACCCGAAGCGCAAATTATCGTATCGGAAAAACCTGCGTCGTCAAGCATTTCTCTCGCTTTCTTGGATAAATACGCAAGGTCGCCGGAATCCAGTCTTATCCCTGTCGGTTTATATCCCCTTTCCTTTAATTCGTTAAAAACTCTTATAGCGTTCGGAACACCTTGTTTTAACGTATCGTAGGTATCGACAAGTAAAAGCGCGTTTTCCGGATAAACGTCCGCGTATGCTTTAAACGCGGTATATTCGTCTTTAAAGTTCATTACCCAACTGTGCGCGTGAGTACCCGCAACAGGAATATCGAACATTTTACCGGCTAAAACGTTTGATGTAGAATTACAGCCGCCGATAACCGCAGCCCTTGCCCCGTAAATTCCGGCGTCAGGCGCTTGCGCGCGGCGCAGACCGAATTCCATAACGATATCGTTTTTAGCGGCGTATCTGATTTTTGCCGCCTTCGTCGCTATAAGCGTCTGAAAGTTTATATTATTGAGAATAGCGGTTTCAACGAGTTGCGCCTGCATTACGGGGGCTTTCACGGTAAGTATGGGCTCGCCCGGAAAGACGACCGTACCTTCCGGCACGGCGTAAACGTCGCCCGTAAATTTGAAATTTTTAAGATATTCCAAAAAATCGTCGTCAAAAATGCCTAAGCTTTTAAGATAGTCGGTTTCTTCTTTACCGAAACGTAGATTTAAGATGTAGTCGACGGTTTGCTCTAACCCGCAGGCGACGGAATACGTTATCATACCGTTTTGCCTGAAAAACACGTCGAAAACAGCCGTTTCTTCTTTGCGGTTCTCTTTGAGATAACCGTTCATCATAGTGAGTTGGTAAAGGTCAGTTAAAAGCGTTAAATTTCTTGTTTCCATTTAAATAGCACCGATTTGATTAAAGATTTCAGTCTTTAAAAGATTTGATTTCGGGAAGCGGTTTTTCTTCTTTTCCTTCGGTTTTTGCCTGTTCCCTTTCTTCGGCCTTTCTTTGCTCGAAAGTCTTATAGTCGGGCGACTTATTGAGCGCGATATCTTCCGTCTGATTTCCGCACGTCATAAAACTCATAACGGCAAAAATCGCGAAGAACACGACGAGAATTATTATACAAAGCCACCACGTTATATATTGAAGAGTTACATATAAAATCGCAAGCCCAAGCAATATAGCGCTTATAAAGAAAAACCACGGCGAAACCTTTTTAAAAGCAAGCGCTATCGCCACTACGCCGAAACCCGTAAAAATTCCGAAAAAGAAATTAAGTACGGGATGCGTCCAGATTTTAAGCGGAACGAGCGCGTCGACCAAAGCAAACGCGAGCGAAAGCGCAAGAATACAGACGGACAAAATTCCGAGAGTTAAATTCTTTTTTGTTTTCATAAGAACATCTCCTTTGTAAATTAGTATAACATATAAAAAATTTTTTGTAAAACATTTATGTTTTAAAAAGAAAAAAGACGTTAACTAAACGTCCTTTTTTCTGTTATAGTTTTGTTATGCAGTTATTCTACCGTTACGCTTTTCGCCAAATTTCTCGGTTTATCGGGATTTAACCCTTTATTTATAGAAATATAGTATGCAATAATCTGCCAAGGAACGATATTTAATACCGCTTGAAGAGAATTTCCGAGTTCTTTGACCCTGACCACATAATAAAAGTTCTCCGCGTCCGAAGGACTTAAATCGAAACACGTACAAAGAATAACCTTACCGCCGCGCGCCTTCGCTTCTTCCGCGTTGCAAAGCGTTTTCGACAACACGTTTTTATCAGTAGCGAAAGTTATCACATACGTTTGTTCGTCTATAAGCGCTAAAAACCCGTGTTTGAGTTCGCCCGCGTAATAGGTGTTTGAATTGATATACGAAGTTTCCTTGATTTTTAAACTCGCTTCCTGCGCGACGTAATAATCGTTTCCGCGACCTATCATGAAAAGATTATCGTTATATCTTAACACGTCGGCAAGCAGTTTAAAATCGTTTAGATTGCCATAGTCAAACGTTTCGTACAATTTAATAAGGTCGGAAAGCGGGTCGGTCTCAGACCCGATTTTTTTCGCAAAAATGCCGGCAAAAACGTTGAGAACGGACAGTTGCGCGCTGAACGCTTTTGTTGACGCTACGGCAATCTCTACCCCCGCTTTTATGGGAAAATACGCGTCGGCGCGTTTTGCAAGCGTGCTGTATTCCACGTTTACGATAGCGATCGTATAAGCGCCGCTCTCTTTCGCGAGTTCAAACGCGGCAAGCGTATCCGCCGTTTCCCCGCTTTGGCTGACAAGAACGACCATAGTGTCGCTACCGAGTTTAACTTTCTGATACCTGAATTCGCTCGCAACGTAAGCAGTCGCTTCGATACCCGTCTTTTCACAGAACATATCCGCGCCGAGAAGGCAAGCATGATACGCTGTGCCGCACCCGACGAATTTCACACGGGTAATGCCCGAAAAATCAAAATCTTTCAATTTATCGTAATTCGTTTTTTCCGAATAGTATTCGATTATATTTTTAAGCGCGGTTTTGGTGTCGAAAATCTCTTTTATCATAAAGTGTTTATAAGTATTGAGATTATCGTATTCGCCCAAATCGAGCGCAACCGGCGCAATTTTCGTTTCGCCTAACTTATCGTAAAAAACAATATTTCCACGGGACGCATAACCGAATATTCCGTCAGTTAAGGGATAGTATTCTTCCGCAAAGCCTTTAAAACATATGATATCGCTCGCAAGCATTATTTCTTCGCCCGCTTTCGCAATAAAAAGCGGACTTTTGTTTTTTGCGAAAAATATTCCGTCTTTATCTTTTTTCAATATTCCGAGCGCATAACTGCCCTTTATCGCGGATATCGTTTTACTGACTGCGGAAATCTCGTCGCCGTCTTTTGCAAAATAATATTCGAGAAGTTTAGCGACCGTTTCGGTATCCGTTTCGCTATAAAAGCCGTAACCGAAACCCATCAGTTTTGTTTTAAGTTCGGTGTAATTTTCTATTATCCCGTTATGCACGACCGCCCACGTTTTATCTCCTGAAACGTGCGGGTGCGCGTTTATCTCGTCGGGCTTTCCGTGCGTCGCCCAACGCGTATGACCTATTCCTATATCCGCGTTTGCAATCGGCAAAATTACTTTTTCAAGATTTTTAATTTCGCCTTTTGCCTTAAACAATTCTATTTTATCCGTCGATTTTACCGCTATGCCTGCGGAATCGTACCCCCTGTATTCAAGGCGCTTTAATCCGTTTAATAATACGTGTTCGGGGTTTTTACCTATAAATCCGACTATTCCGCACATCAGTTAAACCTCTTCGTCTATCCTTTTTATCATATAAACCATCGACGCGGCTATTTTTTCGTTCAGATCTTTATCCTGACTTTCTACCATTATACGGATTTTCGGTTCCGTGCCCGAAGCCCTTATCATTATGCGTCCTTTTCCTTCTAGTTCTCCGTTATATTTAACGATTTCTTTCAACAGTTCTTCGTTATTCATTATACGGAATTTATCCCCGACTATAACGTTTTTATTCGTTTGCGGATAAAGTTCGACCTCCAAAATGTCAGACATAGTTCTCTTTTCGTTTATCACCATATTAGCGACCATTATCGCCGTCAAAATTCCGTCGCCCGTCGTTGCGATATCTTTTAATATTATATGTCCGCTTTGCTCTCCACCGAGAGAAAGATGCTTTTCCAGAAGTTTCGCGAGAACATATTTATCGCCGATATCGGTTCTTATCATTGATATACCGTTCCGTTTCAAATTATCTTCGATCGCCATATTAGTATGGCTTGTTCCGACAACCGTATTGTCTTTAAGTTTTCCAAGCGATTTAAGATATTTCGCTATGCCGCATATTATCATATCCCCGTCGATAACTTTGCCCTTTTCGTCTACGGCGATAAGCCTGTCGGCGTCGCCGTCGAAAGCAAAACCCATATCCGCTTTATATCTGAATACGCGTCTTACGAGATTTTCGGGATATAGCGCACCGCAACCATTGTTTATGTTAAGCCCATCGTAAACGGCGTTTGCCGCGATAACGTTAGCGCCTAATCTTCTGAACACTTCCGGCGCTATTCTGTGCGCCGCTCCGTACGCGCAATCGAGAACAATCGTTTTACCTTCAAGACTGTTTTCGCTTGCTCCGATAAGAAAATTCCTATACTGCTTGATAAGCGTAAAATCCTGCTCGAAAGTTCCTATATCGGGAAAATCGTTGGTTTTATCGTGAATAAAACATCTTTCGATCCGCTCTTCTTCTTTATCGCCGAGTTTATATCCGTCGGAATTAAAAACCTTAATGCCATTATATTCGCCGCTGTTATGCGACGCGCTTATTACTACCCCGTAATCGGCCTTTATCTTTTTTGTTAAATACGCAACGCCCGCCGTCGGAACAACGCCTGCGTCAATAACTTTCGCGCCGCCGCTCATCGCCCCGCTCGCCACGCCGAGCGTTAGATAAGAATTAGAAACACGCGTATCGGAACCTATTAAAACCGTCGGTTTTTCTTTAAGAATAGAAAGCGCGTTTCCGATTTTATACGCTATATCGAAAGTAAGGTCTTCGTTTACCTTTCCCCTTAATCCGTCCGTGCCGAAAAATAATCCCATTTTACTGCTCCTTGTTGTTTTTTAAATATCTGCTTGCTCTGCCCGCTTTGACTTCCTGTCTTACGCGCCCAATAACAAAATCATCGGTATTTACGTCGTCCGTTACCGTTGTACCCGCGCATATATAAGAATCCGACGCTATGTTCACGGGAGCAATAATGTTGCAATTGCTTCCGATAAAACAATTATCGCCGACGTTAGTTCTGTTTTTCTCCCTACCGTTATAGTTGACGAAGATAACACCGCAACCGACGTTGCAATTTTCGCCAATATCGCAATCGCCTATGTAGGTCAGATGCGACGCTTTAGTTCCCTTGCCTACGGTTGCGTTCTTAACTTCCACAAAGTTGCCTATATGTGCGTTTTCGGCTATTTTAGCATTAGGTCTGAGCCTTGCGAACGGGCCTATTTCCGCACACGCTTCGACAGTTGCTTTCTCCGCATTTGAAGAATTTATCTTCACTTTTTCAGCGATTTTACAGTCGGTTATTACGTTGTTTAAATATATAGTAACGCCCTGCCCGAACTCGCTCGATTTAAGAAAATTATTGGGATAAATCAAAAAGTCGTGGATACACAAAAAGAATTAAATGATATAATAAATGATAAAATAGAGCAAATTAAAAACAATCATACAATTTTAAAAG